>NZ_JABMCA010000099.1:18001-27910 GCF_014706005.1 Actinomadura sp. RB99 | reverse complement strand
ACCACCCCCGAAGAGATGGCACGGGGCGACCCGGCCGAACCGGCCAGGTCGATAAAGGCACTGGCTTTTAACACGCTGTTGAGTTCTCAAGAAACGGACACCCACCGCGCCGGACCCGCTCTCGCAAGCCCCGCTCCGGGGCAACCATTCTAACTTACCAGGTTCATCCTCGGTGTCAAGCTGACCGGTGAAGATCTTTTTGACGGTCGAGGAAGTTCCTAGTCCTCCGCGCGTCACGACCGGGACAGACCGAAGGTCCGTCATGATCGTTCATCAGGAGGCGCCCTCCGGGCCGGCCACCTTGCGGCGTCCTGCATCCCGTCTCGGGCTGACCCAGTCATCGTACATCAGCCCGGGCGATGCCCGAACCGTTTTTCCGAGTCCTGGTTCCCCGGGCCGTCCGCCTCTCGGCGTCCCGCATCCCTTGGGGCGAGAGAGACATTAGGACGCCCCCGGAAGACCGTCAAATCAAAGCGCTCCGGTCCCGGCCCCCACCCCCTTCCGGCCATCCCCGTCAGGCCCGTTGACCTCCCTTTTCCCACCCTTAGTGGACCGGGTCACAGTGCGGTACCGTTCGCAGTCCCGAGTCGCTCGCCCGTCCGGCCGTTCCGGCGGAGCGGCGGCCGGTCCCCGGTTCGGCCGGTCCCCGATGCCGGCCGAGGTGAGGAGGAACGCCCGTGAGTGTCCCCGCAACCGTCCGCGCCTCGGCGGAGCGCCTGGTGGTCGCCGCGACGATGGGACCGACGGTCCATGACGTGCACGCCTGGCGGTTCAAGGTCGCCGCGGGCCTCATCGAGCTGCACGCCGACCCGGACCGGTTCAGGCCGCTGCGCGATCCGGCGGGCCGGGCCCTGCACCTGGCGAGCGGGGCCGCGCTGGTGAACCTGCGGCTCACCGCCGCCCAGCTCGGTCACGAGGCCGTGGTGCGGCTGCTTCCCGACGCGGGCCGCCCCGCGCTCCTCGCCACCGTCCGCCTCGCGGGACGGCATCGGGTGACGCGGGAGGAGCGGCTGCTCTGCGCCGCCACGCTCCGCCCGCTGTCCGCCACGGCATCGCCGGCCGGTGAACGCCCGTCGGCGCACGTCCTCAACGAGCTCCGCGAGGCGGCGCGGTTGGAGGGCGCCGCGCTCCACCCGCTTCCGACCTCCCCGGACGGGAGCGCGCAGCGCGCCGTCCTGACCACCGGCGGGGACGGCCGCACCGAGTGGCTCCGCGCCGGGCAGGCCCTCCAGCGGGTGCTGCTCAGCGGTACCGCCCGCTCGGTGTCGGCGTCGTTCAGCTTCGATGCCGCGGACGTCCCCGGTGTGCGGGAGGTGACCACGCCCGGTGAGATCCCCCAGGCGCTGCTCGAACTCGCTCAGCAGGAACCGGCCCGTCCCCGCGGACGGCTATTCGAGCCGGCGGTAGACCGACAGCACGAAGGAAAGCGGAACTGGCAGCGGATCCGGTAGCGGCCTGAGCCGTTCCCACAGCCGGTCCGCCGGCACGTGATGCGCGCTGGGCCCCATGCCCACGAGCGTCGCGGTCTCCTCATGCGTGAGGACGGCCTCGCCCTCGATCTGCTGCCGCGAATCGAACTTGAAGTAGCCGGCCAGGGCCGCGTCCATCCGCTCGGTCTTGCGCTCGTCGATCGACAGCAGCCCGAGCGACTCCACGAGGGTGCCGAGATGCCGGGGCGATGGCGTCACCGTGAAGAGCAGACCCTCCGGGCTCAGGACGCGATGGAACTCGGCGGCGTTGCGGGGGGCGAACACGTTCACGACGGTCGCCGCCGCGCCGTCGCGCACCGGAAGGGGACGCCACAGGTCCGCGACGACCGCGCCGGCGCGCGGATGCGCCTTCGCGGCGCGGCGGGCGGCGTGCTTGGAGATGTCCAGGGCGAGGCCGGCCGCGTCGGGTGCTCGGTCCAGGATGCGGGCCAGGTAATGGCCGGTGCCCGCGCCGGCGTCCAGGACCAGGCAATGCCCGTCCAACGATCTCCCGACGCTCCCGGCCAACCGCGCGGCGAGCGCGTCGAAATGGCCGGCGCCGAGGAACTCGGCGCGGGCGCGCACCATCTCGGGCGTGTCCGCGGTGCCGGGCCGCGCGTTTCCCGGCAGCAGATTCGCGTAGCCCTGCCGCGCGATGTCGAACGCGTGCCCGGACGCGCAGAGCAGTCCCCGCTCCGCCAACGCCAGATCCCCTCCGCAGACGGGGCACACCAGGTACGGGACGACATCGGCGAGCATCCGTCCATCATCGTCCATCGGCGGGCCGCGTCGGGCGCCGCGGGGCGCATCTTTGCCATCCTGCCGCGCCCGTGACGGCTGCCCGTCCCCTGCCCGCAACCCGGTGCGGGCGGGGCATTGCGGAGGCTCAGGTGTCGGCGCGGCGGCGGACGTCCTCCATGTCGAGGGCCCGGACCTGCTCGATCACGTTCTCCAGCACGGACTCCGGCAGCGCGCCCGGCTCCGCGAAGACGATCACTCCGTCGCGGATGGCCATCAGCGTGGGGATCGAGGCGATCCCGAAGCGCTCGGACAGCTCGGGCTGGGCCTCGGTGTCGACCTTGCCGAAAACGATGTCGTCGTGCTTGTCCGCGGACTTCTCGAAGACGGGCGCGAACCGCTTGCACGGGCCGCACCACTCCGCCCAGAAGTCGACCAGCACGATGCCGTCCCCTTGGGCCACCTCGTCGAAGTTCTCGGCGGTGAGTGTGACGGTCGCCATGTCGGTTTCTCCTCTGCCGGGGTATCAGGACGGTAGAGCGGCTGCCAGCCTCGCAGTATTCCGCACTCGGGAATCACAGGACGGTAATTAGCGTTGACCTCATAGGGAGATCGCACCGGAGAAGGGTCAGGATGGCTGCAACCCGTACCAAGGGCGACAGGGTCGACGTCACCGACAAGGATCTTGTCGGAGCGTACCTCGACCGGATCGGCCGTACTCCCCTGCTCGACGCGCAGGAGGAGGTCGATCTGGCCAAGGCGATCGAAGGGGGCCTGTACGCCGAACAGCTGCTCGAGGAGGGACGCACGCCCGCGGGCGCGTCCCGCGAGGAGCTGGAGGACCTGGTCGCGGCGGGGCTGCGCGCCAAGCAGCGCTTCGTCGAGGCCAACCTGCGGCTGGTCGTCTCGATCGCCCGGAAGTACCCGACCGACTCGTTGCCCCTCATAGACCTCATTCAAGAGGGGAACCTGGGGTTGATGCGCGCGGTGGAGAAGTTCGACTACCGGCGCGGCTTCAAGTTCTCCACATATGCGACCTGGTGGATCAGGCAGGCGATCGGGCGCGGGCTCAGCCACACGGCCCGCACGATCCGGCTGCCCGTCCACGTGGAGGAGGAGCTTTCCCGGCTGCGGCGCGCCGAGCGGCAGCTCGGCCGCGAACTCGGCCGCGAACCGAACCGTGACGAGCTCGCCGGGGCGCTGGGGGCGGAACCCGAGCACGTCGACGAGCTGCTGCGCTGGCGGCGCGACCCGGCAAGCCTGGACGCGACCGTCGACGACGCCGGCGAGACGCCCATGGGCGATCTGCTGGAGGACCCGGAGGCGGTGACGCCCGAGGCGGAGATCCTGGCGCTGGACGACCTGGAGGGCCTGGGCCGGCTGCTGGACCGGCTGCCTGAGCGGGAGTCGGCGATCCTGCGGGCCCGTTTCGGGATGGACAACGGCCAGCCGCTGTCCTACGCGCAGATCGGCGCCCGGTACGGCCTGAGCCACAACCGGGTGCGGCAGATCACCGACCGTTCGCTGCGGCGGCTGCGCCAGCTGGCGACCGAGACGGACCTGAGCGGGCGCCGTGCCCTGGCGGGAGCGCCCCATGCGTCCCACGCGCCGCACGCGACGCGGGAGCCCGTACGGGCCGGCGCGGGGAGCCGCGCGGCCTGACTCTGTCGCGGCCCGACAACCGAACATCATGCGTGATCCGCCGGCCTGGCGGCCTCGAGGCCGCCAGGTCGGCGTTCTCTTGGGCATCGGCAGCGACCGCGGGCCGTCCTGGAGCGGTCTAGGGGGCCCGGACGGGGCATCGAGCGCGCGCACCGCCCGATACCCTTTGCGCGTGAGTACTTCCAGCGTCTCGGGGGCGCTCGACGCCTGGCGCGACCTCCCCGCACTGCAGCAGCCCGATTGGGACGACCCGGCCGAGGTCCGCGCCGTCGCCGCCGAACTCGCCGCCCAGCCGCCGCTCGTGTTCGCGGGCGAGTGCGACCAGCTCAAGGCCCGTCTCGCGGAGGTCGCGCGCGGCGAGGCGTTCGTCCTGCAGGGCGGCGACTGCGCGGAGACGTTCGAGGGGTCGAACGCCGACGCGGTCAAGAACAAGCTCAAGACGCTGCTGCAGAT
Organism: Actinomadura sp. RB99; assembly: GCF_014706005.1. Lineage (NCBI taxonomy): Bacteria > Bacillati > Actinomycetota > Actinomycetes > Streptosporangiales > Thermomonosporaceae > Actinomadura > Actinomadura sp. RB99. The sequence continues at coordinate 23,588 of NZ_JABMCA010000099.1, read as the reverse complement.
GGCGGTGGTGCTCACGTACGCCGCCAGCGTGCCGGTCGTGAAGATCGGCCGGATGGCGGGGCAGTTCGCCAAGCCGCGCTCGAAGCCGTCGGAGGTGCGCGGCGGCGTGGAGCTGCCCGCCTACCGGGGCGACGCGGTGAACGGCTTCGCGTTCGACGCCGAGTCCCGCCGCAACGACCCGCACCGGCTGCTGCGCGCCTACCACTGCTCGGCGGTGACGCTGAACCTGTGCCGGGCGTTCACCAAGGGCGGCTACGCCGACCTGCGGCAGGTGCACGCCTGGAACCAGGACTTCGTGGCGACGAGCCCCTCGGGCCGCCGGTACGAGCAGCTCGCCGGGGAGATCGACCGGGCGCTGACGTTCATGAAGGCGTGCGGGGTGAGCCCGGACGAGTTCCACAGCGTGGAGTTCTACTCCAGCCACGAGGCGCTGCTGCTGGAGTACGAGCGGGCGCTGACCCGGATCGACCACCTCAGCGGCCTGCCCTACGACGTGTCCAGCCACTTCCTGTGGATCGGCGAGCGGACCCGGCAGCTGGACGGCGCGCACGTGGAGTTCCTGCGGCACATCCGCAACCCGATCGGGGTGAAGCTCGGGCCCACGACCACCGCCGACGACGCGCTGGCGCTGATCGACACGCTGAACCCGGAGCGGGAGCCCGGCCGGCTGACCTTCATCACCCGGATGGGCGCGGGCCGGATTCGGGACGCGCTGCCGCCGCTGATCGAGAAGGTGGACCAGAGCGGCGCGCCGGTCGCGTGGATCTGCGACCCGATGCACGGCAACACCTACGAGGCGCCGAGCGGGCACAAGACGCGGCGGCTGGACGACGTGCTGGACGAGGTCGCCGGCTTCTTCGAGGTGCACCGGGCGCTCGGCACGCACCCGGGCGGCATCCACATCGAGTTCACCGGCGACGACGTGACCGAGTGCACGGGCGGCGGCCACGGGCTGGCGGAGGACGATCTGCACCAGCGCTACGAGACGGCCTGCGACCCGCGGCTCAACCGCGGCCAGTCGCTGGACCTGGCGTTCATGGTCGCGGAGCTGTACCGCAAGTCGTCCTGACGAGCGGTCCGGGCACGGCGCGTCCCGCCTCTCAGGGGCGGGACGCGCCGTTCTCATGTCCGGGTGCCCCCGGCCGGCGGTGCGACGAACGATCCTCGAATCGGGACGGACGGCCCCGGAGGCCGTGTCAGATGCTGACCTCGGCCCAGACGACCTTGCCGCCGGTGACCGGGTCGGCGCCCCACGAGGTGGCGAACCGGTCGACGATGAACAGGCCGCGGTGGGACTCGTCGAGGGGGCCGGGGACGGTCAGCCGGGGCAGCTGGGCGGCGCGGTCGCGGACCTCGACCCGGACGCGCCCGGTGCCGCGCAGCAGGCGCAGCTCCAGCGCCGTCCCGGCATGCCGGACGGCGTTGGCGACCAGTTCGGCGACGATCGCGGTCACGAGCTCTTCGCGCTCCATGAGCGCCCAGGTGCGCATGGTACGGGCGGCGAGGCGGCGCGCGTACTCGACGGCCTCCGTCTGCGGGGCCGCGCGCAGCGTGGTCTCGGTCATCGGGTCGGTCACTCCGCCCGCTCGCCGTTCCGCATCGTGTGCCGTCCCGTCCGGTGGGGCCGCCCGGATCCGGGCGGCGCGGTCTCAGCGTCCATCGGCGGGCGCCTCCTCCGCCGGACCCTCGATCAGGAAGCGGTCGAGGCCGGTCGTGCGCAGCACGTTCTCCACCCGGCCGTAAGCGCCGGTGACCGTCAGCGTGGCGTTCTGCGCCCGGGCGTGCTTGTACGCGCGGACGAGGACGTTGAGGCCGGACGAGTCGCAGAAGTCGACGGCGGTGAGATCGACCACGACCACGCGCTCACCGGCGTCCACGAGTTCGGCCAGCCGGGCCCGTAGCTCGTCGGAGGAGTGCAGGTCTATGGAGCCGCGCGCGGCGATCGTCGCACGGCCGTCCTGTCGTGTCGTGTGCAAGGCAAGCCCCACGCCACCCCACCTTACCGATTGTTGGTCTCCATCATGACGCCCGCAGAACGATGAGGGCAACGTCGTCGTTCGAGGGTTCGGGGCCGAAATCGCGCACCGCTCGCTGGATGCGGGCGGCGACGGCCCCTGCGCTCAGCCCGGTGCAGCCGGCCAGCAGCCGCTCCAGCCCGTGGCCGTCGCCGAGCAGCCGGTTGCCCGAGCGCCGCTCGGTGACCCCGTCGGTCACGCACAGCAGCACCTCGCCGCGGCGCAGCTCGAGGGTGTCGGTGTGGAACTCCACACCGTCGAACACGCCGAGCAGCGGCTGGGGGGTGGCGGCCTCGCGGACGCCGCCCTCGGGGTCGAGCACCAGCGGGGGCGGGTGCCCCGCGCTCGTCAGCCTGATCGTGACGCCGTCGCGGCGGCGGCGCGCCGCGATCTCGCCGTGCAGCAGGGTGAGCAGCCGCCCGCGCTCGCCCTCGCCCAGGATCAGCCGGTTGAGGCGGGCGAGGACGCCCGGCACCGACATGTCCTCGGCGGCCAGGATGCGCAGCGCGTGCCGGGCCAGGCCGGTGACGGCGGCGGCCTCCGGCCCGGTGCCGCACACGTCGCCGATCGCGAACCGCCAGCGGGACGGGGTCTGCGGGGCGCCGGGCCGGACCCCGGACTCGAACACGTCGTAGAAGTCGCCGCCGACCTCGCTGCCCTCCCCCGCCGGCTCGTACACGACCGCGACCTCCAGGCCGGGGATCTCCGGGATGCCGGGCGGGAGCAGGCTGCGCTGCAGGGCGCTGCTCATGGCGGTCTGGGCGGAGAACAGGCGGGCGTTGTCGACGGCGAGGGCGGCGCGGCGGCTGAGCTCCTCGGCCAGTTCGATGGCGCTGCGCTGGAACCGGTCGCCGGCGGGGCGGCCGATGACGATGCTGCCGATGCGGCGGCCCCGGGCGATCAGCGGGAACGCGTAGACCTGGTCGTCGGCGGTGTCGCCGGCGGCGGCGCGGACGTCCTCCGGTGCGCCGGCCAGGCCGTTCCAGGGGCCGGGGGCGTCCATCGGCGGGGCGGAGCTGGCCTGGTCGAGCAGGTCGCGCAGGCCGTCGGCGCGGGTCTCGTCGGCGTGCCAGACGTAGGCGAGCCGCGCCGGCTCGGCCTCGGTGACGGTGTAGACGGCGCACCAGGTGGCGAGCCGGGGCACGACGAGCTGGGCGACCAGCGCCATCGTCCGTTCCTGGTCGAGGGTGCCGGCGAGCAGGTCGCTGGCCTCGGCGACGAAGCTGAGCCAGCCGCGCCAGGACCGTTCCAGCTCCCCCACCCTGGCCTTCTCCAGGGACAGCGAGATCTCGTCGGCGAGGCGGCCGAGGCGGGCGCCGTCGGCCTCCTCGAACCGGCCGGGGGCCGATGAGACGGCCACCAGCAGGCCGGTGAGGCGACCCTGCGACTCCAGCGGGGCGGCTGCCAGCGAGCCGGCCCGCAGCGCGGCGGCGGCCGGGTCGGCGGCGTCGGGGGCCACCCAGGGCGAGCCGGCGCGGACGGCGGGGGCGAGGCCGCCCACCGTCAGGCCGCCGAGCGGCATCTCCGCGGCCGTGCCGCCGGACGCGCCCATGATCAGGCGTCCGTCGCGCTCGGTCAGCAGGACGGCCGCGCCGTCGGCGCCGAGCACCTCGCGGACGGCCGCGACGGCGTCCTCCATGGCCTCCACCGCGGCCGGGGAGCGCAGCAGCCGGTCGCCGGCGGCGGGCGTCTCGCCCATGCCGTCGGCGTCGAGGCGCTCGCCGCCGAGCCGGTCGTCGCGGGGCTGGGCGCCGGGGACGCCGGGCTCGAGCCCGGCCTCGGCGGCCGTGTCGAGGCCGGCGAAGCCGCGTGCGGCCCGTTCCGCGCGGGCGATGCCGGGAGTCGGCTCCGCCTCCGCGGCGGTGTCGTCGGACGTGCCCGGCTCGGCGCCTTCCTCGTCGGCGCCGGGACGGGGCAGCCGGAACCAGACGCCCTTGGTGCGGCGGTCGTAGGAGACGCCCCAGGAGGCGGCCAGCCGGGCGATCGACGGCAGGCCGCGGCCGCTGGAGGCGGTGACGCCCGGCATCTCGATCCCGCGGGTGGGGTGGCGGTCGCGGACCTCGATCTCGATGTCGCCGCCCTCCAGGCGGCAGGACACCTCGAAGGACGTGCCGGCGTAGGCGACCGCGTTGGTGGCCAGCTCGCTGGTGGCCAGGACCGCGTCGTCGGCGGCCTCGTCCATGCCCCAGTCGGCGAGCACCTTGCGGACGAAGCGGCGCGCGTCCGCCACCGCCGCGGCGGCGGACGGGAAGGTCGCCGACGCCGTCTGCCGATCCAACTGCCGTCCCTCGTTCGAAGCCTCTTACCGGGTCTGGCCATCGTGGCAGACCGTGCGGCCACCCGGCCACGAGAGTGCCGAACCGGGGCCTTGCGATGCCTCTGACCTCGGTGTCCGGCGCTCCGTCACAACACGACAGACCGTAACACGAAGACTACGGCCCCCGATCCATGACCTATGCCGCTTGTCACTCGTGAGCGAGCGATTCGGGCTCTGGAACGGGCGGCAACGTAGAGTACTGGTGCGGCCGGGAGGCGGTCCGGAAAGACCGGCCCGCCGCGCCGGGCACCCGGCGACCGCGGGCCAGGAGGAAGAGGAACAATGCCGCGTACAGCGTCCCGTGCCCGCCCCGCGGGCGGGTCTCGCGACACCACTCCGCGTTACAGCGACGCCGATCTCGCGCCGCTGTTGAAGGCGCTGGCCGCCGTCCGGGACGGCCGGACGGCGGCCGAGCTGGACGTGCCCGGCGAGGGCGCCGTCGCGGAGGCCGGGGCGATACTGGACGAGATCCGGCAGAACGGGCATGAGGTGGCGTCCGGGCTGGCCCGGGTGCGGCGCGAGATCGGCCGCGAGGGGCAGCTGCGCGGGCGGCTGACGCCGGGGAGCCTGCGGGGGTCGTGGGCGTCGGCGGTGGAGGACGCGAACGCGATCATCGACAAGCTCACCGACCTGGCCACCGGGATGCACCGGGTGGTGGAGGCGGTGGCGGCCGGCGACCTGAGCCAGCGGGTGGAGCTGCGGGTGCGCGGCCGGCCCATGCGCGGCGAGCTGCTGCGGATGGCCAAGTCGGTGAACGGCATGGTCGAGCTGCTGGACCAGTTCACCTGGGAGGTCACCCAGTTCGCCCGGGAGGTCGGCACGGAGGGCCGGCTCGGCGGCCAGGCCCCGTCGCGCGGCATGACCGGCCGCTGGCGGGACGTGACGGCGTCGGTGAACGTGATGGCGGCGCGGCTGACGTCGCAGGTCCGCGACATCGCCGAGGTCACGACGGCGGTGGCGCAGGGCGACCTGACCCGCAAGGTCACGGTCGAGGCGACCGGTGAGCTTCAGGAGCTGAAGCTCACCGTGAACCAGATGGTGGACCAGCTGTCGGCGTTCGCCGACGAGGTCACCCGCGTCGCCCGCGAGGTCGGCACCGAGGGCCGGCTCGGCGGCCAGGCGAACGTGCGGGGCGTCAGCGGCGTCTGGAAGAACCTGACCGACAACGTCAACGCGATGGCGAACAACCTGACCTACCAGGTCCGCAACATCGCGCAGGTCACCACGGCCGTCGCCGAGGGCGACCTGGGCAAGA
>NZ_JABMCA010000099.1:0-17903 GCF_014706005.1 Actinomadura sp. RB99 | reverse complement strand
GAAGATCACCGTCGACGCCCAGGGCGAGATCCTCGAACTCAAGGACACCGTCAACACGATGGTCGACACCCTCTCGGCCTTCGCCGACGAGGTCACCCGCGTCGCCCGCGAGGTCGGCACCGAAGGCCGTCTCGGCGGCCAGGCCAACGTGCCCGGCGCCGGCGGCGTCTGGCGGGACTTGACCAACAACGTCAACGGGATGGCGTCCAACCTGACCTACCAGGTCCGCAACATCGCCCAGGTCACCACCGCCGTCGCCGAGGGCGACCTCGGCAAGAAGATCACCGTCGACGCCCAGGGCGAGATCCTCGAACTCAAGGACACCGTCAACACGATGGTCGACACCCTCTCGGCCTTCGCCGACGAGGTCACCCGCGTCGCCCGCGAGGTCGGCACCGAGGGGCGCCTCGGCGGCCAGGCCAACGTCCAGGGCGTCAGCGGGGTCTGGAAGAACCTGACCGACAACGTCAACTCGATGGCGAACAACCTGACCGTGCAGGTCCGGGGGATCGCGCAGGTCACCACGGCGGTCGCGCAGGGCGACCTGACCCGCAAGATCGAGGTCGACGCGCAGGGCGAGATCCTTCAGCTCAAGGACACGCTGAACACGATGGTCGACACGCTGTCGGCGTTCGCGGACGAGGTCAGCCGGGTCGCCCGCGAGGTCGGCACGGAGGGCCGCCTCGGCGGCCAGGCGCACGTGCCCGGCGCGGGCGGCATGTGGAAGGACCTGACCGACAACGTCAACGGGATGGCGTCCAACCTGACCTACCAGGTCCGCAACATCGCGCAGGTCGCGACGGCGGTCGCGCACGGCGACCTGACCCGCCGCATCGACGTCGACGCGCAGGGCGAGATCCTGGAGCTGAAGACGACGCTGAACACGATGGTGGACACCCTGTCGTCGTTCGCGTCCGAGGTGACCCGGGTCGCCCGCGAGGTGGGCAGCGAAGGGCGGCTCGGCGGGCAGGCCGAGGTCGAGGGCGTCTCCGGCACCTGGAAGCGGCTCACCGAGAGCGTGAACGAGCTGGCCCGCAACCTGACCACGCAGGTCCGCGCGATCGGCGCGGTGGCCAGCGCGGTCGCCACCGGCGACCTGACCCGGACGATCACCGTGGAGGCGCGCGGCGAGGTCGCCGAGCTGTCCGACAACGTCAACCTGATGGTCGCCACCCTGCGCGAGACGACCCGCGCGAACGAGGAGCAGGACTGGCTGAAGACCAACCTGGCCCGGATCGGCGGGCTCATGCAGGGCCACCGGGACCTGATGCAGGTCGCCGAGCTGATCATGCGGGAGCTGACGCCGACGGCGAGCGCCCAGTACGGCGCGTTCTACCTGGCCGAGGGCGGCGAGGAGACCGAGCTGGTGCTGATCGCCGGGTACGGGACGCGGCGCAGCCGGATCGGCACGGTCCGGTTCGCGCTCGGCGAGGGGCTCGTCGGGCAGGCCGCGCAGGAGCGCCGCCCGCTGCTGATCAACGACGCGCCCGCCGACTACGTCCGGATCGGGTCGGGGCTGGGCGAGTCGTCGCCGGTCAACATCATCGTGCTGCCGATCGTGTTCGAGGACGAGGTGCTCGGCGCGATCGAGCTGGCCTCGTTCGGCCGGTTCACGGACGTGCACCTGGCGTTCTTCAGCCAGCTGATCGAGACGATCGGGGTGACGCTGAACGCGATCCGCGCCAACACCCGGACCGAGGCGCTGCTCGGCGAGTCCCAGCGGCTCGCGCAGGAGCTCCAGGAACGCTCCGACGAGCTGCAGCGCCAGCAGGGCGAGCTGCGGCACTCCAACACCGAGCTGGAGGAGAAGGCGGCGCTGCTCGCCCAGCAGAACCGGGCGATCGAGATCCAGAACTTCCAGATCGAGCAGGCGCGGCGGACGCTGGAGGAGCGCGCCGAGCAGCTGGCGATCTCCTCGCGGTACAAGTCGGAGTTCCTGGCGAACATGTCGCACGAGCTGCGGACGCCGCTGAACAGCCTGCTGGTGCTGGCCAAGCTGCTGTCGGAGAACCAGGGCGGCAACCTCACCGACAAGCAGGTGGAGTTCGCGCGGACGATCCACGAGTCCGGCACCGACCTGCTGGAGCTGATCAACGACATCCTCGACCTGGCCAAGGTGGAGGCCGGGAAGATGGAGGCGCATCCGCAGCGGCTGTCGGTGCCGGCGCTGGTGGACTACGTCGACGCGACGTTCCGCCCGCTGTCGGTCGACAAGGGGCTGCACTTCGGGGTGGAGGTCGCGCCGGACGTCCCGCCGACGCTGAACACCGACGAGCAGCGGCTGCAGCAGGTGCTGCGGAACCTGCTGTCGAACGCGGTGAAGTTCACCGCCGAGGGCGAGGTCCGGCTGGTGATCGAGCGGGCCGGGGACATCGACTTCACGCTGCCGGCGCTGTGGAACACCCCGGACGTCATCGCGTTCCGGGTGATCGACACCGGCATCGGGGTGAGCGCCGACAAGCTGCAGGAGATCTTCGAGCCGTTCCAGCAGGCCGACGGGACCACCAGCCGCCGCTACGGCGGCACCGGGCTGGGCCTGTCGATCAGCCGGAACATCGCCCGGCTGCTGGGCGGCGAGATCCAGGCGGAGAGCCAGCCGGGCCGCGGCAGCGTGTTCACGCTGTACCTGCCGGCCCAGTACAGCGAGGCGGAAGGCCGCCGGCGGTCCGCGGCGCAGGAGGAGGCCGAGGGTGCGGCGGAGGCCGCGCCCGCGCTGCCGGCGGGCGGTCCCGCCGAGGGCGGCGCGCCGCGCGCGGCGTCCGGCCGCGAGAACGGGCTTCCGGCCGACCAGCGGCCTCCCGGTGAGGTCCGGCGGCCCGAGCCCGCGCTGAACGGGATGCTGGCGGAGCCGCCGGCGGACTTCGTCGACAGGGTGCTGTCGGGCCGCAAGGTGCTGATCGTCGACGACGACGTCCGCAACGTGTTCGCGCTGACGTCCGTCCTGGAGGGGTACGGGATGGAGGTCCTGTACGCCGAGGACGGGCAGGCGGGGATCGACCTGCTGCACCGCAACCCGGACGTGGCGATCGTGCTGATGGACGTGATGATGCCCGGCCTGGACGGGTACGCGACGACGGCGGCGATCAGGCAGATGCCGCAGTTCGCCGAGCTGCCGATCATCGTGATCACCGCGAAGGTGATGAAGGGCGATCGGGAGAAGAGCCTCGAATCGGGCGCGTCGGACTACGTGCCGAAGCCCGTCGACGTGGATCATCTCCTTGACGTCATGAGGAACTGGCTGCAACCCTCCATCGTCCGCTGAGGAGAGGAGTCGCCTGGCAGGTAGGGTCGCCGTGGGGCCGGGCGTGGGGCTGGGCGTGGCCGCACGGCGGGAGGCCGGACCGGAATCGGAGAGACGACGCGTGGACGACAAGGCGAAGATCCTGCTCGTGGACGACCGCGAGGAGAACCTGATCGCACTGGAGGCCATTCTCAGTTCGCTCGATCAGGATCTGGTCCGGGCGCGCTCCGGCGAGGAGGCGCTGAAGGCGCTGCTCACCGACGAGTACGCGGTCATCCTGCTGGACGTCGTCATGCCGGGGATGGACGGGTTCGAGACGGCGCGCGACATCAAGCGCCGCAAGAAGACCCGCGACCTGCCGATCATCTTCCTCACGGCGGTGAACAGCGACCCCGACTACGCGTTCCGCGGGTACGCGGCGGGCGCGGTCGACTTCATCTCCAAGCCGTTCGACCCGTGGGTGCTGCGCGCGAAGGTGTCGGTGTTCGTGGAGCTGCACACCAAGAACAAGCAGCTGCGCGACCAGACGGCGCTGCTGCGGGAGCAGGCCGCGCTGCTGCGCGAGCAGTCGACGCTGCTGAAGGCGCGGGACGCCGGGGCCCCGGGTGAGAACGGGGACGGTCCGCGGCCTGCGGATCCGCAGGTCGCCGACCGGCTGGCCGCGGTGGCCGAGCAGGCCGAGACCGTCGGCAAGCACCTGCCGGCGGCGCGGCGCGGCGAGTACGACGAGCTGGAGCGGCGCCTGGCGGCGCTGCGGGAGGCCCTCCTGCCCGCCGAGTGAACCGCGGTCCCGCCCCGAGGGATGATCGACTGGCCGTGTCCGGTCAGTGACGCTTTGCGCCCTTCGGTGTCGGGGATGCTTCCGCCGGGAGGTGGGCCGTGGACGTCGCGGGGCTGTTCCTCGCGGGCGCCGGGGCGGGGCTGCTGGCGGGCGGCACCACGTGCGCGGCGACGCAGATCGGCCTACTGACCGGAGCGGTGGGCGGTGCGGCCGGCGCCGGTTCCGGCCCGGCGGGGACGCGCCCGGTACGGCAGGTCTCGGTGTTCCTGGCGTCGAAGCTGGTCTCGCATGCGGCGCTGGGTGCGCTGCTGGGGCTGGCGGGCGGTGCGGTGCAGCCGGGTCCGCGGGTGCGCGGGGCGCTGCTGGCGGCGGCCGCGGCGGCGCTGGCGCTGTTCGCCCTCGATCTGCTGGGCTTCCGGCCGGTGCGCCGCCTGCTGGGACGAGGCCGGGAGCACTCCCCCGAGGCCGGGGAGGGCGAGGACGCCTGTCACCCACCCCAACGCGGGCGCTCCCGGCGGCCCGCCGTGCTGGGCGCCGCGACGGTGCTGGTCCCGTGCGGGCTGACGCTGTCGGCGGAGCTGCTGGCCGTGACGTCGCGTTCCGCGCTCGGCGGCGCGGTGGTCATGGGCGCGTTCGTGCTGGGCACGGCGCCGCTGTTCGGGCTGATCGGCGTCACCGTCGGGCGGACGATGGCGCTGCTGCGGGGGCGGCTGACCGCGCTGCTCGCCGTGGCGCTGCTCGCGGCGTCCGGCTGGACGCTGCTGTCAGGCCTGCGGCTCGGCGGCTGGCTCCCGTCCGGCGGCGGGGCGACGGCGGCGGCCGACTCGGCCCGGTTCGTCCCGACGGACGCGGCGGGCACCCAGGTCGTGACGGTGTGGGCCCTGGACCAGGGCTACCGGCCCGCGCTGCTGACGGCGCGGGCCCGCGTGCACACCGTCCTCGTGCTGCGGACCCGGCACACCTCCGGGCACATGCGGGTCTTCACCATCCCGAGCCGCGACAAGGACGTCTACCTGCCCGCGACCGGCGAGACCCGCGTCGACCTGGGCGCCCCGGCCCCGGGCCGGATGCCGTTCATGTGCGCGTCCGGCCACTTCCCCGGCGCGATCACCTTCCGCTGACCCCGGGGGGGTCAGGAGGAGGCGGCGAGCTTCGCGCGGGCGGCGGCGATGCGGGCGAGGGTCCGGTCGCGGCCGAGGATCTCCAGGGACTCGAACAGCGGCAGGCCCACGGTGCGGCCGGTGACGGCGACGCGGACGGGCGCCTGCGTCTTGCCGAGCTTGAGGCCGTGCTCGGCGCCGATCCGCTCCAGCCGCTCCTTCAGCTCGTCGGCGTTCCACGGGGCGTCCTGGTAGGCGGCCTCGGTGGCGGCGAGGATGTCGGCGGCGGGCTCCTTCATCGCCTTGTTCCAGGACTGCTCGTCGGCGGGCGGCTCGTCCAGGAACGCGAAGTCGATCATCTGGACGATCTCCGAGAGCAGCGCGACGCGGGTCTGCGCGAGCGGCGCCAGCTCGGCGAACACCGCGACGTCCACGTCGAACGGCGCCTCCTGCAGGAACGGCAGGCACTCGGCGATGAACTTCTGCTCCGGCAGCGCCCGGATGTACTCGCCGTTGATCGCGCGCAGCTTCTTGACGTCGAAGAAGGCCGGCGAGGAGTTGACGTCCTCGATGCGGAACTCGTCGACGATCACGTCCCACGGGACGATCTCGCGGTCGCCGGACGGGGCCCAGCCGAGCAGCATCAGGTAGTTGCGCATCGCCTCGGCGAGGTAGCCCTCGGCGCGGTAGTCCTCCAGGGCGACCTTGTCGCGGCGCTTGGACAGCTTCTGCCGCTTCTCGTTGACGATCACCGGGACGTGCGCCCAGACGGGCGGCTCGCCGCCGAGCGCCTCCCACAGCAGCTGCTGCTTGGGCGCGTTGGACAGGTGCTCCTCGCCGCGCACGACGTGGGTGATGCCCTGGCTCATGTCGTCGACGGCGTTGGCCAGCAGGAACGTGACCGACCCGTCGGCGCGGGCGATGACGAAGTCCTCCAGCACGGCGTTGTCGAAGACGGGCTTGCCGCGCAGCAGGTCCACGACGGTGGTCTGGCCCTCGTCGGGGGTGCGGAAGCGCAGGGCGCGCCCGGGGCCGGGCTCCAGGTCGCGGTCGCGGCAGAACCCGTCGTAGCCCTTGTGCTGGTCGCCGGTGCGGGCGACGACGGCCTCGCGGGTGCAGTCGCAGTAGTAGGCGCGGCCCTGGTCACGCAGCGTCCGGGCGGCCTCGACGTGCTTGTCGGCGTTGGCGGACTGGAAGTACGGGCCCTCGTACTGCTCCCCGTCCATGCCGAGCCAGGCCAGGGCGCGGATGATGCCCTCGGTCCACTCGGGGCTGTTGCGGGAGGCGTCGGTGTCCTCGATCCGCAGCACGAGCGTGCCGCCCGACTGGGCGGCCATCACCCAGTTGAACAGCGCGGAGCGGGCGCCGCCGACGTGGAACATGCCGGTCGGCGACGGCGCGAAACGTACCCGGATCGAAGAGCTCGTTGACATGCCCTCAAGGGTAGAGCGAGCGAGGCCCCGCTCGCGCCCGGATAAGGGCGCGCCGCGCGGCGCGCCCTTATCGAGGCGCGGTTCCCGCCGGGCGCGGGGCGCCCGTCAGGGCTTCCAGTACGGGTCGCGGCCGGCGAGCCCGAGCAGGCGTTCGAGCAGCGGCGCGTCCTCCGGGACCGCGACCTCCGGGCCGAACGCGCCGTACTTGCGGCTGAACTCCGCGGTCGGGACGAGCTGCTCCCAGGCGGCCTCGACGACCTCCGGCGGGAGGCCGGGCTCGCGGCCGGTGGCGACGGCGAGGTCCCAGCCGTGCACGACGCACTCGCCGAGCACGATCCCGGCGATGAACGAGGCGGGCATGCCCTCCTTGGCGCCGGTCAGGCTGGTCTTCCCCTCCCAGGCGGCGGGGTCGCTCCACGCGTCGGCGGTCCTGCGGGCCTGCTCGGCGAACCGCTCGGCCCAGCCGGGCTCGGCGGTGAAGTCGTGGTCCTCGCCGGGCCCGGTCACGGGCTCCCTGCGCGCGGCGGTCTCGCCCCGCCCGTTCCACAGGATCAGGTGGTTGACCAGTGCCCGCACGTCCCAGCCGGAGCACGGGGTCGGCGCGTCGAGGCGGTCCTCCGGTGTCTCCAGGACGATCCGCGCCGCGGCGTCAGCGGCGGGCCGCATCTGCCTCCGGATGTCCATGACGACTCCTTCGCTCATTCGTTCGAACATGGGTCCACGCTAGGCCGGGCCGCCGCGCGCGGTCTTGAAAAAACACGACACCGCTAGCCTGGTCCGATGGGCCGATCCCTACCCGGCGGGACGCGCGGAATCCTGCGCCCGCGGACGGGCCTGGAGAGCTTCCGGGTCGAGCGGGCCGCGCCGTCGCCCGCCCTCGCCCCCTTCGTGGACTTCTTCTGGACGCTGCGCTGGGACCTGCGGGGGCGCCCGCCCCACCGGCAGCAGGTGCTGACCCGGCCGTCGGTGCACATGACCTTCACCAGCTACCTGACGAGCGGCGCGACGCGGGCGCGGATCGTGGGCGTGGTGCGCGACGACTTCGTCGAGGAGATCGCGGACGAGGGCCGGGTGATCGGCGCGGCGTTCCGTCCGGGCGGGTTCCGGCCGTTCCTGGACGGCCCGGTGGCCGCGCTGACCGGCCGGTTCGCGGGCGTGGACGAGGTGTTCGGCGCGCCCGGGCTCGACCTGGCCGCGGAGGTCTTCGCGACGCCCGGCGACGCGGCGGCCGTCGCCCGGCTGGAGGCGTTCCTCGCCGGGCTGCGTCCCGAGCCCGCCCCGTCCGCCGAGCGGGCCGCCGCGATCGTCGGGCGCATCGCGGGACGGCCCGGCGTCGTCCGCGTCGGGGAGCTGGCCCGGGACGAGGGCGTGAGCCCGCGCAGCCTGCAGCGGCTGTTCCACGAGTACGTCGGGATCGGCCCGAAGTGGGTCATCCGCAGGTTCCGGATGATCGAGGCGGCCGAGCGGGCCGAGGCGGGCACCCAGGTCGACTGGGCGCGGCTGGCCGCCGAGCTGGGCTACGCCGACCAGGCGCACTTCACCCGCGACTTCACCGCCGCCGTCGGCACCTCGCCCGCCCGGTACGCACGGGAGGAGGAACTGGCAGGATCGGGACATGACGGACCCCCTCGCGATCCCCGGCCCCCTCGATGACCTGACGGCCTTCCACCGGCTCGCCGCGGAGCGGCTGGGCGGGTTCGAGCACACCACCGTCCCGGACGGGCCGGGTCTGCGCCGTGCCGGGGTCGTGCTGTGCGCCGTGGAGCAGGACGGCGTCCCGTCGGTGATCCTGATCAGGCGCGCGTACCAGGGGCGGAACGCCGGGCAGTGGGGCCTGCCCGGCGGCCGGCTGGAGGACGGCGAGACCGCCGAGGAGGCGGCGCTGCGGGAACTGCGGGAGGAGATCGGCCTGGTCGCGGGCCCGGCCGACGTGGTCGGCCGGCTGGACGACTTCCCCGCCGCGTCCGGTTTCGCGATCACCCCGATCGTGGTCGTGCTCGACGATCCCGGGCCGCTCGTCCCGAACCCGGACGAGGTCCACTCCGTCCACTACACGAGCCTGCGCAGGCTGGCCGACGACGACACCCCGAGGTGGGTGCCGCTCCCGGACGGCGGCAGCCTGCTGCAGATGTGGCTCGCGCCGGACTGGCGGGTGCACGCCCCGACCGGCGCGATGCTGTGGCAGTTCCGCGAGGTGGTGCTGCTCGGGCGCCGGGCCAGGGTCGCGGACTTCGCCCAGCCCGACTGGACCCGCAACTAGCGGGCCCGCCGGGCGGGTCCCGGCCCGGCGGGGCGCGGTGCGGCGGGGCGGGGCGCGTGACGGCGGCTAGAAGGTGCCGCCGTCGATGACGATGCGCTGCCCGGTGAGGTAGGACGCGCCGTCCGACACCAGGAACCGGACGACGTCGGCGACCTCCTCCGGCGTGCAGACGTGCCCGTAGGGGGAGGCCGCGTCCACCTGGCGGATGTCGTCGACACCCATCGTCGCGCGCACCAGGCGCCGCCCCATGTCGGTGTCCACGACGCCCGGAGCGACCACGTTGACGTGCATGCCGTTGGCGCGCTCCTCCTTCGACAGCACCTGCGCCAGCGCCTCTTGGGCCGCCTTGCCCATGGCGTAGGGGCCCGAGTTCGCGTGCATCAGGTCGGTGACCACGCTGGACACGAACACGATGTCGCTGCGGTCGGCGCGCCTCAGCAGCGGGATCAGCGCCTGGCTGAGGTGGTGCGGCCCGAAGGCGTGCACGCGCAGCACCCGCTCCAGCTCGGCCGGGTCGGTGTCGGCCACGCTGTTGCCGCGGCTGGCGATCCCGGCGCTGTGCACGAGGATGTCCAGCTCGCCGAGTCCCTCCTCGACCGCGGCGGCGAGGGCCCGGCAGGCGTCGAGGGAGTCGACGGACGCCTGGAAGGCGTGGCCGCGCGACCCGGCGGCCTCGATGTCGGCGACGGTCTTGCGGGCGGCCTCCTCGTCGCGCCGGTAGGCGATCGCGACCCGGGCGCCGTCGGCGGCGAGGGCCAGCGCGATGGCGCGGCCGATCCCCCGGCTGCCCCCGGTGACCAGGGCCGTACGGCCGGCGAGAGAACTCATGGGCACTCCTTCGTCAGATCGCGGAACGCGGAGCACCATCCTGCCCGCCGCGCGGCCGCGCCCGTAAGCGGCCCCTGACAAGAATCCGCGCGCCCCCTTGCGGGCGGCGCGGCGGCCGCGCTGGCGCCCCTGGCGACCGTCACCGGATCGTGACCCCCGCTAACCAAACGGACATATCCGGTTTATTCAAGTATTCAAGACTTGGTGGCTCGTGCTCCCGAGCGAAAAGGAGTTCCCGTGAGACGCACGGGGATCACCGCCACCGCCCTCACCGCCACCCTCGCCACCGCCCTCACCGGCACCGCCCTCACCGGCACCGCTCTCCTCGCCCCCGCCGCCGACGCCGCTCCGCCGCCCCCGCCCGGCGCGAGCACCGCCGCCACCCATCTGGCCGGCCTCACCGTCGCCCCCGAGGGGTCGGAGTCCGGCTACAGCCGCGACAAGTTCCCGCACTGGATCACCCAGTCCGGGACGTGCAACACCCGCGAGGTCGTCCTCAAGCGCGACGGCGTGAACGTCACCACCGACTCCTCCTGCGCCGCCGTCTCCGGCACCTGGACGAGCCCCTACGACGGCGCGACCTGGACCCAGGCCTCCGACCTGGACATCGACCACATGGTCCCGCTGGCCGAGGCGTGGCGGTCGGGCGCCTCGTCCTGGACGACCGCGCGCCGCCAGGCGTTCGCCAACGACCTGGACTCCTCGCAGCTGTGGGCCGTCACCGACAACGTCAACCAGGCCAAGGGCGACAAGGACCCCGCCGAGTGGACCCCGCCGCTCGCGAGCTTCGACTGCATGTACGCCCGCTCCTGGATCGACGTGAAGTACCGCTACGGCCTGACCGTCGACTCCGCGGAGAAGACGGCCCTGACCCGGCTGCTCGCCACCTGCTGAGACACGGCGGTTGCCGAGACACCCGCTGAGACGCCGCCCTTACTGAGACGCCGGCCGGGCGGTGCGGGCCGCGCGGGCCCGCACCGCCCGGCCGGCGCGATCAGCGGGCGAGGGCGCGCAGCCACGCCGCGCCCCGCTCCAGATCGTCGTCGGTGAGGCCGACCAGGGGGTCGACGGAGACGAGGAGATGGTCGGCGACGCCCTCCTCGGCGGCGATGCACTCCGTCGCGTCGGGCTCGTCCTCGAACCACACGAACGGCCTCCGCTCGACCCATGCCGCGACGTGCCGGGCCTTCCACGCGCCGAGGGTGCGGCCCTCCTCGATGCCCGGGAACCGCGGGATCGGCACGAACGGCAGCCGGGGCAGCCCGACCCGGGGCGAGATCCACTCGTTGGCGTTGTCGCACCAGTAGCTCGCCCAGGCCAGCTCGGCGCCCGCCGACTCGGCCAACTCGAGCAGCGCCGGGCCGTGCGCGGCGTTCAACCACAGGCGGAACGTGACGCCGTTGGGCGAGCAGCGATGGCGGCGATAGCCCCGGTGCGGCCTTTCGAACGGATTGAGCACTCCGTCAACGTCCAGCAGCACCAGCGGCGACCCCATACCCGAGAACCTACGGCATGCGGCACGGATGTTACATCAAGGTCATTTTGGGCAGCGTTTTGACAGTTTTGGCTCCATGACCGAAACTGCACCGGGCCATCGAGGCGACACCCCGTGGAAAGGCGGTAACGAGGCGTGAGCGACCAGGATTTGAGGACGGCACCGGCCGAGCCGTCGCACGTCGACGCGGGCGACGCCGGCTACCGCAAGTCCCTCAAGACGCGCCACGTCAACATGATCGCGATCGGCGGCGCCATCGGCACCGGGCTGTTCCTCGGCGCCGGCGGGCGGCTGGCCAGCGCCGGCCCGTCCCTGGCCATCGCCTACGCGGTCTGCGGGTTCTTCTCGTTCATGGTCGTGCGGGCGCTCGGCGAGCTGGTCCTGCACCGCCCCTCGTCGGGGTCGTTCGTCTCCTACTCGCGCGAGTTCATGGGCGAGAAGGGCGCGTTCGTCGCGGGCTGGATGCACTTCCTGAACTGGTCGACGACCGGCATCGTCGACATCACGGCGATCGCGCTCTACATCCACTACTGGAAGGCGTTCACGAGCATCCCGCAATGGGTGCTCGCGCTGATCGCGCTGGCGGTCGTCGTCACGATCAACCTGATCTCCGTGCGGATCTTCGGCGAGCTGGAATTCTGGTTCTCCATCGTCAAGGTCGGCGCGCTCGTCGCGTTCATGTGCATCGGCATCGTGCTGGTCGTGACCGGCCACAAGGTCGGCGCGCAGGACGCCGGGCCGCTGACGATCCTCGACCACGGCGGCATCTTCCCCAAGGGCGTGCTGCCGATGCTCGTGGTCGTGCAGGGCGTCGTGTTCGCCTACGCCTCCACCGAGCTGGTCGGCGTCGCGGCCGGGGAGACCGAGAACCCCGAGAAGGTCATGCCGAAGGCGATCAACTCGATCGTCTGGCGGATCCTGGTGTTCTATGTGGGGTCGGTGCTGCCGCTCACGATGCTGCTGCCGTGGAGCGCCTACAAGGACGGCGAGAGCCCCTTCGTCACCGTGCTGTCCAAGCTCGGCGTGCCCGCCGCGGGCGGCGTGATGAACCTCATCGTGCTCACCGCGGCGCTGTCCAGCCTGAACTCCGGGCTGTACTCCACCGGCCGGATCCTGCGCTCGCTCGGCGCCTCCGGGTCGGCGCCCCGGTTCACCACGGCGATGAGCCGGTCGCAGGTGCCCTACGGCGGCATCCTGATGACCACGGCGATCTGCGTGCTGGGCGTCGGCCTGAACGCGTGGGTCCCCAAGGACGCCTTCGAGATCGTGCTGAACTTCGCGGCGATCGGCATCCTCGGCTCGTGGGCGATGATCATGATCTCGCACCTGCTGTTCGTGCGGCGGGCCCGCACGGGCGCGCTGTCCCGCCCGTCGTACCGGCTGCCGGGCTCGCCGGTCACCGAGATCGTCACGCTGGCCTTCCTCGCCGCGGTCGTCGTGCTGATGTGGTTCGACTACGACGGCGAGGGCCACAAGACCGTGCTGGCCGTCCCGGTGATCATCGCCGCGCTGGTGGTCGGCTGGTTCTGCGCGCGGGGACGGGTCGCGTCCGTCGCGGCGGCCCGGACGGCGGACCCGATCGAAGAATGACCGATCCCTGACCCGCCGGGACCGGTTCGGTCCCGGCGCGGCGGGCATCGTGGGGGCATGTGCCGACTGTTCGGGATGACGACCGGCGGGCCCCGCGTGCAGGCCAGGTTCTGGCTGCTGGACGCCCCCGACAGCCTGTCCTCGCAGAGCCGCCGGATGCCCGACGGGACGGGCCTCGGCTGGTTCTCGCTCGGCGAGGAGCCGGTCCGCGACCGGGCGCCCATCGCGGCCTACGAGGACGCCGACTTCTGCGCCGAGGCCCGCGAGGTCGTCTCCCACACGTTCATGTCGCACGTCCGGTACGCCTCGACGGGCAAGCCGGACGTGCACAACTCCCACCCGTTCGTGATGGACGACCGGCTGTTCGCCCACAACGGGATGGTCCGGGGCCTCGACGTGATCCGCTCCTGGCTCACCGACGTGGACCTCGCGCGGGTCGGCGGGCAGACCGACTCGGAGCTGGTCTTCGCCTACGTCACGGCGGAGATCCGGCGGCACGGCGACACCATCGCCGGCCTGATCGCCGCGGTCCGGCGGATCGCCGCCGAGGTGCCGGTCTTCGCGCTCAACGTGCTGCTCGCCGAGTCGAGGCGGCTGTGGGCGCTGCGCTACCCCGACACCCACGAGCTGTGGGTGCTCAAGCACGACCTCGCCGAGAAGGGCGAGACCCGCCACATGGCGTCCGAGCGCGAGCCCGGACGCGTGCACGTGTCCGCGCACCGCGAGCCGGCCGTCGCCCACGTGCTGGCCAGCGAGCGGATGGACGACGCCGACGGCTGGCGGCTCCTCGCACCCGGTGAGCTGCTGGTCGTGGACGGCACGGACACCACCTCGCTGTTCCCGTTCGACCCGCCGGCCCACCGGATCTCCATGGACGATCTGTCGGTGACCGAGGCCACGTCGCAGACGTGATCTGCTTCACCCGCCGCCGCGTAGGGTTGACCGGGTCGGACGAGCGCCCCCGAGGAGTCCCGGAGCAATGGAGCACGAACTCACCCTGATGGCGGTCCACGCCCACCCGGACGACGAGGTCCTCAGCACCGGCGGGCTGCTCGCGCGCTGCGCCGCCGAGGGCATCCGCACGGTGCTGGTCACCTGTACCAACGGCGAGCAGGGCGACGACTCCGGCGGCGTGAAGCCGGGCGAGCCGGGCCACGACGCGGAGGAGGTCGCGCGGCGGCGGCTGGCCGAGGTCCGCGAGTCCGCCGGGATCCTGGCGGTCGAGCACCTGGAGCTGCTCGGCTACCGCGACTCCGGCATGGAGGGCTGGTCCACCAACGAGGACCCGCGGGCGTTCGCGAACGTCCCGCTGGAGGAGTCCGCGGGGCGGCTGGCCGAGCTGATGGAGCGGTACCGTCCGCAGGTCGTCGTCACCTACGACGAGAACGGCGGGTACGGGCACCCCGACCACATCCAGGCGCACCGCATCGCCGTCGCCGCCACCGAGAAGACCGGCATCCCCGACAAGCTGTACTACACGGCGATCCCCCGGTCCGGCATCGCGAAGATGTTCGAGGTCGCGAAGGCCGCCGGGGTGGACGTCGGCTTCGAACCGCCGGACGACTTCGGCGTCCCGGACGAGATGATCACCAGCGTGGTGGACGTCGCGCCCTACGCCGCCCGCAAGGTCAAGGCGCTGGAGGCGCACGCGAGCCAGGGCGAGAACATCTTCTTCCTGCGCCTGCCCGAGGAGGTCCAGCACATGGTCTTCGCGAACGAGACGTTCGTCCGGCACTTCAACCGCGTGGACGCCGCCCCCGACCACGAGGACGACCTGTTCGCGGGCCTGCGCTGACGGCGCGGCCCCGCCTGACCCGCGCGGCCCTGCCTGACCACGCACGACCCCGCCTGACCCGCACGGGCGCGGCCCAGGCGGACGGGGCTTAGGAGAGCGGGCTCAGGCGGGCGCGCCGCGCCTCGCCTGGGCCCGGTAGTGGTCGAGGACGTCCTGCCGCAGCAGGTGGCCGAAGCCCGCCCGCTCCAGCCGCAGCGCCAGGGCCGCCTCGCCGATGCCGAGGGCGGCGGCCGTCGCGCCCAGCCGCCACTCGTGCGCGGCCAGGCGCGTCAGCAGGTGGCCGCGGCGCACCTGCGAGTCCGAGAGCCGGTACGTCTTCAGGTAGGCGACGCGGCCGTCCTCCCCGGTGATCGTCTCGCCGATGTGGTTCTCCTTGCGCAGCCCGAACGACGGCAGGAACCGCGACAGCTCAAACCCGTGCAGGCGCTGCACGCGCTGGCTGGTGCCGTCCTCGTCGAACAGGTCGCCGGCCATGACCTCGTCGTGGAAGGCGGCCCATTCGTCCCGGCGCCGGGACGCGGCGGCCCGCAGGTCGTGCAGCGAGGCGATCCCGGCGCCGTCGATCCCCGCCGACAGGTCGCCCGCCGGGAGCCCGAGCAGCCCGTAGTTGTAGATCAGCTCGCCGAACAGGTCCTCGACCAGCGTCGCGTGCAGGGCGCGGTAGTCGTCGGGATGCGGCGTGACGAACGCGCTGGCCAGCGCGTCGGCCACGTAGACGAGCACGCCGCACTGCCCGGGATGGATCTCGAAGATCCGGAGCGCGTCCCCCAGCCCGCGGACGTGGAGCCCGAGGTAGCTCTCCTCGCAGCGCGGCGACAGGCCGCGCGCCACCGCCCGCCTCGACCACTCCTCCCAGACGATCTCCGGGCCGCCGAAATGCAGGGCGAGGTAGCCCTCGACGGCCAGGTGCAGCGGCAGGAACCGGAGGCGGTCCTTCCCGGCCTTGCGCGCCATGCGCCGGGTGAGGCGGACGGGCATGCGCGGCGGGGCGGCCGCGGTGTCCCGCTCCAGCAGGCGCGTCCCGTAGGAGGCCGCCGGGGCCTGGTCGCCGTCGGCCCAGGTCGCCACGAACGCGTGCGGGACGAACGAGACGTAGGCGGACCCGTCGCCGACGTCCACGACGGACACCGGCTCCTCGTAGGCCTTCCGGTGCAGCCGCAGGTGCGGGACGGGCTCGTCCCGGACGAGCGGGACGAGCCGCACGGACCCCCAGACCTGCGCGGGCCGCGTCTCGAGCCCTTCCAGCGCGAACGTCATGCGCGCTCCCCCAGGAACCGGGCGGTCCGGTCGTCCAGGTGGGCGCGCAGCCCCGCGAGGCCGACCTGCCGCTCCGCGAAGCGGGCCAGCTCGACCAGGGTCGGCAGGTCCTCCGCGTCGCGGATGCCCGCGGTCGGCACGGCCGGGGACAGCCTCCGCACGTCGAAGTCGTCCGCGTCGTACACCGGGTTGAGGTGGGCGATCAGGACCCGCTGCCCGGGCGCCAGCCGGTGCCCGGGGTCGAGGCGCGTCCGCCAGATCCGCAGGACGTCGGCGGCGAGGCCGGGCGGCGCGTTGTCGAAGCCGTCGGAGACGATGATGAGCCGGTCGGGCCGCGTCTCCAGCGCGTCGATGATCCGCTCCCCCAGCGGCGTCGGGCCGAACGGGTAGGCGAGCAGCTCGTCGGTGCGGCCCGACGTCCACAGCGGCGTGTACTCCTTGGCGAGCGCCTCCAGCAGGTAGTGGGCGGCGAGCGCGACCGCGAGCGGCCGGCGGCGCTTCTGCCCGGAGCCGGTCGAGGAGTGGCTGTCGTCCAGCACCGCCGCGACGCGGCCCCACGAGCCGCGCGCCGGCCCGGCGACGCGGCGGGCGGCGGTCCGCAGCGCCCCGGTCAGTTCCGCACGGCGCGCCGCGCGGTCGTCGAGCGGGAGCGCGAGCACGTAGGACGCCAGCCGGGTCAGCGGCATCGCGGTCAGGTCCGCGGCCACGGCCGAAGCGCCGGCCTCGCGCGCGTTCTCCTGCAGGCGCAGCCGCTCCAGCCTGGTCATGCGGGGCGCGATGCGCTCCAGGAACACCTCGCGCGGCACGCGGTGCTTGGCCGCGAACCCCTCCGCGACGGTGTAGGGCAGCTCGTACAGCGCGGCCTTCTCGTAGTGCGCGCGCCGCCACTGCTCGAGGATGGGCGTCGCGTAGGACTTCGCCCGGAGCGGATCGAACAGGAAGACGCGGAGCTCGCCGCCGGGCTGGGCGTGGACGTGGCGGACGGCGGTCTTGACGCCGTTGCGGTACTTGACGGCGTCGAACGCGGGGTCGGCGCGGGCCTCCAGCCAGCCGCGGATGATCGCGCGCGTGCGCCGGTTGTTGACCTTCAGCCGGCGCAGCTCGCGGAACAGCCGGTACACCCGCTGCCGCGGCATCAGCTCCAGCCGCCGCGCGATCAGCCGCCCCTCGGCGCGGCGCCGCTCCACGCCGACGTCGGACGCCCGCACCAGCAGGTTGCGGATGATGATCGCGGCGTTGTGGTCGTTGACGTCGAGCGCGAGGGCCGCGGCGTAGACCTCCCGGTAGTTCTCCAGCGTGTAGGCGTGCAGGAACTCCAGGGAGAGGCGTTGGTCGCCGGGGGCGTGGTGGAACTCCCGCTGGCCGGTGGAGGTGATCGCGGCGTTGACGAACATCAGCGCGTCCTCGCAGGCGATCAGGTCCGCGAACGTCTCGCTCATCGTGATCCAACACAGGCCGGGGGATGGGGGCGCCGGCCGGGGAAGGGGAGCGCGAGCAGCGAATCATCGCTTTACAGGGCGGGTTCCGGAAGTCGCACCGAAGTCCCGCGGCCGGCCCCCGCACCGTAGCACCGGGGAGCGGGGGCGGGCGCGTCCATTTCCGGCGTCAGGGGCGGTAGGTGCCGAAGTACCACTCGTTGCCGTCCAGGTCGCGGGCGGCGTAGTCGCGCGAGCCGTAGTCGGTGTCGGCGAGCTCGCGGAAGATCTCGGCGCCGGCGGCCTTCGCGCGGGCGTGGTGGGCGTCCGGGTCGTCGATCGCCACGTACACGGCCGCCTTGACCCGCACGCCGGTGCCGAACATGAAGAGCCCGGTGTCGTACCCCATCTCGGCGTGGACGATCGCGCCGGAGTCGTTTCTGTGCACGTCGTGCGGGACGAACTCGAACGCCTTCTCCAGCCACTCCATCGACTTGTCGGGGTCGGCGGTGGCGATCAGCGGGTAGAAGGTCCGCCGGGTCTCGCTGGTCATGTCGTCCTCCTCGGTCGTCCGGTGACATGCCCAGTCTCCGCCGCGCCTCCCCGGCGGGTCTTGGACGAATGGGAGGTCGGAGGCGGTGCGGCCGCCCCGGCGCGGGTCGGGTCGGCGGGCGCCGGCGGAGGTCGCGGGCGCGGCGCCGGCGCCGG
>NZ_JABMCA010000098.1:0-28431 GCF_014706005.1 Actinomadura sp. RB99 | reverse complement strand
TGCTCGCGGGCGCCGGCCGGGAGCTCGCCGCGCTCGCCGCCCGGTGCGGCGCGCTGGTCGCCACCTCCGCCGTCGCGCGGGGGCTGTTCGCCGGCGACCCGTTCGGCCTGGACGTCAGCGGCGGGTTCGCGACGCCCGCGGCGGCCGAGCTCATCGCCGGCGCCGACCTGCTCGTCGCGTGGGGCTGCTCGCTGAACATGTGGACGACCCGGCACGGCGCCCTCGTCGGCCGCACGGCCGCGGTCGTCCAGGTCGACGTGGACGCCCGGGCGCTCGGCGCGCACCACCGGGTCGACCTCGGCCTCATCGGCGACGTCGCGGAGACCGCGCGGGCCGCCGACGCGGAGCTGGAGGCGCGCGGGCACTCCGCCACCGGGTACCGCACCGCGGACGTCGCCGAGCGCCTCGCCCGCGAGGGCCGCTGGCAGGACGTCCCCTACGAGGAGGACAAGGAGCACGACCGGCACCCGGACGGCGGCCCGCGCATCGACCCGCGCACGCTGACGATCGCGCTGGACGGGATGCTGCCGCGCGAGCGCACCGTCGCCGTCGACTCCGGCAACTTCATGGGCTACCCGGCGATGTTCCTGGACGTCCCGGACGCCGACGGGCTGGTGTTCACGCAGGCGTTCCAGTCGATCGGGCTGGGCCTGGCCACCGCGATCGGCGCGGCGGTGGCCCGCCCCGGCCGGCTCACCGTCGCCGCGCTCGGCGACGGCGGCGCGCTGATGGCCGCCGCCGAGCTGGAGACGGCCGTCCGGCTCGGCCTCGGCCTGCTGGTGGTGGTGTACGACGACGAGGCCTACGGCGCGGAGGTCCACCATTTCGGGCCGTCCGGCCATCCGCTCGGCACCGTCACGTTCCCGCCCGCCGACCTGGCCGCCATCGGCCGCGGCTACGGCTGCGCGGCGGCCACCGTCCGGCGGCCCGCCGACCTCGGCGCGGTGGCGCGCTGGCTGGAAGGGCCCCGCGACCGGCCGATGCTGGTGCACGCGAAGATCACGCGGGGGCGGCCGTCCTGGTGGCTGGAGGAGGCCTTCCGGGGACACTGACCCGCGCCGGTTCGTGTAGCGGGCGATCGCCGGGGAAGGAACGCGGAAAGTGATCATCCACTGACCCAGTGTCACATCCCCGAGGAGGAGAGATGGCCGCACTCCCGCGAGGACGAAGACTCCCGGACCTCGCCGTCGAGATGTCCGCGGAGTTCGCGGGGACCCTGATCCTCATCCTGTTCGGGGTGGGCGTCGTCGCGCAGGCCGTCGCGGCCAGCGGGCTCGGCGCCCCGCAGAGCCTCGGCGGCCACGACGCCATCACCTGGGCGTGGGGATGGGGCGTGACGCTCGGCGTCTACGTGTCGGCGCGCCTCAGCGGCGGCCACATCAACCCGGCGGTGACGATCGCGCTCGCGGTCTTCAAGGGCTTCCCGTGGCGGAAGGTCATCCCGTTCATCTTCGCCCAGATGCTCGGCGCGTTCATCGCGGCGCTCATCGTCCGGTGGAACTACAGCGAGATCCTCGCCAAGTTCGATCCCGGGCACACCGTCAAGACGCAGTTCGTGTTCTCCACCCTGCCGGGCAACGGGACCCTGCCGATCCACACCTGGGGCGCGTTCCGCGACCAGATCATCGGCACCGCGATCCTGCTGTTCCTGGTGCTGACGCTGACCGACGCGCGCAACTCGCCTCCGCTGGCGAACATGGCGCCGCTCATCATCGGGCTCGTCGTGGTCGCGATCGGCATGGCGTTCGGCTCGGCCGCCGGATACGCGATCAACCCGGCGCGCGACTTCGGGCCGCGCCTCGCGCAGTACATCACCGGCTACGACACCGCCTGGCGAGATCAGTTCGGGCACTTCTACTTCTGGGTGCCCCTCGTCGCGCCGGTCATCGGGGGCATCCTGGGCGCCGGCCTGTACATCCTGCTCATCGGCCGCAACATCCCCGAGGAAGGCCCCGGGGGCACCGAGCCGAGGCCCGAGTACGACGTCGAGGAGTGACGGGCGCCGCCCGTTTCCCGCCCTCGACGTCCCCGCCCGCACGTCCCCGCCCCGAACGTCCCGCGCAGAAAGGCAGAGCCGCATGGCCGACTTCGTCGGCGCCCTCGACCAGGGCACGACCAGCACCCGTTTCATGATCTTCGATCACGGCGGCAACGAGGTCGCCCGCCACCAGCTCGAGCACGAGCAGATCCTGCCGCGGGCCGGCTGGGTCGAGCACAACCCGACCGAGATCTGGGAGCGCACCCGCGCGGCCGTCCAGACGACGCTGAACAAGGCGAACCTGCACCACGACGACCTCGCCGCATTCGGCATCACCAACCAGCGCGAGACGACGCTGGTGTGGAACCGCCGCACCGGCCGCCCGTACTACAACGCGATCGTCTGGCAGGACACCCGCACCGACCGCATCGCCTCCGCGCTGGAACGCGACGGCCGCGGCAAGACGATCCGGCACCGCGCCGGGCTGCCGCCCGCGACGTACTTCTCCGCCGGCAAGGTCCAGTGGATCATGGAGAACGTCGACGGGGTCCGGGAGGCCGCGGAGAAGGGCGAGGCTGTCTTCGGCAACATGGACACCTGGGTGCTGTGGAACCTGACCGGCGGGACGGACGGCGGCGTGCACGTCACCGACGTCACCAACGCCAGCCGCACCATGCTGATGGACCTGGAGACCCTCGACTGGGACGAGGAGCTGCTCTCGTTCTTCGGCATCCCGCGCGCGATGCTGCCGGAGATCAGGCCGTCGTCGGCACCCGACCCGTACGGCGTGACGCGCCCGGACGGCCCGCTCGGCGGGGAGGTGCCGCTGACCGGCATCCTCGGCGACCAGCAGGCCGCGACGGTCGGCCAGGTGTGCTTCTCGCCCGGCGAGGCCAAGAACACCTACGGCACCGGCAACTTCCTGCTGCTCAACACCGGTGAGGAACTCGTCCGCTCCAAGGCCGGGATGCTCACGACGGTCTGCTACAAGTTCGGCGACCACCCGGTGGTGTACGCGCTGGAGGGCTCGATCGCGGTCACCGGGTCGGCGGTGCAGTGGCTGCGCGACCAGCTCGGCATCATCTCCGGCGCCGCGCAGAGCGAGAACCTGGCCCGGCAGGTCGAGGACAACGGCGGCGTGTACTTCGTCCCCGCGTTCTCCGGCCTGTTCGCCCCGTACTGGCGGTCGGACGCGCGCGGCGCCATCGTCGGGCTCTCGCGCTTCAACACCAACGCCCACCTGGCCCGCGCCACCCTCGAATCGATCTGCTACCAGTCCAAGGACGTCGTCGAGGCGATGCGCGAGGACTCCGGCGTCTCGCTGGACGTGCTCAAGGTGGACGGCGGCGTGACGGCGAACGAGCTGTGCATGCAGATGCAGGCCGACATCCTCGGCGTCCCGGTGTCGCGCCCGGTCGTCGCCGAGACCACCGCCCTCGGCGCCGCCTACGCCGCCGGCCTCGCCGTCGGCTTCTGGAACACCACCGACGAGCTGCGCCAGAACTGGAACGAGGACAAGCGCTGGCTGCCCACCTGGGACGACGAGCAGCGCGAGAAGGGCTACGCCGGCTGGAAGAAGGCCGTCGAGCGGACCTACGGCTGGGTGGAGGTCGACTGACCGAACTGGGCGGTGATCTCGTCGATCGTCCGCAGGATCGCGACGGTCTCGTCCAGCGGCATCAGCGGCGACTCGGTGAGGCCGGCGCGCAGGCAGCGCGCCACCTCCTCCGCCTGGTAGGTGTAGCCGTGCCCCTCGATGTCCGCGGTGAGGACCTCGGGGTCGCCGCCGGTCCGCACGACCGTCATCGACGCGGGCCGGTAGAACGGGGACGCGACGTCGACGCGGCCGCGCGTCCCGATGACGGTGGCGGTGTGCGGCGAGTCGCCGAGCAGCCCGCAGTGCAGCAGCGCCACCGCGCCGGACGCGTAGCCGAGCAGGACGCCCGTGTTGGCGTCCACGCCGGTCGGCGCGGGCGACGCGGTGGCCTGCACGGACGCGGGCGGGCCGAGCAGCGGCCAGGTGAACGACAGCGGGTAGCAGCCGAGGTCCAGCAGCGCGCCGCCGCCCAGTTCGGGCGACCACAGCCGGTGCTCCGGGTCGTAGGTCCGGGTGATGGAGAAGTCGGCGTACACGGCCGTCACGTCACCGATCGCGCCGCCGGCGACGAGGTCGCGCAGCCGCCGGACGAGCGGGTTGAACCGGGTCCACATCGCCTCCATCGCGAACACGCCGCGCTCGCGGGCGAGCGCCGCGAGCTTCTCGGCGTCGGCGGCGCCGGTGGTGAACGGCTTCTCCACCAGCACGGCCCGCCCCGCCTCTATGCACTGGCACGCGGGTTCGTAGTGCAGGGGGTGGGGCGTGGCGACGTACACGACG
Organism: Actinomadura sp. RB99; assembly: GCF_014706005.1. Taxonomy (NCBI): domain Bacteria; kingdom Bacillati; phylum Actinomycetota; class Actinomycetes; order Streptosporangiales; family Thermomonosporaceae; genus Actinomadura; species Actinomadura sp. RB99. Next base: position 24,076 of record NZ_JABMCA010000098.1, on the reverse strand, counting down.
TCGACGCCGTCGTCGGCGGCGAGTTCGGCGTAGGAGCCGTGCGCCCGGGGGACGCCGTACCGTTCGGCGAACGCGGCGGCGGTGCCGTGCGAGCGCGAGCCCACGGCGGCGACCTCGTGGCCGGGGAGGCGCCGCACGTCCTCGGTGAACACCGAGGCGATGCCGCCCGTCCCGAGGATGCCCCAGCGCAGCGGTGAGTCGGTCATGAGCCGATCGTACGGGGTGGCGGTCCTTCCACCGGCGGTGATGTTGATCTAGCATCCGCCGGGACAGCGTCGTCACCGGCCGGTCACCGTGCGTGCCGGTCCGCCCGAGAGGACCCCGCATGAACCGGCCATCCGCTGGAGCCGTCACCGCGTCGATCGCCCTCGCGGGCGCCGCCGGCGCCGCGGCCCTGGCCGCCCCGGCGAGCGCCGCCCCGACCGCCGCCCCCGCCGGCCCCGCCGCCCGCGGGCACGGGGAGGCCGACTTCACCGGGATCGTCGCGCTCAGCAACTGCTCGGGCTCCCTGGTGCGCGGGCCGCGCTCGCGCGACTCCGACGCGACCCTGGTCCTGACCAACGGCCACTGCCTGGAAGGCGGGATGCCGGAGCCCGGGCAGGTCATCGTCGACCGGCCGTCCGCCCGGGCGTTCACGCTGCTCGACCGGACGGGCCGCTCGAGCCTCGGCACGCTGCGGGCGACCAGGGTCGAGTACTCGACCATGACCGACACCGACGTCACCGTGTACCGGCTGGACGAGAGCTACGGGACCATCCGCAAGCGGTACGGCGTCCCGGCGCTCCGGCTCTCGACCGCCCCTCCCCACGACGGCACCGAGATCCGGGTCGTGTCGGGCTACTGGCAGACCAGCTACGCGTGCAAGACCGACGCGACCGTCTACCGGCTGCGGGAGGCCGGATGGACGTGGAAGGACTCCATCCGGTACACGCCGCAGTGCCGGACGGTCCACGGCACCTCCGGCTCGCCCGTCATCGACGCGAACACCCACCACGTCGTCGCGATCAACAACACCGGCAACGACGACGGCGAGCGCTGCACGCTGAACAACCCGTGCGAGGTGGACCGCAAGGGGAACGTCACCGTCCGGCAGGGCACCCACTACGCCCAGCAGACCTACCCGCTGGCACGGTGCCTCGGCGAGGGCAACGACGTGGCGCTGGGCGGGTCCTGCGCGCTGCCGCGGCCCTGACCCGGGTCAGCCCTCCGCGAGCAGCCCGCCGCGCAGCCGCTCCAGGGTCGCCCGCAGCAGCCGCGAAACGTGCATCTGCGACAGCCCGACCTGCTCGGCGATCTGCGTCTGCGTCTTGTTGCCGAAGAACCGCAGCAGCAGGATCGTGCGCTCGCGTTCGGGCAGCTCGTCGATCAGCGGCCGCAGCGCGTCGCCGTCGATGAGGTTCTCCAGGGCGGGGTCGTCGGAGCCGAGGCGCTCGCCGACCGTCGCCGCGTCGCCCTCGGCGCCGCCGTCCGCCGGCGCCTCCAGCGACAGCGGCCGGTACGCGTCGCAGGCGATGATCACCTCGACCGTCTCCTCCTCGGTGATCTCCATGACCGCGGCGATCTCCCGGGTCGTGGGCGAGCGGCCGTGCTCGCGGGTGAACCTCTGGACGGTGCTCTGCAGCACCGGCCGGAGCTCCTGGATGCGCCGCGACACCCGCACGCCCCACGTCTTGTCCCGGAAGTGCCGCTTCACCTCGCCGGTCACGACCGGGTAGGCGTAGGTGACGAACCGGTCGCCCACCTCGGGGTCGAACCGGTTGATGGCCTTGACCAGCCCCAGGAACGCGACCTGCTGCAGGTCGTCCAGCGGCTCGCCCCGGTTGGCGTACCTTCGCGCGATCCCCCGGACGAGCGGCCCGTGCATCTCCACGATCCGCGTCCGCAGCCGGTCGCGCCGCGGATCGTCCTCCGGCAGGCGTCTCATCTCCGCCAGGAGGAGTTCGGCCTCGCCGTCCCCGAAACGGGGGAGCGGGTCGTCGGAACGCGGGGAGCTGGACGGACGCGCCGACGTCATGGGGGTCTGGTCTCCTTCGCAGAGGTGCCGGCGATGGGCGGGGACGCTGATCGCTGCGCCTCCTGTACCCGGGGAAGCGCCGCTCACACCGCGCCCGCCGCTGTGCGGAAGCCCACCGCGCGCAGGCGGAAGGCACCGTGTAGACGGGGGCGGTGCGGGTAGCGGGGCGGGTGACGGACGAAGGGGAGCCCCGTGAGCACGATCACCGAGTCGGTCAACGTCACCGTCCCGATCCGCGTCGCCTACGACCAGTGGGCGCGGTTCGAGGAGTTCCCGCGGTTCATGGAGGGCGTCGAGGAGATCCGGCGGGTGGACGACACCACGCTGCACTGGACCGTCCGGGTCGCCGGCGTCACCCGGCGCTTCGAGGCGAGGATCACCGAGCAGGTGCCGGACGAGCGCGTCGCGTGGACGTCGACGGAGGGCCCGGCGCACGCGGGCGTGGTGACGTTCCGCCGCCTCGACGGCGACACCACCCGCGTCACCGCGCAGATGGAGTTCGCGCCCCAGGGGTTCGTGGAGAAGACCGGCGACAGGGCCGGGGCGCTGCACCGCCGCGTGAAGGCCGACCTGCGGCGCTTCAAGACGTTCGTGGAGTCGCGGGGCGGGCGGACGGGCGGGCGGCGCGGCGAGGCCGGCCGTCCGGGTCCTGACCGGGCGGGGCCGCTCCGGCGCGGTCCCGGTGATCGGTAGACTGGGCGCGCGCCCTCGGGAGAGCGGCGCCACGGCGGTGGGGCCCGCCGTCCCCGCCACGGGGGAGAACCGCGGTGCGATCCGCCAACGGTCCCTACCGGTGACCGATGTTTCCGCTGGTAGGAGTGTGCCGTGCCCGATGCCGTGACGGGACGTCCCGTGGACCCCGACGTCGACCTCAGCGTGCCGCGCCAGCGGTTCGAGCTGCGCCGCGCCCCGTGGGCGACGCTCGGCGCCATCGCCGCGGGAGGGATCCTCGGGGCGCTCGCCCGGTACGGGCTGACCGAGGCGATGCCGTACCGGCCGGGAGAGTTCCCGTGGCCGGTGTTCCTGATCAACGTGTCGGGCTGCCTGCTGATCGGGGCGCTGATGGTGCTGATCACCGAGACGTGGCGCGTGCACCGGCTCGTGCGGCCGTTCCTCGGCGTCGGGGTGCTCGGCGGCTACACCACCTTCTCCACCCACATCGTCGACTTCCAGAAGGCGCTGTCGGCCGGGGCGCCCGGGGTGGGACTGCTGTACCTCGGGGGAACGCTCGCCGCCGCGCTCGCCGCGGTGTTCGCGGGCGTCCGGCTGACCCGCCTCGCCGTCCGCGCGCGTCCCAGGGAGCGGTCATGAGAATCCAGGGTCCGGCACTGCGCCTGACCGTGTTCGTCGGGGAGAGCGACCGGTGGAACCACCGGCCGCTGTACACCGAGATCGTGCACCGTGCCCACCGGGCCGGGCTCGCCGGCGCGAGCGTGCTGCGCGGATGCGAGGGGTTCGGCGCGTCCAGCCGCATCCACACGTCCCGCATCCTGTCGCTGTCGGAGGACCTGCCGATGGTGATCGTGATCGTGGACGCCGAGCGGAAGATCCGCGCCTTCCTGCCGGAGCTGGACGAGTTGGTGGAGGAGGGCCTGGTGATCATCGACCCGGTCGAGGTGATCCGCTACACGGGCCGCGGCACGGAGGGGGAGGCGTGACGGTCCTGCTCGTCGCGCTGGGCGCGGCGCTCGGCGCGCCGCTGCGGTACCTCACCGACCGGGCCGTGCAGGCGCGCCACGACTCGGTGTTCCCGTGGGGGACGTTCACCGTCAACGTGGCGGGGTCGGCGCTGCTGGGGTTCCTGGCGGCGCTGCCCGTGTCCGGGGGCCCGATGGCGTTCGCCGCGACGGGTTTCTGCGGCGCGCTGACGACGTACTCGACGTTCGGTTACGAGACGCTCCGGCTGGCCGAGGACGGCGCGCGCTTCTACGCGGTCCTCAACGCGGGCGCGAGCGTCGCCGGCGGGCTCGGCGCCGCCTACTGCGGGATGGCGCTCGCGCAGGCGTTCACGGGCTGACGGCCCGTCCCGCGCGCAAGCGCGCAGGCCGCGGCGGAAACATGGCGCGGCCCAGGCTCGCTGACCAAGGGACCTGGCAGAACCCGGCCGGCGAGTGGGCCGCGACGGTACAGTTCCCGTCCGCCCAGTTCGGTAAACCGGCAGGTGTCCGAAGTGTCACGGAGCGGGGAGGCGGGCCACGCGGCGGCCCGCGCTCCGTCACGGGCCGCCCAAGCCGGGGCCGCCGCGGACATGGGCGCGCCGTCCCCGGGTAACTGCCACCCGCGCGTGAGCTACGGGGGGATCGACATGGCTCGTCCGAACGGTCTGCCGAGGGCGGCGTGCGGGCACTGGTGACCGGCTGGCCGAGCTTCCTGCACGGCGAGGCCACGGCGGGGGACGTCCTGGCGATGGAGGCCGTCCGCCGGGCGCTCGTCGGCGCCGGGATCGGGTGCGACGTCGCCTGGAGCCCCGTCTTCCGCCCGGGCGGCCTCGACCTCGGCCGGGCGGATCCCGCGCGCTACAGCCACCTGGTGTTCGCCTGCGGCCCGCTCCACGGCGCGCAGGTCGAGGAGCTGCACCGAAGGTACGCGCGCTGCCGGCGCGTCGCGGTCGGCGTCTCGGTCATCGATCCGGACGACCCCGCCGTCACCGGCTTCGACGCCGTCCTGCCGAGGGACGCGCCGGGGACGGCGGCGCGGCACGACCTCGCGGCGCTGCCGGAGGCGGAGCGGGTGCCCGTCGCGGGGGTCGTGCTCGCCCCGGGCCAGCGCGAGTACGGGGCGCGGCGCCGGCACGACCGGATCGAGGCCGAGCTCACGGACTGGCTCACCGGCCGCGCGTGCGCGCGGCTGCCCCTCGACACCCGGCTCGACCCGCGCGACTGGCGGCTGTTCTCGACGGCCGCCGAGCTGGAGTCCGCGCTGCGCCGCCTCGACGTGGTCGTCACGACACGCCTGCACGGGCTCGTCCTCGCGCTGAAGAACGGCGTCCCCGCCCTGGCCGTCGACCCGGTGGCCGGCGGCGCGAAGGTCGCCGCGCAGGCCCGCGCCTGGTCGTGGCCCGCGGTCGTCACCACGGGCGAACACGACGCGCCGCCGCTGCTGGACCCGGCGGAACTCGACCGGTGGTGGCGCTGGTGCCTGGCGCCCGGGGGCGCGGGCCGCACGCCCGCCCGGCCCCCGTCCGCCGGCCTCCTCACCGACCTCCTGGCCGCCCTCCGGGCCTAGCCCGTGGCGCCGGCCGCGGCTAGGCGGGACGGGCGACGAGCAGCTCGCGGGAGAACCACTCGATGGTGGAGACCAGCCCCTCCTCGATGCCGAACCGCGGGCGCCAGCCGAGCACCTTCTCGGCGAGCGAGGTGTCCGGCCGCCGCACCTTCGGGTCGTCCTGCGGCCGGTCGACGAACCGGATCCGCGACCGCGACCCCGTCAGCTCGACGACCAGCCCGGCGAGGTCGGCCATCGAGATCTCGTACGGGCTGCCGATGTTGACCGGCCCCGGATGGTCCGACATCGCGAGCGCGATGATGCCCCGGACGGTGTCGCAGACGTGGCAGATCGACCGGGTCTGCGAGCCGTCCCCGGTGACGGTGAGGTCCTCGCCGGTCAGCGCCTGCCGCAGGAACGTCGGGATCGCGCGGCCGTCGTCGGGGCGCATCCGCGGCCCGTAGCTGTTGAAGATCCGCACGATCCCGGCGTCCAGCCCCCGGGAGTGCCGGAACGCCGACGTCAGCGCCTCCCCGAACCGCTTGGCCTCGTCGTAGACGCTGCGCGGGCCGACCGGGTTGACGTTGCCCCAGTACGTCTCGGGCTGCGGGTGCACCAGCGGGTCCCCGTACACCTCGGACGTGGACGCCAGCACGAACCGGGCGCCCTTGCTCTCCGCGAGCTCGAGCGCGTTCCGGGTGCCCTGGCTGCCGACCTCCAGCGTCTGGATCGGATACCGCATGTAGTCCGCCGGGGACGCCGACGACGCCAGATGGAACACGTAGCCGACGTCGCCGGGCACGTGCACCGGCTCGGTGAGGTCGCGCCTCAGGAACCGGAAGTCCCGCCGGTCGGCGAGGTGCGCGATGTTGCGGGACGTGCCGGTCAGCAGGTTGTCCAGGCAGACGACCGAGATGTCCTGGGCCAGCAGCGCCTCGCACAGGTGCGAGCCGAGAAAGCCGGACCCTCCGGTGACGACGGCGCGGGCATGCCTCATCGGTTTCCTCCTAAGCGTGTAGCGTGAGCGCCTTCCCGGCGGCCTCGACGGCCTCGTCCGCGGAGATCTCCAGCAGGCCGGGGTGGGGTTCGCCGCCGTGCGGGTCGCCGGACCGCCCCGCCCACAGCACCCGGTGCTCGGCCCGGTCGGGCGGCCCCCACCGGGCGGGCGGCGTCGGCCCGAACAGCAGCACCGACGGCGTGCGGAAGGCGGTCGCGAGGTGCGCGACGCCGGTGTCGCCGCACACCACCAGCCGGGCGCCCGCGACGAGCGCGGCCAGCTGCGGCAGGCGGGTGCGGCCGGCGAGGTCGTCGCGGGGGTCCAGCCGCGCGAGCTCCACGACGCGGTGCGCGAGCGGCCCCTCGGCGGGGCCGCCGGTGACGACGACCCGCTCGCCGCCGGCGCGCAGCGCCGCCGCGACCGCGGCGAACCGCTCGGTCGGCCAGCGCCGCGCCGCGAACGCGGCCCCCGGATGGACGACGACGGCACCGGGCGCGGGCGAGGGGATCGCCGGCGGCGCCAGGTCCAGGTCGTCGGGATCGGCGTCGAACCCGTAGGCGCGCACCAGCCGGCACCAGCGCGCCACCTCGTGCTCGCCCGGATCCCAGTCGGGCCCGTCGGTGTGCAGCGCCCCCGCGGACGCGAACGCCAGCAGCCGGGCGGGCCCCAGCGCCGCCAGCCGCCGGTGGCTCTGCGGGCCCCGGCCGTGCAGGTTGACGGCCGTGCCCACCGGCTCGGCGGGCGGCAGCGGGCCGAGCCCGGAGTCCGCCGGCAGGACGTCGTCGACCGCGCCCGTGGCGAGCGCCAGCGGCGCCAGCGCGGGCGGCGCGGCGAGCGTGATCCGCGCGCCGGGCATGCCGCGCCGCAGCGCCCGCAGCGCGGGCACCGCGGTGAGCAGGTCGCCCAGCCCGAGCGCCCGCAGCACCAGCGCGCGGCGGGGGGCCGTCACGGCCACGAGGGCTCCTTCGACGGGCAGACCACCATCTCCCGCACCTCGCAGCCGGGCGGCTGCCGGAGCGCGAAGGCGATCGCCGCGGCGACGTCCTCCGGCCTGTTCAGGTGGGCGTCCGGCCCCGGCTTGTACTGCTCGGTGCGGTCGTCGAAGAACGCGGTGTCCATCCCGCCCGGCACGATCATCGTGACGGCGACCCGGCCGGCCATCTCCGCGGCCAGCGCGCGGGTGAAGCCGACGACGCCGAACTTGGACGCGCAGTACGCGGTGGCGTCGCTGAGCGCCCGCAGCCCGAGCGTCGAGGCGACCGTGACGATCCGCCCGCTCGGCTGGTTCTCCAAGTAAGGGAGCGCGGCGCGGACGACGGCGGCGGTGCCGAGCAGGTTCACCTGCACGACCCGCTCCCAGTCCTCGGCGGGCACGTCGCCCAGGGCGCCGCACGCGTCGGTGCCTGCGGCGGTGACGACCGCGTTGAGCCCGCCCGCCGCGCGCGCCAGCCCGTGCACGGCGCGCTCGGCGCAGGGCCGGTCCGCCAGGTCCGCCTGCATGTGCTCGAAGTCGTCCTTCGGGGGGTGCCGGTCGAGGATGAGGGGCCGCCCCCCGTCCTCCGCGACCTTGCGCGCGACGGCCGCGCCGAGTCCGGAGGCCCCGCCGGTGATGAGGACGTTCATGACGCGTTTCCCTTCGTGGTGGACAGCAGGCGCGTGGTGGAGCGCCCTTCCAGCAGAGGCAGCAGGACCACCTCGCCGTTGTGCGCCCGGACCGTCTCGGCCTCGGGCAGGATCGTCCCGGCGTAGTCGGCGCCCTTGACCCAGACGTCGGGGCGCAGCCGCTCCAGGAGCGGCGCCGGGGTGTCGTCGTCGAACACGACCGCGGCGTCCACGTCGCTGAGCGCCTCCAGCACCCGGACGCGGTCCGCGGCCGGCGTCACCGGGCGGGTCGGGCCCTTGCGGCGGCGCACCGAGGCGTCGGAGTTGACGCAGACGATCAGGCAGTCGCCGAGCCGCCGGGCCTGCTGCAGCATGCTCACGTGCCCGGCGTGCAGCAGGTCGAAGCAGCCGCCGGTCGCCACGACCGTGCCGCCCGCCCGCCGCGTCCGCTCGACGACGTCCCAGGCGTCCTCCCCGCGCTCGGGGACGAGCCGGGCCGTGCCGGACTCGGCGAGCTGCGCCGCGACGGCCGCCGCCGCGCCCGCCCGGACGTAGTCCGACGCGCGCCGCACGCCCGCGGTGACGGCGCCGGCGAGCGACGCCCCGTCCGCGAGCGCCTCCACCGTCCCGGTGGCGAAGCTGTCGCCGGCGCCGCAGGCGTCGCCGCGGGCCGGCTCGGCGGGCGCGAGGAACGGCGCCTCCGACCCGTCGCACAGCAGCGCGCCCTCGGACCCGAGCGTGATCGCGACGCCCTCGATGCCCCACGACCGGCCGAGGTGCCGGCCCCGGCGGCCCGCCGCCGACAGCCCGAACCCGGTGATGTCGGCGCCGTCCGCGGCGGCCAGCCGGGCGGCCTCCTCCTCGTTCGGGGTGAGCAGCCGCGTCCCCGGCACCGGCCGCTCCCCGCGCGGATGCGGGTCCCACACGACCGGGACGCCGCGCGGCAGCGCGGCGAGCAGCGATCGGACGGCGCGGTGCCGGGTGACCCCGCGCCCGTAGTCGGAGACCAGCACCGCGCCGGCCCCCGCGATCGCGTCGGTGACGCGCGGGCCGACGGGCCCGTCGAGGGCCTGCCCTTCCCCGGCGTCCAGGCGCGCCACCGACTGGTCTCCCGAGCGGATGCGCAGCTTGCAGGGAGTGCCGCCGTGCAGGTGGAACGCGGCGACCTCCATGTGCCGCTCCAGCATGGCGCGCAGCCGCCGGCCCGGCTCGTCGTCGGCGAGCGCGGTGACCAGCACGATCTCCCGGCCGCCGGCCGCCGCCAGCAGCGCGGCCAGCCCGGCGCCGCCGGGCCGGGCGTGCTCCTCCGCCTGCTCGACGACCGGGACGGGCGCGTCCGGGCACAGCCGGCTGCTCGTGCCGACGATGTCGACGTCGAGCAGCACGTCGCCCACGACCACCAGCGGTGCGGTCATCTCGCCTCCTTCCGCGGGGACGGGCCCCCGTGCCTCCCGGCGGCGGCCGCGCCCGTGCGGCCGCGGCGCGAGCCCGGTTCAGGCACGGGGCGCCCCCAGGACGTCGTCGACCACCCCGCACAGCAGGTGCACCGCGGCGAGGTGGATCTCCTGGACGGTCGAGGTCGCCGCGGCCCGCACGGTGATCGCGTCGTGGCAGGCGTCGGCGAGCGGGTTCGGGCCGGGCCCGGTGACCGCCCAGGCGGTCATCCCGAGCTCGCGCGCCCGGTCCGCCGCGGCGATCACGTTGGGGCTGCGGCCGCTGGTCGACAGGCACACCAGCACGTCGCCCCGGCGGCCGTGCGCCTGCACCTGCCGGGCGAACACGTGCGCCGGGCCGTAGTCGTTGCCGATCGCGGTGACCGACGAGGTGTCGCCGTGCAGCGGGATCGCCGACAGCGGCCGCCGCTCGTCCTCGAACCGGCCGACGAGCTCGGCGGTCAGATGCTGGGCCTCGGCGGCGCTGCCGCCGTTCCCGCAGGCGAGCAGCCGCCCGCCGGCGCGCAGCACGCCGGCGAGCCGGCGGCCCCACGCCTCGATGGTCGGGACCTGCTCGCGGAACGCCAGCGCCGCCTCGGCCAGCGCCTCCAGGCGCCCGTCCCGCGCCGTGGCGGTGCGCGTCCGCGTGATCCGTTGCGTGGTGGTCGTCATGCGGCCACCCCGCTCAGCGCCGCCGCGCGCTCGTAGACGCCGGCGGTGTCGGCGGCGACGCGCGCCCAGGAGTAGCGGTCCCGGGCCCGGTCGCCCGCGGCGAAGCCCATCGCGGCGCGGCCCGCCGGGTCGTCCAGCAGCGCCCGGATCGCGGCGGCCGCCGCCTCCGGGTCGCGCGGCGGGACGAGCACGCCGGTGGCGCCGTCCACGACGGTGTCCAGGTGGCCGCCGACGGCGCTGGCCACGACCGGGACGCCGCACGCCATCGCCTCCAGCGGCACCATGCCGAACGGCTCGTACCAGGGCAGGGTCACCACGAGGCTCGCCGACCGCAGCAGCGGCGGGACCTCCTCGCGGCCGAGCCTGCCGAGGAACTCCACCCGCCCGGCGACGCCCGCGTCCCGCGCGACGCGCCGCAGCCGCCGCACCTCCGCGTCGCCGTCCAGGCCCCGCCGCGGCGGGCCGCCGGCGACGGCCAGCTCGGCGTCCGGCAGGTGCGCCAGCGCCCGGATCGCGGTGTCCACGCCCTTGCGCTCGACAAGCCGGGACAGCACGACGAGGCGGTGCCGGTCCCGGCCGTCCGCGCTGTGCCCGTCCGGGGTGAACAGGCGGAGGTCGACACCGCACGGCACCACCGAGATCCGCTCGCGCGGAACGCCCATCGCGGCCAGCTCGGCGACCTCGTCGGCGCAGGTGGCGATGACCGCGTCGGCGGACAGGCCGATCGCGCGCTCCAGATGGAGCCGCGACGCCGGGCTGGTGTCCCTGCCGCCCTGGTGGCGCCGCTTCACGGTGCCGAGCGCGTGGTAGGTCTGCACCACCGGCACGCGCCGCGCCAGGGTCGGCGCGGACGCCTGGAGCGCGGCGAGGCCGCTCATCCAGAAGTGCGCGTGCGCGACGTCCGGCGGGTCCGCGGCCCAGCGCTGCTCCAGGTACAGCCCGAAGTCGCGCATCCACGGCAGCAGGTCGTCCTTGCCGACGCGCTCGGCGGGGCCCGCCGGGACGTGCTCGACCGTCACGCCGGGCGCGAGCCGCACCCGGCGCGGCAGGGCGGGCGCGTCCCGCCGCGTGTAGACGGTGACGTAGTGGCCCTGCCGGCCGAGCTCGGCCGCCAGTTCCGCGACGAAGACGTTCTGGCCGCCGCCGTCCGCCCCGCCCAGCCCGCCCTTGGCGGCCAGCGGGCTGGCGTGCTCGGAGATCATGGCTATTCTCATCGCGTTACCTCCGTGAGAGTTCGCTCCCAGTCGCGCAGGAACCGCGGCAGGCCGTAGCGTTCGACGGCGTGGGCGCGCGCCTCCTTGCCCATCTGGCGGGCGCGCGGCGGGTCGGCGGCCAGGGTCCGCGCGGCGTCGGCCAGTGCGGCGACCCGCGTGGACAGCACCCCGGCCTCCGGCGGCACCGCCTCGACCGCCTCGGTGGTGGCGAGCGCCACCACGGGCAGGCCGAGCATCATGGCCTCGATCAGGGCGAGGCCGAGCGAGGTCCACCGGTAGGGGTGGACGTAGACGCGGCGGCGGGCGAGCTCCTCGTGCATCCGCGCCTGCGGAAGGTCCTCGAACGTCCACAGCGACTCGGGCGCGATGCCGAGCGCCTCCGGGACGCCCGCGACGTTCATGCCGAACAGGTCCAGTGGTACGGCGCGCGCCAGGCCGGCGAGCAGGTCGGTCCCGGCGACGCGCCCGCGCCGCAGCGGGTCGTTGATGACGACGCCCGCCCGGGGCATGTCGCCGGTGCAGCGGTAGCCGGGGTCGACGACGCCGTGCTCGATGACCGTGGTCGGCGCGCGGCCGCAGTTCCAGAACAGCCGGTTGAAGTGGGTGACGTGCACGACCGGGATGTCGTCGCGGTCGTGCAGGAAGTGGCGGCTGTCGGGGACGACCTCCTCGGGGAGGCTCGCGTCCGCCGGCGTGCGGCGGGGGGTGTCGTGCTCGACGTAGACGGCGGGGACGTCGCGTCCGGGGCGGCGGCCGAGCCATTCCTCGGCGAGCCTCAGCTCGTGGGGGCGCTGCAGGACGACGACGTCGACGTCCTCGTGCCGCAGCCGCTCGGGGGCCACCTCGACGGCGCGGTCCGGCCAGGTGAAGGTGTCGGGGCGTCCCCGGCCGTCGGGCCCCCGGTCCGGCGTGACGGGGACGAGCGTGGTCTGCGGCCCGTGCACGAACGACGTGGCCCACGAGCCGTGGACGTGCCAGAGCAGGACTCTCATCGGGCGGGGGCCTCCTCACGGGGGGTTCCGCGCGGGTCCGCGGCGACGACCTCGACGGCGGCGGCGACCTCGTCGGCGCCGACCGACGCCAGGCAGGGGTGGCCCTCCACCGGGCACTCGCGGGCGCGGCTGTCCTTGCAGGGGGCGCCCTGGTCGCCGAGCAGCGCCATCGGCACCCCGAACGGCGCCCACCGGGCGGCGGGCACGGTCGGCGCGAACAGCGACACGACGGGGGTGCCGACGGCGGCGGCGAGGTGCGCGGGGCCGGTGTTGCCGGCGACGACGGCGCGCGCGCCGCGCAGCACCGACGCCAGTTCCGGCAGGGCGGTGCGGCCGCCGAGGTCGAGGCCGTCCTCCCCGGCGACCAGCGCGGTCAGCTCCTTCTCCTCGCCGTGCCCGGTCACGACGACCCGGTGGCCGGCGGCGCGCAGCAGCCGGACGGCCTCGGCGCACCGCTCCGGCGGCCAGGCCCTCGCCGGGACGGACGTCCCCGGATGCACGACCACGTAGCCGGGGCCGCCGGTGAGGTGGTCGGTGTCGGGCAGCGGCTCGCGCACCCGCAGGCGGGTGTCGGCGGGCGCCGGGAACCCGGCGTCCTCGGCGAGGGCCAGCATCCGCAGCGGCTCGGGCACGTCGCCCTCCGGACGGTGCCGCAGGTCCAGCAGGGAGCCGGGGTAGTCCTCGCTGATGCCGCCGATCCACGGGGTCCCGGCCAGCCGCAGCAGCAGCGCGAGCGGCAGCGGCGACTGGTGGAACGAGGTGAGGATCAGCGCCCGGTCGAAGCCCGCCAGCTCGGCGACGGCCCGCTCGATGTCGGCCCGGTCGACCGGGTCGGGCTCCGGGTCGATCCAGGGCGCGCGCCACTCGATGACCGCGTCCACGCCGGGCAGCAGGTCGGCGGCGGCGCGGCCGCGCGGGCCGCACAGCAGCACGACCTCGTCCGCGCGCGCGGCGACCGCCCGTACCGCGGGCCCGGCGAGCAGCACGTCGCCGAGGTTGTCCTGGCGTGCCAGCAGCACCCTCATCGCGACCGCCTTCCGCCGAGGACCAGATCGACGGCGGCGCCGAGGTTCGGCGCGGTCTCCAGCGCCCGCGCGATCTCGGCGGGCCGGGTGCGGACGGTCGGCACCAGGATGCCCCGCGCGCCGGCCGCCGCCGCGGCCTCGATGTCGCGGCCGATGTCGCCGATGACGGCGCAGTCGGCCGGCAGCGCGCCGAGCCGCCGCACGGCCCGCACGATCATCCCGGGCCGCGGCTTGCGGCACTCGCAGCCGTCGTCGCCGTCGTGCGGGCAGAACTCCCACACGTCGATGCGGCCGAGCAGCTCCTCGACCCGCGCGTTGACGCGCCGGACGTCGCGGACCGTGATCCGCCCCTTCGCCACGCCCGACTGGTTGGACACCACGCCGATCCGCACGCCGTGCCGGCGGAGCCGGTCCAGCGCCCGCCGCGCGCCCGGCATCGGCTCGACCAGCGCCGGGTCGCCGTTGTACGGGACGTCGCGGATGAGGGTGTCGTCGCGGTCGAACAGCACGACCCACGGCCCGGCCCACGGCCGGGCGTCGCGGTGCGCCAGCAGCCCCCTGATCCGGTGCGCGACGGCGGCGGGCGGGATGGCGGCGCTGGTCGCGGCCATCTTCAGCACCTCGCCGGGCGTCCGGGGCCCGGGACGGACCCGCTCGAACGCGAACCGGGCGGTCGAGACCGCCCACGCGCCGGCGGCCAGGGCCGCGGCGGCCGCGCCGGCCCGGCTCCCGCGCAGCGCCGCGGGTGCGGCGGCGAGCGCGGCGGTCCCGGCGGCGGTCGTGAGGACGTGCCGCCGCAGCAGGCCCCTGCCCTCGCCGGCGCGGTCCCGCCAGCCGGCGCCGTGGATCCGCCACATGAGGACGTCGTCGGCGTTGCCGGCCTGGGCGCGGACCGAGGCCCAGAACCCGGCCGGGCGGACCGGATGCGTGACGTGCCGCTCGCCCCGGACCAGGTCGTGCCCGGCGGCGAGGGCGCGCAGCGCGAGGTCGGCGTCCTCCCGGTAGGCGCGGCGGAACCGCTCGTCGAAGCCGCCGAGTTCGGCGAGGACGCCGCGGCGGTAGGCCATGTCGGCGGTGATCCAGTCGGCGCCGGCGAGCCCGGCGGTGGTGCGCTCCCAGTCGGTGGGGCGGCGGCCGTCCGGCGGCGGGACGGTGACGCGGCCCTGCGAGCCGGCGACCTTCGGCGGCAGCCCGGCGAGGTCGGCGGCGAGCCGCCGCGTCCAGCCGGGGTCGGGGACGACGTCGTCGTCCAGGAAGGCGACCCATTCGGTGGCGGCGGCGCGCCATCCCGCGTTGCGGGCGGCGGCCGGGCCGCGCCCGCCGGAGCGGATCACCCGGACGCGGCGCCCGCGGGAGTCCGGCAGCGGCAGCGGCGCGCCGTGCGCGGGCCGGTCGTCCACGACGATGATCTCGTGCGGCGCGGGCTCGGGACCGCCCGCGATCGAGTCCAGCAGGGCGTCCAGCACCGTGCGCAGGCTCGGCCTGCCGATCGTCGGGATGACGACGGTGCAGCTCATCGGGCGTGCACCTCCCGGCGGCGGACGACGAACGGGCCGATCGCGAGGAGGTCCACGGGCGCGGAGCCGAAGCACTCCAGCGCGTCCCGCGGGTCGTCCACCATGGGCCGGCCCGCGGTGTTGAGGCTGGTGTTGACGACGACCGGCAGGCCGGTGCGCAGCCGGAACTCCTCCAGCAGCCGCGCGGCGAGCGGTTCGTGGCCGCTCGCGACGGTCTGGATCCGGGCGGTGCCGTCCACGTGCACGACGGCGGGGATCCGCTCCCGCCACTCCGGCCGGACGCGGTGGACGAACAGCATGTACGGGCTCGGGATCGGGCCCTCGAAGATCTCGGCGGCGTGCTCCAGCGCGACCATCGGGGCGATGGGCCGGAACTGCTCGCGGCCCTTCACGTCGTTGAGCCGCTCGACGTTGGCGGCGTGGCCGGGATGGGCGAGCAGCGACCGGTGCCCCAGCGCGCGCGGGCCGAACTCCGAACGGCCCTGGAACCACGCGACGATCTCGTTGCGGGCCAGCGCCTCGGCGACGGCCGCCGCGACGTCGGGCGGACGCTCGTACGGCACCTTGGCGATGTCGAGGCGGCGCGCGATCGAGGCCTCGTCCCACTGGCGGCCGAGGTCGGCGCCCGGCATCGCGGTGACGGTGTCGCCGCCGTCGTGCGCCAGGTGCAGGGCGGCGCCGAGCGCGGTGCCGGAGTCGCCCGCGGCGGGCTGCACCCAGATGTCGTCGTAGGGTCCGTCCGCGGCGAGCCGCGAGTTCGCCACGCAGTTCAGCGCGACGCCGCCGGCGAGCATCAGCCGGCGCGAGCCGGTCCGCCCGTGCAGCCACGTCACCAGGTCGAGCAGCACCTCCTCCAGCCGCGCCTGGACGCTGGCGGCGAGGTCGGCGTGGTCGCGGGTCCACTCGCCGTCTGACGAGCGGGCCTTGGCGAGCGCGCCCCAGTCGATGGGGGCGACGGCGAACCCGCCGTCGCCGGTGGCCCGGACGTGCTCGCGCAGCTCGTCGAGGAAGCGCGGCTCGCCGTAGGACGCCAGGGCCATCACCTTGTACTCGTCGCTGGAGCGCAGGAAGCCGAGGTGCTCGGTGAGGTCCTCGTACATGAGGCCGAGCGAGTGCGGCAGGCGCTGCGCGTGCAGCGGGGTCAGCTCGCCGCTGGCGTAGGTCCCGGCGAGGTGCGAGTGCGACTCGCCCCGGCCGTCCAGCACGAGGACGTCGCCGTCGCACGGCCGCGGCGCGGCCAGGGCGGCGGACGCGGCGTGCGCGACATGGTGCGGGACGTACCGGACGATCCCGGGGTCCAGGCCGGGCAGGGCGGCGGCGAGGAAGTTCGGGGCGCGGCGCGCGTACAGGGTCCGCAGCCGCTCCCACTGCTCGTCGTGGCCGTCCAGGCCGGGCTCGACCAGGTCGGGATCGTAGGAGTAGGCGACGGCGTCGAGGTCGCCGGGTTCGAGCCCGGCGCGCTCCAGGCACCAGCGGGCCGCCTGCTCGGGCGGTTCCCAGGCGGAGAAGGCGACCGGCCGTTTCCCGTGCTTGCGGCGGCTGAACCGTTCCTCCTCAGCCGCAGCGACGACCGTTCCGTCCACCACGAGGGCGGCGGCCGGGTCGTGGAAGATCGCGTTGATTCCGAGCACGCGCATGTGAGCCCCGTTTCGGCGCAGCGTTCGGTGGAGTGCCGATGCCGTCCGTCGTGGGCATCGGCCCGGGATCTCGATGGGAGCGAATCCCCTATAGGTGATTTCGTGCATTACCGGGAAGTCCGGCTCTAAACGCTGTGTCGGAAAAGCCGCTGATGAGTGAACTGACAGTTCAAGCGGGTTTTACGTGCATCACTATGGCTGAGGGCTTTTGTTGGCTTTCAAGACGTAAGTCGGACATGGAGGCGGGTGCGGCGGGTACGGGGCGGGCCATGCGCTGCACGCTCGTCGTCATCACCCGGGACCGCCGGCGCTCCCTGCTGGCGACGCTCGGGCGGCTGCGGGCGCTGCCCGGGCCGCCGCCCGTCATCGTGGTGGACAACGCCTCGCGGGACGGCTCGCCCGACGCCGTCGCCGAGGAGTTCCCCGGATTCCGGCTGATCCGGTCGCAGCGCAACCTCGGCGCCGTCGCCCGCAACCTGGCCGTCGACCACGTCCGCACCCCGTACGTGGCGTTCTGCGACGACGACACCTGGTGGGAGCCGGGCGCGCTGCCGCGCGCCGCCGACCTGCTGGACGCGCACCCGCGGCTGGCCGTGGTGACCGGGCGGATCCTGGTCGAGCCCGGCGGGCGCGAGGACCCGATCGTCCCTGAACTGCGCGACTCGCCCGTCCCGGGGCCGTCCTGGATGCCCGGGCCCGCGCTCGGCTCGTTCCTGGCGGGGGCGTCCATGCTGCGGGCCGAGGCGTTCCGGGAGGCCGGCGGGTTCTCGGCCCGGCTGTGGCTGGGCGGCGAGGAGGAACTGCTCAGCGCCGACCTGATGGCCCTCGGCTGGCACCTCTGCTACGCCGAGGACGTCGTCGTGCACCACGAGCCGTCCCCGCTGCGCGAGGCCCACCTGCGGCGCCGCCACGGCATCCGCAACACGCTGTGGTTCACCTGGCTGCGCCGCCCGCTGCCCGTCGCGCTCCGCCGCACCGCCGGGCTGCTGCGCACGCTGCCGCGCGACCGCGTCACCGCGGGCGCGCTCGCCGAGGCGGCGGCGGGACTGCGCTGGGTCGCCCGGGAGCGGCGCACGCTGCCGCGCGACGTCGAGGCCAGGCTGCGCAGCCTGGAGGAGGCGCAGCGGACCTCCAAGGCGCGCCGGTACGTCAGCTGATGGAAGCGGGGGAGAGCATGCCCGACGTCACGATCGTGGTCGCGACGCGCGACCGCGCCGCCGAACTGCGCCACAGCCTCACCCGGCACGCCGCGCCGGTCATCGTGGCCGACAACGCCTCCGCCGACGGCACCGCGGAGGTCGCGGAGGCCGCCGGCGCGCGGGTGCTGCGGCTGCCGGGCAACCTCGGCGCCGCCGCCCGCAACGCCGGCGTGCGGGAGGCCGCGACCCGCTACGTCGCCTTCGCCGACGACGACTCCTGGTGGGCGCCCGGAGCGCTGGAGCGGGCCGTGGAGATCCTCGACGCCCATCCGAGGACGGCGCTGCTGGCCGCCCGCGTCCTGGTCGGCGACGACGAACGCCTGGAACCGGTGTCGGAGGCGATGGCGCGGGCACCGCTCGGGCGGCCGGACGGGCTGCCCGGACCCGCCGTCCTCGGCTTCCTCGCGTGCTCGGCGATCGTCCGCCGCGACGCCTACCTCGACGCCGGGGGCTTCTCCGGCGTCCTGCACTTCGCCGGCGAGGAGGAGCTCCTCGCGCTCGACCTGGCGTCCGCCGGCTGGGGACTCGCCTACGTGCCGGAGCTCGTCGTGCACCACCACCCGTCGCGGAGCGGCCGGAACCCGGCGGCACGGCGCCGCCGGGAGATCCGCAACGCGCTGCTGACCGCCTGGCTGCGCCGCCCCCTCCCCGCGGTCGCGCGGATGGCCGGAACGGCGCTGGGCACCCGCGACGGCCGGGCGGGGCTCGCCGACGCGGCGCGCGCGCTGCCGCGGCTGGCCGGCGCCCGGCGGCCCCTTCCGCCCGCCGTGGAGGCCGCGCGCGCCCGCCTCGGCGCCTAGAGCCGCTCACCCGAGGCGGGAAGCGTCACGCGTCGCGCGCGCCCGCCCGGCCCCGGACCAGCAGCACCGTGAACGCGGTCCCGACCAGCGCGACCGCCCCGAGCGCCCACCCGGTGCCGTACTCGGCGTGCCGGGTGGAGCCGCTCGACTCCGCCGCGGTCAGGAACAGCGTCCCGATCGTCGCGATGCCGATGACCTGGCTGATCTGCATGAGCGTCAGCAACAGCCCGCTGGCGTCCGCCGCGTCCGCCGCCGGGACGTGCTCCAGCCCCACCGTCATGATGATCGACATGACCCCGAGGCCGAACCCGATCACCGCGGTGAGCAGCTCGTACGCGACGCCGCCGCCCGCCACCGGGCCGACGCACAGGTAGCCCGCGGCGGCGAGGGCGAAGCCGGCCGGGATCACCCGGCGGTGCCAGCGGGCCGGCAGCCGCTGCCAGTTCAGCCCCACCAGCGCGAACGCGGCGACGCACGGGACGAACGCCAGCCCCGACCGCAGCGGCGACATCCTCAGGTCGCCCTGCAGGTGCAGCGTCGTGGTGAACAGGAACGAGCCCCACGTCCCCGGCGCCAGCATGAGCGCCCCGCAGGCGGGCAGCAGCCGCGGCGCCCGCAGCACCCGCGGCGAGATCAGCGGCCGGCCGCCGCGCGCCGCCGCGCCCCGCTCCACCGCGACGAAGGCGGCGAGGAAAGCGGCGCTCGCCGCGAGCGAGAACCAGCCCCACAGCGGCCAGCCCAGCTCGTGCCCGAGGATCAGCGGGACGACGAACAGCAGCACGGCCGGCGACAGCGTGAGCAGCCCAGGGACGTCGACGCCCCCGCCCCGCGCGCCGCCGTCGCGCGGCAGCAGCCGCGGCCCGGCCGCCAGCAGCACCGCGCCGATCGGGACGTTGACGAGGAACACCGTCCGCCAGCCCGCGCCGAACAGGTCCGCGCTCACCAGCAGGCCCCCGGCCGCCTGTCCGACGACCACCCCGCCCGCGATCACCGCCGAGTAGAGGCCGAGCGCGCGCGCCCGTGCCGGGCCGGCGAAGTTCCGCTGGATCATCGACATCACCTGCGGCGTCATCAGCGCCGCCCCGGCGCCCTGCAGGAACCGGAACCCGACCAGCGGCCAGGTGGACGGCGCCAGGCCGCAGGCCAGCGACAGCACCGTGAACGCGGCCAGGCCGGCGTGGTACGCCCGGCGGTGCCCGGCGATGTCGCCGAGCCGCGCTCCGGTGATCAGCAGCACGGCGTAGGTGATGGTGTACCCGGCGACGATCAGCTGGAGCCCCGCGCCGGACGCGTGCAGGTCCGCCCGCATCGTCGGCAGCGCCACGTTGACGATGTTCACGTCGAGGATGGCCATGAACTGTCCCAGCAGCAGGAGGCCGAGCGTCAGGCCGCCGGGACCGCTCCGCGCCTCCCGCTCGGGAACGACCCCGCGCAGATCGGTTGTCTGTGTCATGGGAACGACACTGGCGCCGATCCGGTACCGGTAACGAGAGTCCCTCGATACTGGTACTGACAGCACCTGGCAACGGACGCGCGCGGAGGGCAGGGTGGAACCGTGACGACCACCGGAACGGCGACCAGGCGCGGGACGTCCCGGCGCCGCACCGAACTGGCCGAGTTCCTGCGCAGCAGGCGCGAGCGGATCACCCCGCACGAGGTCGGGATGCCGCCGGGCCCGCGGCGCCGCACGCCCGGCCTGCGCCGCGAGGAGGTCGCGCAGCTCGCCGGGGTGGGCGTCACCTGGTACACCTGGCTGGAGCAGGGCCGCCCGATCAACGCCAGCACCCAGGTGCTGGACGCGGTGGCCCGCACGCTGCGCCTCGACGGCGCCGAGCGCGAGCACCTGTACCGGCTGGCCGAGGTTCCGGAGGCGGAGCCGCCCGACGAGGCCGAGCAGCTGCCCGAGGACATGCGGACGATCCTGGACGAGCTGCTGCCGCTGCCCGCGTCGGTGTGCAACGCCCGCTCCGACGTGCTCGCCTGGAACGCCGCCTTCTCGGCGATCTTCCCGAGCGTCGAGACGTTCCCGCCGTCCGAGCGCAACACGATGTGGATCACGTTCACGACGCCGCCGTGCTGCAACCCGATCGGGAACATGGCCGAGGAGATGCCGATGCACGTCGCGGTGTTCCGGTACCGCTACAGCCGGCACATGAACGAGCCGGGCTGGAAGGAGCTGGTCCAGCGGCTCCAGGCGGCCAATCCGGAGTTCGCGCGGCTGTGGGCCGAGCACGAGGTGGCCCTGCCGGGCCCGCGCGTGAAGGTCTTCCGGCACCCCGTGGTCGAGGAGATCCGCACCCGCACCACCAACCTGGACATCGCCGGGTCGGCGGGCGCCCGGCTGACCGTGTACACGCCCACCGACGACGAGAGCCGCGAGCGGATCTCCTGGCTGCTCGCCCATCCCGAGCTCGCCGCGCCGGCCCACCGCCACTGATCAGCGGCCGCGGGCGCGGCGGGCGATCACCGCGAGGTCCGTCGCCGCGATCGCGGCGACGATGACGCAGACCACCGCCGCGCCCCAGGCCGAGCCGCTCCCGTCATGGTTCGCCACGATGGCGAACACGATGGCGGCCGCGGCCGCCGCCACCAGCGCGATGCCGGACAGGACGGCGCGCAGGCCCAGCGCGCTCCGCGCGGTCAGCGGCTCGTTCCCCGGCGGCTCCTCGCGCCCACCGTTCCCGCCGCCCTCGCGGTGCCCGCCGTCCTCGCGGTGCTCGCCGCCCTCGTCGCCGTGGTGGTCGTGCTCGCGGCCGCGGTCGTCGTCGTCCGGGCCGGGGCTCGCGGCGGTCACCGCGCGAACGTGCCGACGAGCGTGCCCGACGCCACGACCTTGTCCTCGACGGCGTCCCTCAGCTCCTCCGCCGTGAAGCCGTCCCGCAGCCCGGACGGCTCCGACAGCCCGTACAGGCGGAAGAAGTAGCGGTGCGGGTCGTCGCCGGCCGGCGGCTTCGGCCCGCCGTACCCCTCGGTCCCGTAGTCGTTGCGGCCGAGGACCGCGCCCGTCGGCCGCTCGCCGGCGTCCAGGCCGGTGGTGACCGGGTCGATCCCGGCGACCAGCCAGTGCGCGAACGTCCCGACCGGGGCGTCCGGGTCCTCGCAGGCGAGCGCCAGCTCCACCACCTCCTCCGGGACCGGCGACCACTCCAGCGGCGGCGAGACGTCGCCCCTGTCGTGCGAGTACTCCGACGGCATGAGCGTGTGATCGTCGAATGCGGCACTGCGCAGCGTCATCTCTTCCATGCGGGCCTCGTGCCCGGTGCGGGCACGACGATGCACGCCGCGCCGCCGCCTTCGGTCAGTCGGCGCTGGACGCCGCCCAGATGTTGATCCCGGCCTCCACCGCGTCCCGGTCGATCGCCTCCAGCTCGTCCGGGGTGAAGTCGAGCCGGTCCAGCGCGGCGAGGTTCTCCTCCAGCTGCGCGACGCTGCTCGCGCCGATGAGCGCCGAGGTGACCCGCTCGTCCCGCAGCGACCAGGCGAGGGCCATCTGCGCGAGGGACTGGCCGCGGCCCCGGGCGATCTCGTCGAGCGTCCGGACGTGCCGGACGTTCTCCTCGGTGAGCAGGTCGCTGGAGAACGAGGTGTTCCGGCTGGCCCGCGACCCCTCCGGGATGCCGCCGAGGTACTTGCCGGTGAGCATGCCCTGCGCCAGCGGCGAGAACGCGATGCAGCCGACGCCCTCCTCCTCCAGGGTGGCGAGCAGGCCGCCCTCGATCCACCGGTTCAGCATCGAGTAGGACGGCTGGTGGATCAGCAGCGGCGTCCCCATCTCCCGCAGGATCCGCGCGGCCTCCGCGGTGCGCTTCGGCGAGTACGACGAGATCCCCGCGTACAGCGCCTTCCCGGACCGGACGGCGTGGTCCAGCGCGCCCATCGTCTCCTCCAGCGGCGTGTCCGGGTCGAACCGGTGGCTGTAGAAGATGTCGAC
This sequence comes from Actinomadura sp. RB99, assembly GCF_014706005.1. Taxonomy (NCBI): domain Bacteria; kingdom Bacillati; phylum Actinomycetota; class Actinomycetes; order Streptosporangiales; family Thermomonosporaceae; genus Actinomadura; species Actinomadura sp. RB99. The sequence continues at coordinate 1,839 of NZ_JABMCA010000098.1, read as the reverse complement.
GTAGTCCAGGTCCATCCGCTTCAGGGACTGGTCGAGGCTGGCGAGCAGGTACTTGCGCGACCCCCATTCGCCGTACGGGCCCGGCCACATGTCGTAGCCGGCCTTCGTGCTGATGACGAGCTCGTCCCGGTAGGGCGCGAGGTCCTCGCGCATGATGCGGCCGAAGTTGGTCTCCGCCGACCCGTAGGGCGGTCCGTAGTTGTTGGCGAGGTCGAAGTGGGTCACCCCGAGGTCGAACGCCCGCCGCAGGATCGCCCGCTGGACGTCGATCGGGCGGTCGTCGCCGAAGTTGTGCCACAGCCCGAGCGAGATCGCGGGGAGCCGCAGCCCGCTGCGCCCGCACCGCCGGTAGGGAAGTCGTTCGTATCGGTCGCCGTCGGCCGTGTAAGTCATGGTCACGAGTATTTCAGGCGCGCCCCGCCCGCGCCCCGGCGGCGGCCTCGACGCAGGCGCGCACGAAGTCGCGCAGGACGGGATCGGTCGCGTCCCGCCGCCACACGACGGCGCGGACGGCCGGCGCGACGCCCTCCACCGGCCGGTAGACGATGCCCGGCCGCGCGTACACGCGGGCGCTCGACTCGCTGATCATCGCGACGCCGCGCCCGGACAGCACCGCCTGGAGCCAGTCCTCGGAGTTGTCGACCTCGGCGCCGATCGCGGGGGTCCGGCCGAACTCGGCGGTCGCGAGCCAGAACTCGCGGAGCGGGCCGGACGAGGCCGGCAGCGCGACGAACCTCTCGCCGCGCAGGTCGTCCAGCCGGACCGCCGCCCGCGCGGCCAGCGGGTGCTCCGCGGGCAGCGCGACGCGGCGGGGCTCGCGGCGCAGGATCTCCGTGTCCAGGCTCTCCTGGCCGGGCACCGGCAGCGGGATGAACGCGGCGTGCGCCCGGCCGTCGAGGACGCCGCCGGCCGGGTCGTGCCAGTCGCGAGCCGGAGGTCGGGCCGCCAGCCGGGACGGAGCCGAGCGAACCGGGCGATGACGGGCTCGATCGTCCCGGCGTCCATGCCGGAGTGGTACTCGACGCGGAGGACGCGGGACGCGGCGTCCCGGGCCCGGCGCACGCCCGCGAGCCAGGAGTCGAGGTCGCCGACCACGCCGCGCGCGACGGGCAGCAGCGAGCGGCCCGCGTCGGTCAGCGCCACGCCCTGGCGGCTGCGCTCGAAGAGCGTCACGCCCATCTCCAGCTCCATCCGCCGGATCGACTTGGAGAGCGCGGGCTGGGCGATGCGCAGCCGTTCCGCGGCGCGGGTGAAGTGCAGTTCCTCGGCGACCGCGACGAAGTACCGGAGCGACCGGATCGCTACGTCCATGCCCGAATGCTAATTCCATCCAGGCATAACGATGGATCTTCGACGCGGCGGCGCGGCGGGGCCAGCCTTGGGGACCGAGGAGGGGGACAGTGACGACCACTGAGATCGAGATCGGGACCGCCCGCCCGGCGGGGAGCACCGGCAGGCCCTGGGCGGGGACGGGCGCGATCGTGCTGACGTCCGTGGCGGCCATGACGCCGGCGTTCGGCGTCGCGGCGCTCGCCACGCCCGTCGAACGCGGGCTGGGCGTCTCCGCCACCGGGTTCGGGCTGGCGCTGAGCGGCTTCTTCGCGGCGAGCGCGCTGGGCTCGTTCGCCGCCAAGCGCGTCGCGGCGCGGCTGCCCGTGCCGGTGGTGCTGGCGGCGGCCGGGGTGCTCGCGCTCGCCGCGCTGGCGCTGGCGGCGGCCCTACGAGGGCCGGATCCGGTTTCCGGACGCACCGGAGCGGCGCGTCCGGAAACCGGCTCAGCGGATCAGCCGTCGGCCTTCGGCCCCTCGTCCGGACCGGGCTCGTCCTCGTCGGCCTCCG
>NZ_JABMCA010000097.1:0-28665 GCF_014706005.1 Actinomadura sp. RB99 | reverse complement strand
CGGTCGCCGGCGTGGGAGCGGCCGAAGCTGCGCGGGTCCGGGACGACGACCGAGCACGCCAAGGTGATCCTGGAGGAGTTCGAGCGCGGCGGCTGGACGGGGCTGACCACGCGCCGGGACCGGCGGGCGCTCGCCGCGCGGCGGCGCGGCGCCCGTCGCCTCCGCGATCCGGTCCGCGATCGAGGACGCGGCGGCGGCGAGCTCCGCCGCCTCCCGGCCCGTCGCCGCGCGCCGGTCGGCCAGCCACTTCTCCACCTGTGTGAACACCTCGGTCGCGAACAGCCGCTCCAGCACCTTGCGGCGCTCGTCGGCGCCCGCGCGCAGGAAGCCCGCGAACTCGCCCTGCGGCAGCAGCGCGACCTGGCAGAACTGCGCCGCGTTCATCCCGAGCAGCCGGGAGATCAGGTCCCCCGCCTCGTCCAGGCGCGTGGTCAGCCCCGTCCAGCCGCCGCGCTCGAACTCCTCCAGGATCACCTTGGCGTGCTCGGTCGTCGTCCCGGACCCGCGCAGCTTCGGCCGCTCCCACGCCGGCGACCGCGTCACCCGCAGCCGGCGGCCCCGGATCGTCGTCTCCAGCACCACGCGCGGGCCCGCGCCCGGCGCCGCGTGGTCGCTGCGCAGCCCCTTCACCGCGTTCCGGACCCCCGGGACCTGCCCGTACAGCGCGAAGCACACCGCGTCCAGGATGCTCGTCTTCCCCGCGCCCGTCCGGCCCTGGATGAGGAACAGCCCCGCGTCCGACAGCGCGTCGAAGTCGATCTCCTCCGTCCCGGAGAACGGGCCGAACGCGGCGACCTCCAGCCGGTGGAGCCTCACGCCAGCGCCTCCTTCCGGCGGCAGTGCTCGAACGCCTCGTCCAGCAGCGCGCGCTCCGCCTCCGTCGCGGGACCGTCGGTGACCTCCGCCACGAAGTCGCCGGCGATGTCGAGTTCCGACCGCTCGCGGACCCGCTCCGTCCAGGTGCGCGCGCCGTCGGTGCCGCCGCCCTCCGGCTCGAAGCCGAGGACCAGCGCGTGCGGGAAGCGGCGGCGCAGCCGCTCCATCGCGGCCGACGGGCGGCGTTCGTCGGTCAGCGTGATCTGCAGCCAGCGGTCCTCGTACTTCTCGTACTCCGAACCGGACAGCAGGTCGTCGATGCGGCCGCGGACGCGCGCCAGCCGGCGCGGCACGGGCGCCTCCACGAACTCCGCGGCCACGCCGTCCTCGCGCAGATCGACGAGCCAGGACCCCTTGACGTGGTGCTCCTCGGAGAACGAATACGCCAGCGGCGACCCCGAATAGCGGACCCGGTCCGTGATGGCCCAGCGGCCGTGCAGATGCCCGAGCGCCGCGTAGTCCACGCCGTCGAACACCGACGCCGACACCTGCGCCGACCCGCCGACCGAGATGTCGCGCTCGCTCTCGCTGCTCTCGCCGCCGGTCACGAACGCGTGCGCGAGCACGACCGAGCGCAGGCCCGGACGCCGCGCCGCGTCCGCGCGGACCCGCCGCATCGCCTCGGTCAGCGCCGCCGCATGCGTGCGCTCCTCCAGCTCCCACGGATGCCGCACGAGCTCTGGCTCCAGATACGGGACGCCGTAGATCGCCGCGTCACCGACCACGACCGGCTCCCCCACCCGCGCGAAATCGGTCCGGACGTGCACGCCCGCCCCGTCCATCAGCGCGGACCCGAACCCGAGCCGCCGCGCCGAATCGTGGTTCCCGGCGATCAGCACGACCCGCGTCAGCTCCGCGAGCCGCGCGAGCGCCTCGTCGCACAACCGCACCGCGTCCACGGCGGGCAGCGCCCGGTCGTAGACGTCGCCCGAGACGAGCACACAGTCGACCCGCTGCTCTCGCACGGTCGCGACGAGGTCGTCGACGAACGCCGCCTGCGCGGCCAGCAGGTCCTCGCGGTGGAACGATCTGCCGAGATGCCAGTCGGAAGTGTGCAGGATTCGCATGTCGCAGCAACCATAGGCACCCCGTCCGACACATCCGGCGCAGAAACGCCGTGTTCCATCAATCCCGGCCCAAGGGCCTCGCCTGGCGGCTCGGCCCTTGACCGTGATTGGGCGAGCGCGAACTCGCTTCGCGAGCTTCCCGGTGGGGGCTCGCCTTCGGCATCGCCCCCACCGGTCAGATAGCGCGCTCGCGTGACGGCTCGGCTTGGCGCGGGGCCCTGCCGGGCTCGCCTTCGGCTTCGCTCCGTCCGGTCGGGGTGCACTGGTGGCTTGGGGGTGGTGCGGCAGGTTTTAGGCTGGGGTGGTGGGTGATCGTCCTTACGTGCTGCTGAGCTGCGCGATGTCGGTCGACGGGTACATCGACGACGCGGCGCCGGAACGGCTGCGGCTGTCCAGCGCCGCGGACTTCGATCGCGTCGACGCGGTGCGGGCCGGCTGCGACGCGATCCTCGTCGGCGCCGGGACCGTCCGGGCCGACGACCCGAAGCTGCTGATCCGCTCGCAGGCGCGGCGCGAGCAGCGGGTCTCGCGCGGGCTCCCACCCGACCTCACCAAGGTGACGCTGACCTGGAGCGGCGACCTGGATCCGGGCGCGCGGTTCTTCACCACGGGCGAGTCGCCGAAGCTGGTGTACGCGCCGTCCGGCGCGGCCGCAGAACTGGCGGAGCGGCTCGGCGGGCTGGGCGAGGTCGTCGACGCGGGCGAGCCGCTGGAGCTCCCGGCCGTCCTGGCGGACCTGTCGGCGCGCGGCGTGCGGCGGCTGATGGTGGAGGGCGGCGGCGCCGTCCACACACTGTTCCTCACTTCGGGGCTGGTGGACGAGCTGCAGCTGGTCGTGGCGCCGTTCTTCGTCGGCGACCCGTCGGCGCCGCGGTTCGTCCGGTCAGGGGTGTTCCCGCAGTCGCCGGAGCGGCCCATGCGGCTGGCGGAGATCACCCGGATCGGGGACCTCGCGCTGCTGCGCTACCTGCCGGGAGGCGAGCGTGGCTGACGCGATCATGGACGACGCCGGGTGGCTGGCGCTGGCCTGCGACCTGGCGACGCTGTGCCCGCCGTCCTCGACGGCGTTCTCGGTGGGCGCGGTGATCGTCGGCGCGGACGGCCGGGAGATCGCGCGCGGGCACTCGCGGGAGGCCGACCCGCACGACCACGCCGAGGAGGCGGCGATCGCCAAGACCGGCGGGGTGCTGCGCGGCGCGACCGTCTACAGCTCGCTGGAGCCGTGCGGGAACCGCGCGTCCCGGCCGCGGCCGTGCGCCGAGCTGATCGTCGCGTCGGGGGCGCGGCGGGTGGTGTTCGCCTGGCGCGAGCCGTCGGTGTTCGTCGCGGGCACGGGCGCGGAGATCCTCGAGGCGGCGGGCGTGGAGCTGGTCGAACTGCCCGAGCTCGCCGGGCCGGCGCGGGCGCCGAACGCGCACCTGCTGACTCGGTGAGACTCTAGTCTCATTTCTCTTGCCAACCCCCCTCGACCGCGTGCAATGCTGAGCCAAGCAAGCATTCGGTCAGCGGATGCGCTCCGGACTCTCCGCGGACCCCCCGGCAGGAGGCACATCAGCATGCTCGAGCACGATCGGCTGTTCATCGGCGGCGAGTGGACGGCACCGGCCGGCACCGGCACCATCGAGGTCATCTCCCCGCACACCGAGGAGGTCATCGGCCGGGTGCCGGACGGCACCGAGGCGGACATGGACGCCGCGGTCGCCGCCGCCCGGCGCGCCTTCGACCAGGGCCCCTGGCCGCGGATGACGCCCGCCGAGCGCGCCGAGAAGGTCGGCAGGCTGTCGGCGATCTACGCCGAGCGGCAGCAGCAGATGGCCGACCTCGTCACCGCGGAGATGGGCTCGCCGATCCTGTTCTCGGTGTTCGGGCAGGCCGCGATCCCGCAGATGGTGCTGCAGTACTACGTCGACCTCGCCGGCACCTACGCCTGGGAGGACGAGCGGCCCGGCATGCTCGGCCCCGTCACCGTCACCCGCGAGCCGGTCGGCGTCGTCGCCGCGATCGTCCCGTGGAACGTGCCGCAGTTCACGCTGATGCTCAAGCTCGCGCCCGCGCTGATCGCCGGCTGCACCGTCGTCGCCAAGCCGTCCCCCGAGACGCCGCTCGACAGCTACCTGCTGGCCGAGTGGATCAAGGAGGCGGGCATCCCGGACGGCGTCGTCAACATCGTCCCGGCGGGCCGCGAGGTCGGCGCCTACCTGGTCGCGCACCCCGGCGTCGACAAGGTGTCCTTCACCGGCTCCACCGCCGCCGGACGCAAGATCGGCGCGGTCTGCGGCGAGCAGCTCAAGCGGGTCACCCTGGAGCTCGGCGGCAAGTCCGCCGCGATCGTGCTGGACGACGCCGACCTCGCCTCCACCATCGAGGGCTTCAAGATGGCCTCGCTGATGAACAACGGCGAGGCGTGCGCCGCGCAGACCCGCATCCTGGCGTCCCGCCGCCGCTACGACGAGGTCGCCGACGCCCTGGCGACCATGGTCGGCGGCCTCACCGTCGGCGACCCGGCCGACTACTCCAGCGAGATCGGCCCGCTCGTCGCCAAGCGGCAGCAGGAGCGCGTGGAGAACTACATCCGGATCGGCCAGGACGAGGGCGCCAAGGTCATCACCGGCGGGCTGAACCGGCCGCACGACCGCGGCTGGTACGTCGCGCCGACCGTGTTCGGCGACGTCCGCAACGACATGCGGATCGCCCGCGAGGAGATCTTCGGCCCGGTGCTCGTCCTGATCCCCTACGAGGACGAGGAGGACGCCGTCCGGATCGCCAACGACAGCGACTACGGCCTGGGCGGCTCGGTCTGGACCGGCGACGTCGACCACGGCGTCGAGGTCGCCCGCCGCATCCGCACCGGCAGCTGCGGCGTGAACCTCTACAGCCTCGACCCCAACACCCCGTTCGGCGGCTTCAAGAACAGCGGCCTCGGCCGCGAGCTCGGCCCGGAGGGCCTGAACGCCTACCTGGAGCACAAGTCCATCCCGCGTCCCGCCTGACGCCTCCCGAACCCGCGTGCCGTCCCGTGAGCGCCTGCACGGGACGGCACGCGACGTCTCAGCCCCCTCCACCGATCGGTTGATGCGGCGGATCAGCCGCCGCGTGGCCGGTCGGTCGATGTCCCGGTGAGGCCCGCCCCGGGAGCCTTGTGGTCGTTGGGAGACGACCAGAGGAGCCCGCGTTGGCGATCATCGAGGTGAACGGCCTCAGCAAGCGGTACGGCGGCCGCACCGCCCTGGACGAGGTGTCCTTCTCCGTCGAGGAGGGCGAGATCTTCGGCATCCTCGGCCCGAACGGCGCCGGGAAGACCACGGCGGTCGAGTGCCTGGAGGGACTGCGCCGCCCCGACCGCGGCACCGCCCGCGTCGTCGGCCTCGACCCGTGGACCGACGGACGCCGGCTGCACGAGCTGATCGGCGTCCAGCTCCAGCAGACCGGCCTGCCCGGATCGATCCGGGTGCGGGAGGCGCTGGAACTGTACGCCTCCTTCTACGCCTCCCCGCGCGACCCCGGCGAGCTGATCGCCCAGTGGGGCCTGGAGGGCGAGCGGGACGCCCGGGTCCGCAAGCTGTCCGGCGGGCAGGCGCAGCGGCTGTACATCGCGCTCGCGCTCGTCGGCGCGCCCCGCGTCGCGTTCCTCGACGAGCTGACCACCGGCCTGGACCCGCACGCCCGCCGCGCCACCTGGGAGCTGATCCGCCGGATCCGCGACGACGGCGTCACCGTCGTGCTGATCAGCCACTTCATGGACGAGGCGGAGGAGCTGTGCGACCGGCTCGCCGTCTTCGACGCGGGCCGCATCGTCGCCACCGGCACCCCCGGGCGGCTCATCGAGGAGACCACCGGGGGCGGCGGCCGGATGCGGTTCCGGCCCGTCGACGAACTGGACCTCGCCCTGCTGGCCGGCGTGCCCGGCGTCACCGACGTCCGGCGGTCCGGCGCGTACGTGACCGTCACCGGCCGCGGCGACTTCGCCACCGCGGTCACCTCCGCGCTCGCCCGCAGCCGCGTGGTGGTCGCCGACCTGCGCATCGACCAGCGCACCCTCGACGACGCCTACCTCGCCCTGACCGGCGGGCCGTCCACCCGCGACTGAAGGAGCCGCAGAATGTTCGGCAAGATCCTGGCCGTCGAGTTCCGGATGCGGATGCGCGAGGCCCTCACCCCCGTGTTCGCGGTCGTGCTCCCGCTCGCCCTGCTGTTCGGCTTCGGGCTGATGCCGGACGCCACCAAGCCGTCCGAGAACCTCGGCGGGCAGACCACCACCGAGTACATGGCCGTCCTCGGCACCGGCGTCGCGTTCGCGATCCTCAGCCTCATCATGCTGCCCGGCGTGCTGTCCGACTACCGCGAGCGCGGCGTGCTGCGCCGCATGCGCGCCACCCCCGTCCGGCCGTCGGCGCTGCTCGGCGCCCAGCTGCTGATCAACGCGGGGGCGGGCGCGGTGACCGCCGCCGTCATGATCGTCGCCGGTGCGGCGGCGTTCGGCACCCCCGTGCCGCGCGGCTTCGGCTGGTTCCTGCTCGCCGCGGTCCTGTGCCTGCTCGCGCTGCTGGCGCTCGGCTCGCTCGTCAGCGCCGTCGTGCCGACCGGCCGGGCCGGCAACGCCGTCGGGTCGCTGCTGTTCTTCCCCAGCATGTTCCTCGCCGGTGTGTACATCCCCTACGACCAGATGCCGCGCACCCTGCAGCGGATCTGCGACGTCACCCCTCTCGGCGCCGGCATCCGCTCCATGCGGGACGCCTGGATGGGCCACGCGCCGCATCCCCTCCATCTGGCGATAATGGCCGCGTACGCGGTGGTCGCTACCCTGGCCGCCGCCCGGCTCTTCCGGTGGGAGTGACGTGCCAGAACACGAGTACGGCGTCGACGCCTGGGAACGCCGTGAGCGGCTCGCCCTTGGCGTCGTCCCGTACGTCTCGCTGGGGCTGGCGACGGCGCTCGGGCTGCTGGTCGACCATGGGACGCCCGGCAGGATCGCCCTCCAGCTGGGACTGAGCACGGCGGCGGTCGCGTGGGTGACGTGGATCGCCGTCCTCCACCCCGACCGGCTGGAACGCCCCCGCGCCGCGGGCGCCTACTACGTCGTCCTGATCGGCCTGATCGGCGCGCTGATCTCGATGAACGGGATGTACGGGTTCGCGATCATCACCGGGTACATGCACGCGTTCTGGCTCGGCCCCCGCCGGCGGACCCTCGCCGTGATCGTCTGCGCCGCGCTCGGCGCCGCGGCGCAGATGGGCGGGATCGGGAGCATCGACCGCGGGAACCTGCTCGTCTACCTGTTGGTCTTCGCGGTGAACGTGCTGCTGGCGGGCGGGATCACCCTGTTCGCCTGGCGCATCAGCGAGGAGTCCGACCGGCGCCGCGACGTCATCGCCGAGCTCGCCGAGGCGAACGCGCGGCTGGAGGCGGCCCTGGAGGAGAACGCCGGCCTGCACGCCCAGCTCCTCGCGCAGGCCCGCGAGGCCGGCGTGCACGACGAGCGGCAGCGGATGGCGGGCGAGATCCACGACACCATCGCGCAGGGCCTCGCCGGCGTCGTCACCCAGCTCCAGGCCGCCCGGCAGGCCCGCGAGCGCGGCCGCGACTGGGAACGGCACGTGGACGTCGCGCAGCGGATGGCGCGCGACAGCCTCGCCGAGGCCCGCCGGTCCGTCCAGGCGCTGCGGCCGCAGTCGCTGGAGGAGTCCGCGCTGCCCGAGGCGCTCACCGAGGTCGCCGGCCGCTGGACGGCCCTGCACGGCGTTCCCGCCGAAGTCAGGACCACCGGTACCGTACGGACCATGCACCCGGAGGTCGAGGGGACGCTGCTGCGCACCGCGCAGGAGGCGCTGGCGAACGTCGCCAAGCACGCCGGCGCGTCCCGCGTCGCGGTGACCCTGTCGTACATGGGCGACCTGATCACCCTGGACGTCCGCGACGACGGCGCCGGGTTCGCCCCCGACCGCGTCACGCCGACCGCGGACGGCGGCTACGGCCTCACCGCGATGCGCCGCCGCGTCGCCCGCGTCGCCGGGACGCTGGAGATCGAGTCGGAGCCGGGCGCGGGCACCGCGATCTCCGCGAGCGTCCCCGCCGTCCCGATGGGCGACGCCGGATGACCGGTGACACGATCACCCTGCTCATCGCCGACGACCATCCCGTGGTGCACGACGGGCTGCGCGGCATGTTCACCGGGGAGCCCGGCTTCGAGGTGCTCGCCGAGGCCGCCGACGGCGCGGAGGCGGTGCGGCTCGCCGAGGCCCTCCGCCCGGACGTCGTGCTGATGGACCTGCGGATGCCCGGCACCGACGGCGTCACCGCCATCACCCGGATGGCGGAGCGCGGCCTGCCCGCCCGGGTGCTGGTGCTGACCACCTACGACACCGACAGCGACGTGCTGCCCGCGATCGAGGCGGGCGCCACGGGCTACCTGCTCAAGGACGCGCTGCAGGACGAGCTGTTCCGCGCGGTCCGCGCCGCGGCCCGCGGCGAGTCCGTGCTGTCGCCGTCGGTGGCCGCGCGGCTGATGAGCCGGATGCGCACCGCCGCCGCCCGCCCGTCCTCGCCGCGGGGTGAGGAGTCGCTCAGCCCCCGCGAGCTGGAGGTCCTCGGCCTGATCGCGCGCGGCAGCACCAACCGGGAGGCCGCCGCCCGGCTGTTCATCAGCGAGGCCACGGTGAAGACCCACCTGCTGCACATCTACGGCAAGCTCGGCGTGAACGACCGCGCCGCCGCGGTCGCCGCGGCATTCGACCGCGGCCTTCTCCAGCCCGGCTCCACATCCTCCTGACGAACTCACCCTCCAGACGAACCGCTCAGAACACCGAACAACCTCACCTCACGGGCGCGCCTTACTGACGAGCCACCCAGAACACCGGCCCTACCTGAACGGGCCGCTCAACACACCGCCCCCTCCTGAAGCGGCCGCCGCTCAAAACACCACCCTCCCCCAAACGGGCTGCTCAGGACACCAGACAAGCTCACCCACCTCACAAGCTCGCCCTCTTGACGGGCCGCTCAAAACACCGGCCCCTCCCGAACGGGCCGCTCAACACACCGGCCTCTCCTGAAGCGGCCGCCGCTCAAAACACCCCCCTCCCCTAAGCGGGCTGCTCAGGACACCGGACAAGCGCACCCACCTCACAAGCTCGCCCTCTTGGCGGACCGCTCAAAACACCGGCCCCTTTCAGTGGGCCGCTCAGAACACCGGCCCCTTTCAGTGGGCCGCTCAGAACACCGGCCCCTTCTTAAGGGGCCGCTCAGAACACCGGCTGCTCCTAAGCGGGCCTTTCAGGGCACCAGACCTTCTTAAACAGGCCGCCGCTCAAAACACCGGGCTCTCTTAAGCGGGCTGCTCAGGGCAGCGGCGACACCGTCCAGCCGTGCCGGATCCGGCAGGCGCGCGCCGCTTCCACCGACGGCGTGCCCGCCACCAGCACCCGAAGCCCGCGCGTCGGGACCGCGCCGTGGTCGAACGCCAGCGCGCGCAGCTTCGCGGGGCCGACGACCAAGGCGGTCGCCCCGTACCGCAGGACCGCTTCCAGCAGCTCGCGGGCGCCCGGCTCCGGCACTCCGGCGAACACAGCGCCCTGGACCAGGCACAGGTCGATGAGCCCGACCCACGTCCGCACCGGCACGTCCGAACCGCAGCAGACCAGAACGTCGTCCTCGCCGAGCGCGACGGTGCCGGCCAGCCGGTAGAGGTCCGCGAGCCGATCGGCATGCGTGACGTCTTCGAGCGGACCCATGAGCCGCAGCGCCGCGTCGCGCAGCGGATCGGGGGACGGCGCCTCGCCGGACCCGGTACCCGCCTCCAGCAGCCGGTCGAACGGGGTGGCGCCCGGCACGTCCCCGAACGCGAAGACCTGCCGCACGTACGAGTCGTCCGCTGCGGCCATCGACCGCGCGGCGGTCTCCTCCCCCGTCATCAGGAACCGCGCGCCCGCCTCGTTCATCATCGCGGCGATCTCGTCCGCGGGCGCGTCCAGCGGCAGCGGCGCGGGCACGGCTCCGGCCGCACCGACCGCGTGCACGGCGAGTGCCAGGTCGCAGGCGTCCGCGAGGTGGATCGCGCCGACGTCGCCGCCGCGCACCCCATGCCACCGCAGGCCCCGGGCCGCCGCGGGCACCGCCTCCGCGAACCGGGCGCGGCCCAGCGGCCGCCCCCGGTCGACGACCGCCGTCCGGTCGCCGCCGCCCATCGCCGCCAGCACCGTCCGCGTCACCGTCGCGTCGGCGACGCCCACCGCGCCGGTCTCTCCGTCCAGCATGCGGCGACCGTATGCCCGGCTCCAGCGCCGCCACATCCGAAGACCTATGTAGACACATGTGTAGCCGCCCAGGTGGATCACGGGAGTCGGCCGAGGCCGGCGCGGTCGAGGAGGGCCCGGCGCCGGACACGCCCGCCAGAATCGCGGGGAATCTCCTCGACCAGGTGAACGGCGACGACCCCGCGGCGCCCTGCGACGTGCGTGTCGAGGTAGGCGAGCAGGTCGTCGGCGGAGGTCTCGTCGGTGACGACGGCGAACGCGTGCGGCGCCAGGCCGAGGTCCTCGTCGGGGACGGGCGCGACGGCGGCGTCGGACACCGCTGGATGCGCGGCGAGCACCGCCTCGGGTTCGCCGGGCGGCTCGGGCCGGGCGCGTCCCACCCGGCCGAGCACGAACACGCGGCCGTGGTCGTCGGCGAACGCGGAGTCTCCGGTCGGCAGCCAGCGGACGGGGACGGCGGCGGTCCGGGCCACCGGCAGCCGTACGCACAGTTCGCCCGGCTGGTAGGACGGCTGGCCGGCGCCGGTCCGCGGATGGACGACGCACCACTTCACGCCGGGCAGGCCGCGTCCGACGGAGTCCAGCGTGCCCTCCTCGGCGGCGCGCAGGTTGAGGTGCGTGATGCCGGCGGCCTCGGCGAGCCCGTACGCCTGCCTGACCGGGCAGCCGAGCCGGGCCGCGGCGGCGCGCGCGTCCTCGGCGGCGAGCGGCCCGCCCACGGTGACGACGGCGCGCAGCGTCCGCAGGTCGTAGCGGCCGACCGTGCGATCGCGGCCGAGCGTCTCGGCCATGGACGGCGGCAGCACCGCCACGGTCGCGCGCCACCGCTGCAACGCGCGCAGCAGGTCGTGGCGGCCGCCGGTGAAGGCGACGATCGTGGCCCCGAGACGCAGGCCCGGGTTGAGGACGCCGTTCAGGCCGAGGACCCCGGTGAGCGGCAGCGCGGTCAGCACGGTGTCGGCGGCGCCGATCATGCCGGCCTCGGCGACCCGCACCAGGGCGGCGACCATCTCCGCGTGGGTGAGCCGGACCGTCCGACCCGGCCCGGGCGGACCACCGGCGCAGACGATGAGCGCGAGATCGCGCGCCGGGTCGACGGGGACCACCGGCGCCGCGACACCGGTCGACCGCGCCGAGAACGGCTCGGTACCGGCTTCCGCGCCGCCGGGATCGCCCGGGTCGACAGCAACCTCCGATGCAGTGACACCGAGCGCAGAGAACGCTTCGGTAGCAGGTTCCGCGTCGCCGGAGTCGCGGGCCGGATCCACGGGAGCCGCCGGCGCCGCAGCACCGGTGAGCAATGCCGAGAACGGCTCGGTACCGGGTTCCTCCCCGAAGCAGAACAGACGCCGCTCCTGCCCCCGGACGTCATCGGCGAGCCCCGGCCAGGTGATCACCGTCCGGGCTCCGGCGGACTCCAGCAGCCGCGCGGTTTCGGCGGCGGACGGCCCGCCCACGGGGAACGGGACGGCGCCTGCGGCGGTGACCGCGTGCAGCGCGAGGGCGAACTCGGGGCCGCCCGGCAGGTGCAGGCCCACCACGTCCCCCGGCCGGATCCCCTCCCGCACGAGCCCGGACGCCGCCGCGCCCGTCCGCGCGGCCAGCTCGCCGTACGTCAGCGACCGGCCGGACGACGCGTCGGCCACGGCGGGCCGCGCGGTCTTCTCCGGTCCGGAACCGGCCCCGCCGAGCACGGCACGCGTCACCGTCGCGCCGGGGTACGCGGCGGCCACGTCCACACCCTGGGAGATCATGCGCCGACGCTATGTTGGACGCCGCGTCAGCACATGCACCGGACTACGCAGGCATGGTCGTATTCAGCACCCCCTCACCGCTCCGAGATGTGTACACACCCCCTCAGTCCTCGGGCGAAAGGGTCTCCACGACCCATGCGGCGATCTGCGCACGGGACGAGTAGCCCAGCTTGGTCAGGATGTTCGTCACGTGCCGCGCGACGGTCGCCGGGCTGATCACCAGCTCGTCCGCGATCCCGCGGTTGGTCAACCCGCGCGCGACGAGCCGTGCGACCTCCCGCTCCCGCCCTGTCAAGGTGCTCGGCGGCGTGAACGGCCGAGCCCGCCCCTCCATCGCCCGCCCCCCACCTGGGCCGCTCCGAGGACGCGCATCCCGCGCCTCGCCCCGTTGCTCACCACCCAGAAGGTCCCGTCCGGCCTCCCACTCCTCGCTGGCGCCCGACGCACGTCCGCCCCAGACCTGCCCCGCCTTTTCCGACCCGTGCATCACCCCGAACCGCTCACCAGCCGCCATCTCACCGCCGACGCGTCCTTCTCCTGCCCCCGCCTCCGGTTCGCCCCCACCCCACGCCGCTGCTCCTTGCGCTCCCAACCGCGTCACCGCTGCTGCTCCCTGCGACTCGTCCACCGGCTCGCCGCCCGCGACCCGTCGACCGCCCACCTGCCCGCCACCCACCTGCTCGCCACCCTGTCGCCCGCCACCCGCGCCGGCGTTGAACAGGTCGGCTGCGATCTGCCGCCCGCCGCCCTCCTGCCCGCCGCCCTCCTGCCCGCCGCCTTGCCGCTCACCACCCTGCCGCTCACCGCTCAGCCCCTCGCCGCGCCGCCAGCTAGGCGCCGCACCCAGCCCCCGCTCGCCCCAAAACCGCCCCGCCACCGACCCCAACGAAACATCCGCCCGCTCCCCACTCGACAGCCGCCCTCCACCCTGTCGTCCGCCGCTCTGCCGACCGGGCGCCACACCTGGCCCCGGCTCGTCCCCATACCGCCCTGCCGCCGACCCCGGCGACGCACCTGCCTGCTCCACACTCGACACCTGCCCACCACCCTGCTGCCCGCCGCTCTGCCAACCAGGCACCGCACCCGACCCCCGCCCGTCCCCAAACCGGGCCGCCACCGACCTCGGCGACACATCTGCCTGCTCCACACTCGGCACCTGGCCGCCGCTCCGCAGGCTGGGCGCCACACCCGACCCCCGCTCGTCCCCATACCGCCCTGCCGCCGACCCCGGCGACGTATCCGTCTGCTCCACACTCGGCACTTGTCCGCCGGTCTCCTGCCGACCGCTCCTGTTTTGGCTCTCGCTCTGTTCCTGCCAGCTGAGGCCTTGTGCCCCGACCGCGCCTGGACGTGGCTCCTCCTCGGAGGGCAATGCGGCCGATCCCTGCGACACGCCTGGCTGCTCGGAACCTGTCACTTGTCGCCCGGCCTCCCGCGCGCCGGGCTGCTGGTGTTGATCAGCACTTGTCACTCGTCGCCCGGGCTCCTGTTGGCCGGGCTGCTGTTCCTGATTCGCGCTCGGCTCCCGCTCGTCCTCATGCCGCGCCACCGCCGGTTCTGACGACGCGCCCGCCGACTCGCCGCTTCCGGCTTGGCGCCCGCTCTCCTCGTGCCAGCCGAGCCCCTGCGCCCAGACCGCGCCCATCTCTCGCTCGTTCCGGAACCGTTCTGCCGCCGGTCCTTGCTTCGTGCTCGTCGGCCCGCTTGTGGAGTGTCGTCGACCGCTGTCCTGAGCGCTGCTCCGCTGGGCAGGTATCGCACCCTGGCCCGGCTTGTCCTCATCCCGAGTCGCCGCTGGTCCTGGCGTGTTTTTCTGCTCAACACGTGACTCTTGTCCGCCGGTCTTCTGCCGGGCGAGTTCCTGTACGTGAGCCGGGCTTGGCTCTTGCACGGCCTTCTGCCGCGTCACCGTTGAGCCTTGCGACGGGTCTGCCGGGTCCTCGTTCGGTCTTTGGTGGTCGGCTTCGGGTCGTCGGGCCGTGGGCGACTCTGGGGTGGCTTCGGAACTCATCGCGTTTGATGGAGGCTGCGCTGCGCGTGCCGGGGCGCCGTCCGGCTTGCGTGGGACGGACTGCGCAGCAGGGATGAGGGGCGTCTCTGGTTCGCGCGCGTTGGCCGGTAGTTGCGCCACGGTGGGCCGCTGCGCGCCTGGCTCCTTGCCGGCGCTTTCCTGGTTCCGCAGTGCGCTCGGGTCTGGTGCCCCGCCGGGATGGGTTGAGTGCTGTGTTGCGCTTGCCTGGCTGTTGATGGGCGGGCGGCGGACCGCTACGTTCGGTTCGTGTTCCGTCCTTGGTTCGCGGGTGGGACGGCGTGTCGGGTGTTCCCAGGTCGGTGGTACGGGGGGCCGGGGTCGTTCTTGGCTGGGGCGTGGAGGGGGGACGGGGGGGGGTGCGGCGTTGTGGGCGTGGAGGGCGTAGTCGACCGCGTCGTCGGGAGGCATCGCGCGGCCCTCGCCCCAGAACTGGGCGATGAGGGGCTCGCCGAGGCGGCGGCGGATCGGTTCCAGCATCCGTTCGCGGCGGGCGCCGGCGGCGGGGTGGCGGCCGGTGGCCTCGCGGAGCGCGGACGCGGCGCCGGCGAGCGTCACCGCGCCGCGCGCGTCGCCCTCGACGGCGACCAGTTCGGCGAAGGTCTCCAGGGCGCGGGCGACGTCGAGGCGGATGCCCGACGAGCGGCTCAGCGACAGGCTCTCCGCCAGCGCCTCCCGCGCGGACGCCATGTCCCGCTGCTCCAGCGCGACCCGGCCGATGCCGGCGAGCGCCCGCGCCATCTCCGGACGCGCCCCGATCTCCGCCAGGATCGGCAGGACGTCCGCGTAATGGGCGCGGGCCGCGCCGGGGTCGCCGCGGAGCTCGGCGAGCCGGCCGAGGCCGATGATGGCGTGTGCGGCGCCCCAGAGCTGCCCGATCTCCCGCATCAGCCTCGCGCCCGCGTCGAGGTGCTCGCGGGCCTCGCGGAGGCGGACCCGGCGGATCAGCAGGTAGCCGCGGGTGATCCGGGCGTAGGCGCGGACCCAGTCCAGGCCGGGCCCGGCGGCGATCGCGTCGGCCTCGTCCAGCCGCTGCGCGGCGTCCGTGAACCGGCCCGCGCGGGCGAGCGACTCGGCCAGCGTGACCAGGGCGGACGCGGTGGCGAACGTGTCCCCGGCGGCCCGGCAGGGGCCGAGGGCCTCCTCGGCGTACCGGGCGGCCTGGGCGAAGTCGCGGCCGCCGACGGCCAGCTGCGCGCGCCCCGCGAGCGCCGCGCCCAGGACGCGCGGGTCGGTGCCGTGCGAGCGGGCGAGGAACCGGTCCGTCCAGTCGGCCCATTCGGCGACGCGGCCCCGGACGATCCAGAAGGTGCGCAGCGCGGTGCACAGCCGCAGGCCCTTGCCGATGTCGCCGCGGTCCAGCGACCAGGTGAGCGCGGCCTGGACGTTGCCGAGTTCGGCGTCGTACCGGCGGAACAGCGCGACCCGGTCGGCCCAGGCGCCGGGCACCTCCGCCATGCCGAGCCTCCCGTGGCGCTCGGCGTCCTCCAGTACCGCGTCGCGGTGCCGGTTCCGGAACTCCGCGTCCTCGCCCACCTCCGCGAGGCGTTCGGCGGCGTACTCGCGGATGCTGTCGAGCTGGTGGAACCGGACCTGCCCCGCCATCTCCCCCGCGACGGCCACCAGGGACTTGTCGACCAGCGCGGTCAGCAGGTCCAGGACGTCCTCGGCGGGGAGCGCGGCGTCCGCGCAGACGTGCTCGGCCTGTTCGAGGGTCCAGCCGGCGAACACCGACAGCCGGCGCAGCAGCGTCCGCTCCCGCTCGTCGAGCAGGTCGTGGCTCCAGTCGATCGCCGCGCGGAGCGTCCGCTGCCGGGGCGGCGCGGTCCGGTCGCCGGCGCTGAGCAGCCGGAACCGGTCAGCGAGGCGGCCGGCCATCTGCTCGACCGACAGCACCCGGACGCGCGCGGCCGCCAGTTCCAGCGCCAGCGGCATGCCGTCCAGCGCCCGCGTGACCTCCTCGACGCCGCCGGTGACGTCGAAGCCGGGGCGGGCGGCGCGGGCCCGGTCGGCGAACAGGCGCACCGCCTCGTGCGGTTCGAGCGGCGGGACCCGCCAGACGTTCTCGCCCGCCATCCGCAGCGGCTCGCGGCTGGTCGCCAGCACCCGCATCCGCGGGCAGCGGGCCAGCAGCAGGCCGGTCAGCTCCGCGCACTCCTCGATGACGTGCTCGCAGTTGTCCAGGACGATCAGGACCGACGGCCCGCGCAGCGTGTCGGCGAGCGTGTCGGCGGTCCGGCGGCCCTCCTCCTCCGCCACGTCCAGCACCGCCGCGACGCGCCGCGCGACCGGCTCGGGCGTGCCGTCGGCGCGGACGCCGGCGAGTTCCACGAGCCAGACGCCGTCGGGGTGGGCGTCCAGCATCGTCCGCGCGACGTGCAGGGCCAGCCGCGTCTTGCCGATGCCGCCCGCTCCGCACAGCGTGACCGCCCGCATGCCCTCCAGGAGGCGGCGCAGGTCGGCCACGTCGCGCTCGCGGCCGACGAAGGCGTTGGGTTCGGCGGGGAGGTTCGTCCTCAGGGGAGATCTCGGGTCGCTCATGCCCCTCCTGCCGTGTCCGAAGGGCCCGGCCCGTTGCGCTCCGTGCCCTGGTGCGGCCTGCGGCCCGCGAAGTCCGGGTCGCTCTGTGAGTGTGTCATCGCTGTGCGTGCCCCGTCTGCGGTTTCGGGGGCCCTTTCTCGCGGGCGGTCCCGCCGCCGATTCCACCTTGGGCGCCGCGGGGCCGTACCGTAGTGCGCCGTGTCCACCGCCTCCGAGAACGCGGCCGCCAGCCTCGACGACGTGCTGGTCGGCGAGGCCGTGCTGGGCGTGTACCGGCAGATGTTCGCGGCGCTGGCGCGCGACAGCGGCGCCGTGGTGGACGATCCCGAGCTGGTGGACGTCGCCGAGACGCTGCTCGCCGCGTTCGCCGACGCGGGCGAGGACGGGCTGAGCCGGGAGCAGATGCGGTACGTGTGCCGCCGGTACCCGTCCGAGGTGTTCGAGAACCGGCTGCGGGTGCTGAAGGGGCTCGGCGCCGTCCGGGAGGTGTTCCCCAAGCCGAACCAGCTGCGGTACCGGGCGTCGTTCACCAGCGTGGTCGGGCTGATGTTCGTGCGGCGGATGATGCTGGACGGCGGGCAGAGCGAGATGCACCGGCTCCTCGCGCTGGAGCAGCTCAACGTCGCCGACCCGCGGATGACGCCCGAGCAGGCGCGCGACGGCGCGGAGGGCCTGGCCCGCGCGTTCCGGCTGTGGAGCGTCGAACTCGTCACGCTCACCAACGGGACGATCGAGGAGCTGCGGGAGCAGGCGCCGAAGCTGTGGGGCACCGAGGAGATCCTGCTGCGCGCCGAGCGGCTGCACGGGGCGATCCTGCGGCGGTGGCCGCAGCTCGACCGCACCTGCACGGACCTGCGCGCCGCCATCTACGCCTACGGCGACGCGTCGCGGCGGGCGGCCGCGCGCCTGACGGACTCCGCGGGCACGACCCGCAACCTGACCCTCCTTCCGCCCGAGACGTGGCGCACCTTCGCCCGTACCGCGGGCCGCGAGGAGCTCGCGGCGGTCCTGGACGGTTTCGTGTTCGACGCCGCCGCGCCGTGGCACGAGCCGTCCGCGGTGGTGACCGCCGTCGAGGACGGGCCGCGCGCGACCCCGCCGCGGCCGGCGCCGCCGCGGCCGTCCGTGCCCGACACCGGGCTGTCGTCGGAGACCGGCTCCGACATCACGGCGATGGAGCGGCTGCGCGCCATGGCGGAGGAGGTCCTGCGCGGGCGGGACCGGGTCGCCGTGCACGACGTCCTCGCGCAGGACTGGGTGACCGCGCGCCGGACGCTGGCCGACCTGTCGTCGGCCCATCTGCACCCCGAGCTCCCGTACCGGCTCGTCTGGTCGGACGGCCTGGACGTCCGCCCGGACGGCGCGCCCACCTGGGTGACGCCCGGATGGTTCGAGAGGACGTGACCGTGGACCCGCAGGTTCTCGCGCGGGCCCGCGCCCGCGTGCTCGGCGCCCCGTCGGTCGCGGCGGCCGATCCGGTCCCGGCGGGGACGGCCGCGGCCACGGACGGCGACCGGGTGTGGCTGCTGCCGGTCTGGCCGGACGGCGCGACGCCCGCGCTTCTGGAGGAGTACGAGACCGCGCCCATGCCGCTGGACCGCGCGGGTCAGGCGCGCCGGGTGCTCGCCGCCGCGCTGCGGTGCTGCTGGACGCGGCTGGACGACGCCCCGTGGCCGGGAGCGCCGGCGACGGTCGCGGCCGTCCTGGACGTCTACGCGGGCATGTCCCGGGGGGACGCGGACCTGGCGCGCCGCTGGGCCACCGGCGAGCTGCGCCGCCTGGCCGACACCGGGTGGCTTCTCCTGGACGAGGGCACCGCAGGGAAGAGCGGTACCGTCCGTCCCGGTCCGCGGGTCTCCCTGTGGGCGGAGCACACGCTGTCATCGCTGCGTTCCCTTCTGCACCGCCTGCCCGAACCCCCGCCGCCCCCCGCGATATCGCACGCCCAGGACCCGCTCGACGAGCCTCCGGCCGTCCCGTCCCCTCGTCCCGCCGAACCGGCCGACGACGAGCCGGCTTCGGCCGCGGAGCCTTCGGCACCGGGTGGTGAACGTGCGTCATCCGCGCCTCCTGTGGTGTTCAGGTCACCTTCCGTGAACGAGCCTGCCGCGCCCCCGGCACCGGCGGCGGAGAAATCTCTTTCTGTGGATAACTCGCCGCCGACCGGCCCCGACGAGGCCGAGCCGGACCCGGAAGACGGTCCACGGGCTGCACGCGAGGACGCGTCGCGTGAGGAAGGTCCGGGGAGCGGCGGTGAGTGAGCTGTTCGAGGGCCTGCTGCGCGGCTATGACGAGCGGCGGCGGGCGGAGCTGGTCGCGGCGTACATGGCGGTGGAGCACGCCGCCGAGCCGGTGCCGGAGGTGCGGTTCCCGGCGCTGCGGGAGCCGGCGCTGCGGCGGACGGTCGAGGAGATGCTGGCGCTGAGCGGCCGGACGCTGGTCCGGTCGGAGCAGACGTCGTGGATCTCGGGGTACCGGGACGACGTCGCGGCGGAGCTGGCGAAGGACGAGGAGTGCGTGCCGCCGGTGCAGGAGCGGGCGGTGCTGACGCTGGTGCTGATCCATTCGGTGGCGATCCCGCGCGCGGCGGGGCTGCTGGAGGACGACTCGTGGCTGTCGCCGTACCCGACGCCGGTGGAGGAGCTGAGGCGGCGGACGCAGCTGCCCGTCGGGGAGCTCGAGGCGGCGCTGCGGCGGCTGCGGCTGGCCGGGCTGGTGGCGCAGGTGAAGGCGGGCGCCGACCCGGCCGACCCGGCGCAGGCGGGCGGTTTCGTGCCGGGGCCGCAGTTCCACCGGCTGACGCCGGCGGCGCGCAGGCGGCTGCAGGAGGAGCTGATCCTGGCCGCGGGGCCGGACTCGCCGCTGGCGGCGGCGATCCGGGCGCGGCGGCGGGGGCGGGAACGCAAGCAGGGGGAGAGCGAATGACGGCCGTGCTGGAACCGCTGGTGCCGGGGCCCGTCCGGGACGCGGAGAACCTCGTCGGCGACCGGACGCTGGTGGCGGTGCAGGCGGTGAACATCTCGCGGCTGTCGACGCATCCGGTGCCGACCGTGCCGGGCACGCTGATCGTGGTGGCGGGGCAGGGCCCGAAGGACTCCAACGGGGCGGGCAAGTCGTCGTTCATCGCGGCGATCACGGCGCTGCTGGGCGACGAGCAGTGGCGGTTCGCGTCGGGTGCGCGGGCCGTGGCCGAGCTGCTGTTCAACGCGGAGCTGGCGGCGCAGGGCGACAGCCAGTGGGCGAGCGCGGACCACGGGTACATCGTGGGCGTCTTCGACTACGCCGAGGCCGCCGACCCCGACGTCCGGACCGAGAACGGCCAGGACGAGGACGGCCAGGACGGGGACGACGACCGTGAGACCGCGCTGACCGTGTGGCTGCGGGTGAACGTGGACGCGCCGCATCTGGAGATCCGCTGGCAGGAGGGCGTGTACCTGGCGTCGGCGCCGTCGGAGGCGGGACGGGTCGCGCTCGCGGACCGGCTGTGGGCGAGCCTGCCGCGCAGCGCCGGCCGCCGCGACCTGGTGGCGAAGGACCTGAGCCGCGTCCTGTACGGCGGGCAGGTGCGGTGCGTGTCGTTCCTGTCGACGTCGGTGCGGTCGAAGGTCGCGACGAACCTGCTGTCGCAGCCGCTGAACGAGATCAGCCCGGAGCGGATCTTCAGCGCGATCGCGGCGCTGACCGGCCTCGACCGGGAGCTGGAGGCCGAGCGCAAGTCGCGGGCGGAGGAGCACCGGGAGCGGGCGAAGGCGGCGGAGGCGGCGGACCGGCTCGCGGAGTGGGAGCGCGAGGCGGCGGCGCTGCTGAAGACGTTCGACCGACGCGACCGGGCGCGCGAGGAGGTCGCGGCGGCGCTGCGGCACTGGCGGACGCGGCAGGCGCGGCTGCTCGGGGACGCGGCGGAGACCGACGCGGCGCTCGCCGCCGAGCAGGAGGGGCTGCGGGCCGAGGCCGAGGAGCTGGCGGCGGCGGCGAAGGCGGCGGAGCGGGAGATCGAGCAGCTCACCGGGGGCGCGCTGGACGCGCGGCTCGGCGAGGCGAGCGCGGCGCTGGCCGAGCTGAAGGGGCAGGCCGACAAGCTCGGCGCGGACAAGGCGGTCGCCCGCAACCGCATGGAGGAGCTGCGGCGGCAGGTGTCGGCGCTGGAGGAGCGGCGGCGGGAGGCCGACGGGCGGGACGGCGCCGCCGCGAAGGCGGAGCTGGCGGACGCGGAGGCGCGCCGGGACGAGGCGCAGCAGGAGTTCGGGATGGCGCGCGGCGCCGTCGCGCGCGCGGAACGGTCGCTGGCGGAGGCGGAGGCGGGCGAGAGCAGCGCGCCCGCGCAGATCCGGGCGCTGGCCGCCGCCGGGATCGCGGCGGTGGGGCTGCTGGACGCGGTGGAGCTGGCCGAGGACGTCCGCGACCGGTGGGAGGCCGCGCTGTGGCCGTACCGGGAGGCCGTCGTGGTCGGGACGTCCGATCTGGACGCGGCGGCGGACGCGCTGAAGGGGCTGCCCGGCTCGATGATCGTCCCGGCGGACGGGGAGCTGAACCCGGGCGGCGAGCCGGTGCCGGGGCACCCCGAGGGGGTCCGGTGCGCGCTGCCGCTGACGCGCTTCTTCGGCGCCTTCGAGGGCGACGGGAAGGGCGTCGTGATCGTCGGCGGGTTCCCCGAGCCGGTGACGGGGCGGGTGGCGCGCGTGCAGGCGGCGCGGGCCGCTCTGGAGGCGGCGAAGGAGGCGCTGGAGAGCGCGCGGCAGGCGACGTCCGACGCCGCCGCCGACGTGGCGCGCGCGGGGCGCCGCCTCGCGGGCGCGCAGGCGGCGGACGAGCTGGACGCCGTGCACGAGCGCATGGCGGAGCTGCGGGCGCAGCTGGAGGAGCTGGCGAGCAGCGAGTCGAAGCTCGGTCCCCGGCTGGGGTCGGCGGAGCAGGCCGTGCGGCGGCTCCAGGCGAAAGCGGACACGCGCGCGCTGGAGGTGGACCGGCTGCGCGGGCGCAAGGAGGCGCACGACCGCGACCGCGACCGGGTGCGGCGCAAGGCGGCGGAGCTGGCGGACAAGCGCGCGGCGCTCGGCCTGGAGGAGCTGGAGAAGGAGTGGGGCGGCTCCCGGGACGGCGCCGCCGAGTGGCTGTCCGGCCTCGACGACGACGAGGCGACGTGGACGCCCGCCGAGTGGTGGCACACCGCCGAGAAGCATCTGTCGGAGGCGCTGCGGCGCGTCTTCCCGGACGGCCCGTCCGATGAGGACATGCCGGAGGAGACGCGGTTCCTGCTGCGGGAGCGCGCCGAGGGCGAGGGCCGCCGCACCGACCGGGAGCAGGCCACGTTCCTGCGGCTGGCGAAGTCGCTGGAGGGCTACCTGCGCCGCCAGGAGGACTACGAGAAGCACCAGCGGCGGCAGATCGAGGTGCAGATGTCCGGGCGCCGGGCCGACCTGGAGAAGGCGCGCAAGGGCGCGACGGAGGCGGCGGGCGCCGCGGAGGCGCACCGGACGGCGCTGACGGCGGCGATCCGCGCGCGGCTCCAGCGGGTGTCGGAGGAGTTCGAGAAGCTGGACGTGACGTACGGCGGGTACGGCGCGACGCTGGAGTTCCCGACGCCGGAGCAGCCCGGCGACCCGGAGCAGGAGTGGCGCTGGCGGGTGACGCCGAAGTGGCGGCGCTCGGACGGCCAGCGGTACGTCCCGTACAACCGGCGCGCGAACACGGCGCTGATGGACGAGAAGGCGGTCAAGCTGGTGTGCGCGGCGGCGCTGGCCAGTTCCGGCGGCGGGCGGCTGTGCCTGGTGCTGGACGAGCTGGGCCGCAACCTGGGCAAGGAGCACCGCAAGGAGGCCGTGGCGCTGTTCCGCAAGATCGGCGAGACGCACGGCATCACGGTGATCGGCGCGTTGCAGGACGACATGGAGCCGTACGCGATCGACGCGTGCGGGCAGTACGTGAAGCTGCGCCGCTCGTCGGACACAATGCCGTACAACGAGCCGCCGGTCGTCGTGGGGTACGACGAGCACGAGCCGCGGGTCCGGAAGCTGGCGGAGGCGGTCACCCGGGCGCGGGCCGACGTGACCGGCACGACCGACGCGACCGGCACGACCGCCGGTACCGGCGAAGCGCCGTAAATCATGTGAAGGCAGGCGGCGATTCCGGCAGGATGCCCGGCATGCGTGCTGACGAGCTCCTGACCGAGGTCGAACCGCTGCCGTTCGGGGAGCGCTGCCGGCGGCTGGCGGACCTGCGCGGACGCGCCGGCACGCCGGAGCTGGCGGCGCTGCTCGGCGAGCTGGCGGGCGGCGGCCACTACGAGCGGTCCGTGGGGCTGTTCGTCGCGTCGGCCGTGCGGGACGAGGCGTCGCTCGCGCACATCGCGCGCGCCATGGGCGACGCCGACGCGGAGCTGGCGTGCCGCGCGATCCGGCTGTACGTGCAGCACGGGAACGGCCCGGAGCCGTTCCTCGCCGGGCTCGACGACGCGCCGGCGGCGATCCGGTCGGAGATCTACGACGCCGTCCGCAGGCGGCGGCGCGCGGATCTGGCGGACGCGCTCGTCGGGCCGGTCGCGGACCGCTGGGGCGTGGAGGAGGCCGCCGCGCTGCTGCCCGCCTGCAGCCCGCCGGTGGTGGCGGAGCGGATCGACGCGTTCGCGCGCGCCGTCCCGAACTGGGCGTCGCTCGGCGGCGCGCATCCCGGCGTCGTGCTGGACCATGCGGAGCGGCGGCTCGCGGAGGCGGCCGACTGGCTGCGCGCGGGGCTGTGGGGGCTGTACGGGCCCGGCGTCGCGGCGGCGGTGGGGCACGACCCAGGACGTGTCGTCGGATTGCTGGAGCGGTTCGGCGGCGACCCGGGGCTGCCGTTCGCTCTGGACTCGAAGACCGGTGTCCTGCTGGAGGCGGAGCCGGTCCGGATGATCCGGCTGCTGACCTCCGAGCGGTACGAGCGCTCGCTGCGCCGGGTGCTGTGGCGCAGGTCCGTCCGGGACCGGCTCGCGGCGCTCGGCGACGGCGACGTGGCGCGGGTGGCGCGGGCCGTCCGCGAGGACGACAGTGCGCTCCGCCTGCTGCTGAAGGCGTTCCCGCCGTCCCGCCGCGAGCACGTGTTCGACGCCGCGATGGCCGGGGTGGACCTGTCGGCCGTCGAGCTGGACGAGTCGCTCCTCGACGTCCTCCCGCGCGCGCTCCGGGTGAGGGAGGCGCGTCGGATGCTGCGCCTGCGCCGGGTCGCCGAGACGCCCGCGCGCTACTGGAGCATCAGCGCGTTCCTTCCGTACGAGGAAGGGACGCCGGTCCTGGAGGCGCTGACCCGCCGCCCGGACGCCGACGACCGCGCGACCGGCTACGCGCTTCTGATCGCGTGCGCGGGGCGCAGCCGCGATCCGGGCACGCTGACCGCGATGCTGGAGTCGCTCGTCCGGCTGCGCAACGAGCAGGATCCCGTCCGGTACTCGGCTCTGGACGCGCTCGCGAACGTCCCGGAGGGCCTGCTGCGCTCCGAGCACGCGGCGGCGGTGGCGCGGTTCGCCGACGACGCGCTGGCCGCCCGCGACTGCTCGTACATGACCCGGCAGGCGCTCGGGCGGATCGCCGCCGCGTTCTGCCGGCAGGGCGCGATCCGCGACGACGCCGACCTGGTCGTGTTCGGGCTGGAGCTGGTCGAGCGGCTCATCGGCCACGCCGGCGCGGTGTTCCTCGGCCGCCTCGACCGCGTGCTGCGGCACGGCCAGGAGTTCCGGCTCGCCGACACGCTCGCGCCCCACCTCGACGCCGCCGCGCGCCGCGACGACCACCGCCTCGCACTGGTGCTCGTGCGGGCGCTGGGCCGCCGCGCGCACCGCGTCCCGCGCCTCCAGGACGCGCTGGAGGCCGCCCTCGACGCGCGCAGCGACGACGTCCTCAAGCAGGCCATCGGGCTGTGGCTCGCTCCCCCGGGCACCCGCGCCGAACGCGTCGGGCGGGTCGTCGCGAAGGACCCGTCGGCCGTCGCGGTCCCGGCCGTCCTGGCCGCGGTCGCCCGCGAGCGCACCGACCTGCTGCACCTGGTCCTCGGCGGGACGACTCCGCCCGGACGGTTCCAGCGCGCGGACGTCACCTACGTCCCGCACATGGCCGCGGCGTGGATGCGCCGGTGGACGTCCCGGCAGCGCGACGCCTACCTCGGCCTGCTCGCCCGCGTGGCCGGGAACGAGGAGCAGCCGGGCGACGCGCGGGCGAGCGCGATCCGGACCATCGGCACGGTCCCCGGCGTGGACGCGGCCCGGCTGCGCCCCTACCTCGACTCCGACGACGACCGGATCCGCCGCACCGCGCTGACCGCGGTGGCGTGGACGGCGTCCCCGCAGGCCGTCCTGCCGGACCTGCTCGCGCACGCCGCCACGGACCACGCGCACGTCGCCATGTACGCGATGACCCGTGCGGCCCGTTTCGTCCGGCCGTCGGAGCTGGCGGCGATCCTCGGTCCGGCGCTCCGGGAGGGCAAGATCACCGCGCGCAAGGAGGCGCTGCGGATCCTGCTGCACAACCGGGTGCCGGACGCCCTGGACCTGGTCGCCGCCGCCTGGGACGACCCCGGCCAGCACCGGGACGTGCGCGCCGCGATCGCCTCGGCGGTCCGCCCGTACCTGGCCGAACCGGTGGCGCGGCGGATCCTGGGCGAAGCGGCGGACGGCCCGCGCGACCTGGCCCGCCAGGTGCTCGGCACGCCGCCGCCGGCCGTCGAGGAGCGGTTCCGCGGCTTCTACGCCTCGCTGGTCCTGCGGGTGGCGGGTTCCGACGACACCGAGGCGCGCGCCGCCGCGCTGCCGAACGTCCCTCAGTGGGCGCAGTGGGCACCGGACGCTCCGGCGGTGGTGGCCGGTCTCGTCACCGACCTCGCCGTGACCGAGGGCTGGAGGCCCGCCCTGGACGCGCTGGTCGGCTGCGTCGTCGCCGGTTACGGCGCGGCGGAGCTCGGCGCGACCGCGGCCGGCCTGGCCGCCGCGCCCGACGAGCCGAGCGCCGGCGCCGAACGGGACCTGCCGGCGTTCCAGCGGCTGACGGCGCTGGTCGGCGCGGTGCGCAGCGCCGCGAACCGCGACCGCGACACGGCGGAGCGGGCCGTCGCCGCCCTGGACGGCCGCCTCCCCGGCGACCTCGCCCGCGAGCTGGCCGCCGCGACGCTCCGCTGGGACGGCCCCGGCACGGCCGCCGCGCTGGACGCCCTCGCGGACGGGTGCGCCGGCGGGGTCCTCGCGGCCCGGGAGGTCGCCGAGGCCCTCGTCGCGTGGGCGGACGAGAGGTGGCTCGCCTACCCGGAGTACGTCACCCTCCCCGCCGGCACGCCCGATCCCGAGGCGGTCCTCCCCCACGCGGAACGGCTGGCCCGACGCGGCGACCTCGCGGGCGGGCTGTTCGCCGCCGCGCTCACCGGCGTCCACGCGCGCCGCGCGGGCTGGCCCGCCCCCTGGCGCGCCCTCCTGCGCACCCTGCGCGCCCACGCCCACCCCGACGTGGCCTACACCGCCCGCCGCATGCGCACCGCCGAGGAGTGACCAACCTTCCCCCGGTGTGCCGCATCACAATGGTGGACCGATCGGGACGAACCCAAGGGGTGGCCGGTGACGCAGTGGCGGGTTTCGGGATTCGAGGAGGTGCGCGAGCTCGGCCGCGGCGCGCAGGGGCGGGTGGCGCTGGCCCGGCACGGCGGGACCGGCGCGCCCGTCGCCATCAAGTACCTGCCCGCCGACGCCGATCCGCGGGCCAGGGACGCCTTCCGCAACGAGGCGCGGATGCTCGGCCGGGTCGACGACCCGCACGTGGCGCGGCTCTACCGGCTCGTCGAGACCGAGAACGGCACCGCGCTGATCATGGAGGCGGTCGAGGGCGTCTCGCTGAAGCGGGTCCTGGCCGAGCACGGCGCCCTCGGCCCCGAGGCGGCGCTGCTGGTCCTGAAGGGGTCGCTGCGCGGGCTCGCCGCCGCGCACGCCGCCGGGGTCGTGCACCGCGACTACAAGCCCGCCAACGTCGTCGTCCGCGCGGACGGCCTCAGCAAGCTCATCGACTTCGGCATCGCCGTGTGGACGGGCGAGGGCGACCGGTCGGGCACCCCGGCCTACATGGCGCCCGAGCAGTGGCGCGGCGAACCCGCGACCCCGGCCACCGACGTCTACGCCGCCACGTGCGTCTTCTACGAATGCGTGACCGGTGAGCGGCCCTACCGCGCGGACGACCGCATCGGGCTGATGGGGCAGCACTCGAACGCGCCCGTCCCGGCGGACGCGGTCCCCGAGCCGCTGCGCGCGCTCGTGCTGCAGGGGATGGCGAAGGACGCCGCGTACCGTCCGCCGAGCGCCGCGCACTTCGCCGGCGAACTCGACCGTATCGCCGTCAATGCCTACGGCCCCGACTGGGAGCAGCGGGGCGTGCGCGCCCTGGCCATCGCGGCCACCGCCTTCGCCGCGCTGTTCCCGCTCGCCGCCGCGGGCCTGCTGCCCGGCGGCGCAGGCGCGGCGGGCGCCGGTACGGCGGGAGCGGCGGGAGCGGCGGGGACGAGCGGGGCCGCGACGGGCTCCGGCGGGCTCCTGTCGGCGGTCGGCACCAAGGCGGGCGTCGCGATCGCGGGCGCCGCCGTCGCCGGCACCGCCGCGGTCGGAGCCGGCGTCTACGCCGCGACCCGCCCCGACCGCGACCACACCCCCGTCGCCGCCACGGCGACGGCCAAGGCGACGCCGTCCGGGCAGCGGATGTCGTTCGGCACGTTCACCCTCACCACCCCCGTGGACTGGAGGCTCTCGCCGCTGACCGACCTTCCGGGCCGTCCCAAGGGCAACTACTGGGTGAACTCCCCCGGAGCATGCTCCCCGTCCACGATCGGCGCCCCGAAGGACAAGAACCGGAAGGCCTACGACAACAACTGCCCCGGATTCGTGGTGATCGGCGAACCGTGGCGCAACGACCAGGAGAACGGCTGGAAGGGCTTCACCACCGACCGCCCCTGGGGGCCGGAGACCGAAGCCTTCCGCACCTGCCCGCACCGCGGCGACCTCAACGGCATCGGCACCGACGCCGACCGGGCCAAGCCCGTGCGCACGGGCACCGCGAAGGTCGGGACGCGGACGGCCCAGTACCGCGAATGGCGCATCCACTGCCTCGTCCTGCAAGGCGCCGACCAGTTCAAGCCCACCAGCGTGACGTACGTCCAGCGGTACTGGTACCTGACGGAGCCGCGCCTCCTCATCCTCGACGAGTTCGGCACCCCGGGCCTCGACGAGATCCTCGCGAAGGCGACCTGGACCTGACGGGAGGGACGTCCCATGGCGCAGTGGCGTGTTCCGGAGTTCGACGAGGTGCGGGAGCTGGGGCGGGGCGCGCAGGGCCGGGTCGTGCTGGCGCGGCACGCGGTCCGCGGCACACCGGTCGCGATCAAGTACCTCGCGGCCGGCGCCGACCCGGAGGCGCGGGACCGGTTCCGGGAGGAGGCGCGGATGCTCGGCCGGGTTCACGACCCCCACGTGGCCCGGCTCTACCGGCTCGTCGAGCACGGCGACGACCTCGCCATCGTGATGGAGGCGGTGGACGGCGTCCCGTTCCGGGAGATCCTGCGCAGGTACGGGGCGCTGGAGCCGGAGGCGGCGCTCAGCGCGCTGAAGGGGTCGCTCCTCGGGCTCGCCGCGGCGCACGCCGCCGGGGTCGTCCACCGCGACTACAAGCCCGCGAACGTGATCGTCCCGGCGGACGGCCGCAGCAGGCTCGTCGACTTCGGCATCGCGGTCGTGGCGGGCGGCGCCTCCGCCGCGGGGACGCCGCTGTACATGGCGCCGGAGCAGTGGCGCGGCGAGCCCGCCACCCCCGCGACCGACGTGTACGCGGCGACGTGCGTCTTCTACGAGGCCCTGACCGGCCGCCGCCCGTACACCGGGGACCGCGCGTCGATCATGGCGGGGCATCTCGACGGCGCCGTGCCGGCCGAGCACGTCCCGGAGCCGCTGCGCCCGCTCGTCGCGCGGGGCATGGCCAAGGACCCGGCCGACCGTCCGGTCAGCGCGTCGGCGTTCGTCGGGCGGCTCGACGAGGTCGCGGGCGGCGCGTACGGGCCGGACTGGGAGTCGCGGGGCGTCCGCGCCCTGGCGGGCGCCGCCGTCGCGCTCGCCGCGCTGTTCCCGCTGGCCGCCGCCGGGCTCGTCCCGGCCGGTGCGGCGGGCG
>NZ_JABMCA010000096.1:0-30092 GCF_014706005.1 Actinomadura sp. RB99 | reverse complement strand
GGTGCACCGCCATCGCCCTCGCCTCCTACCTGTGGGCCAAGCACACCTTCAACAAAGCCTGACCCCCACACAACCCGGCCACACAGGGCCGCCAGACCACCCGGTCCGGCGGCCCTGAGCCGTTCCTGAATGAGGGGGCGGTACTTGATCTAGAGCGGCAGCGAGGATCAGTGACGGCGAACTGTCTGCGTTGAGCGCGCCGGGGTCGAGGTGACACCGGCCGGTCACCGAATCGTCATGAGCGAACCTTTCCCCAGGACGACCATCACGACCAGCAGGCCCTTTCCGCCCGGCTGGATTGACTCGCGGCCACCAGACCGCGAAACGAGCAGACCGGCTCATCGTCACCGTTTCCGCAGACGCGGCGGCGATCGGTTGGGCGCCTGCGGTGCGCGCCCGTCGCCCGTGTCCGCACTGGTCGACCCTGCGGCTGCCCACCCATCTGGGACGCGGCGGTTCATGCGGTGGTCGAACTCGGTGCGGACCTCCAACCGGAAAAGCCTCCAGCCCGCGATCTTCGCCATGTGATACTTCCCAGCATGAACAAGATCGACTTACCGCATTCGGGGTGGGGCAACGGGACAGTGCCCGTGGAGCACGCGCCCGGCGACGACGGAACCGTGCTCGAGATCCAGGGCAACCGGCTGGGCGGCTACAACGTCTACGGATTGGTCGATACTCCCGAGCATCTCGAGCAGGGCGACAGGCTGTGCGCGGTCCACTTCACCGGCGGTCGGGTGCGGTCGATCGTTCCGCGAAGGTACACGCACGTGAAGATCGAGAAAAATTCGCGTTCTGCAGGGATCGTCTGGTGGAAAGTCGGTTTCCGTTCCGCCGACACCTGTCCTGAACTAGGCGACACCATTCGCGGGTCGTGCCCGGATGTCGTCCAGTACCGTGGACCTGCGGCGAAAGCGTTGCTAGAGGTAGGCAAGGGGTACGCCAATCTCTACCGGAGCGGGATGTCCGGGAAAGGACGCCGTGAACTCAAGAGGGTTTCCGATGGCCCGTTCCGAGGGGCCGTCGAGCTGCCGCAAGGACCGGTCCTGCTGTCCATCGACTGCCTGGTGTCTTGGTCACTCACTGTTCCGAGCATGACCAGGAAGGTCAACCGCGCTTGAGTTCCCCCAGAACGGGGAGCGAGATCACCCAGGCAGAGGAACTGCAACCGTACGCCAGTCGACAGGCTTGCAGGTCAATCGATATTGCCTACTCGATCGGAGTGCAAGAGCTGCGTCCATCGAGGTGACGTATGGAGGCCGACTGATCTATGGCGTCGTGACGTGATACGGCCACGCGACTCTCTGCATATCCTGGACACGCCTATCAACATTGATGCCGGTCCGTAGCCGGAGGTATTCACCGCCGAAAGAGCCAGGGACGGCGACATGATGTTCGAGGTCTTCTCCATGCTCGGCTGCCCCGGGTCGCCGGTGACCCAAAGGCTTTCGTCTACGACCTGCTGCGCAGGCTGCCCTGCGGAGCCCAACTCCGCTGGGGCAGGCGTTCGCCGAGTGCGGCGGATCGACAGGACGCTGCGCCTGCTGTCGATCCTGGACCCTGTCGACGACACTACCCTCG
Source organism: Actinomadura sp. RB99 (assembly GCF_014706005.1). Lineage (NCBI taxonomy): Bacteria > Bacillati > Actinomycetota > Actinomycetes > Streptosporangiales > Thermomonosporaceae > Actinomadura > Actinomadura sp. RB99. The sequence continues at coordinate 28,511 of NZ_JABMCA010000096.1, read as the reverse complement.
CAGGCTCAACAAGCAGCTGACGGTGCAGGAGTCCCGGCATTGCCTCATCCGCTAACAGGATCTTCGGCCGAGGTATGGAGGCGCGGACGTGTCGAGTGGATAGCCTTCGCGCCTGACCAGTTCGAAGGGGCTACGTGCGTGATGTTCAAGCGTCTGCAGAGGCGGTTCGGGGGCGAGGCGGTCGATGTCGACACGCAGGTGCTTGCCGGCGTCGCTCGCCCTGGCGACACCTTCCCGGGGCAGGTGTTCCTCCGCGCTGTCGATGAGGACGTGAGGGTGGAGAGCCTCGTCTTGAGGGTCGTCGCTGAGTACGCCCATCTGGACACCGGCGAGGTCGAGGTCGACGAGATCGGATACCAGTACGTCGACGGCCCGTTCACGGTGGGGGAGGAACCGCAGCAGGCCCGCTTCTCACTGCGGCTGCCCTGGGAGACACCGATCACCGAACTGGCGGGGATGGCCCTTGGACCGGTACTGCGGTTGCAGACCTTTCTCGACGACGTGGACGGAGAGGACGCTGCCGACCACGACCTCCTTCACGTCTCCTCCCTGCCGCTCCACGAGGCGATCATGGAGGCGTTCGCGCTGGCAGGGTGGACGTTCCAGTCCAGTCGGCTCGCGGGAGAACGGGTACCGGCAGCAGACCAGATCTTCGACTTCCATCAGTCGTTCGTCCTTGCCGAGCGCAGTCCCGCCGCGGGCGGGCCGGGCCAACTGGAAGTCGTCTTCCTCACGAACGCGGTCGGCTGCGAGGTGTTCGTCCGGCCTGCCGCACCTGAGGGGCGTTACTGGAACGACCGGCCTGCCGCCCACCGTTTCATCGCGGCACACCACGACCTCGACCGTGTGGACTGGCCAGCAGAAGTCAGGCGCTGGATCAGCGGCGCCGGCCTTTGACCATCATGCGCACGATGCCCCCGCACCTTTGAGGCGGCGGCACCAGTGGAGCGGGCTGAAGGCTCGTTCGACGACGTAGCGGTGGACGTCCGGTCCCGGCCCGTGATCCGTGTGGTGTGCCGCGCCGGGCGATGGGTGGATGCGGCCGGGCAGGCGTAGCGCACGACCGGGTATGGGGCGCAGAGGGTGGGTTATGCGGCCCAGTCGAGGGTGGGAGTGTCGGGTGGGCCGATGTTGCCTGGTGGTCCGGCCCCGGTTGCGGATCTTCTGGCGTCGGGTGGTGGGAGTAGCCGGTAGACGTATCGCCCGTCCTGATCTTTGGTGATGTGGATCTGGTCGGGGCGACTGTGTTTGAAGCGGTTGTGCCAGCCGCAGGTGAGTGCGAGTTGGTCGATGTCAGTGGGCGATCGTCCGAGTGCCCATCCGTGGACGTGGTCCACTTCGCACAGCGTTCCGGGGACCTCGCAGCCTCGTACCGCGCACGAGGGGTAGAGCGTTTCCAGTACCTGTCGTTGTGCTGCGCTGGCGAAGCGTTCCCGGTGGCCGAGGTAGAGCGGGGTGTTTCCGCGTCCGAGCAGGAGGGGTGAGACTCCGGCCGAGAGGGCGATGCGGCGGGCTTGTGCGGCGGGGATCGGTGACCCGTCGGTGAGGCGGGCGGGTGCGTTGCCTCCGGTGAGGGTGTCCAGGTCGCAGATGACGGTGACCTTGGAGGCCTTGTGGCCGCCTGAGAGGACGCTCGACAGTGCCGCTGCGGTGCGTTCGGGGAGGTCGCGGCGGTCGTCTGGTCCGGCCGGCTTGGCCAGTGGGGCGAGGGTGCCGTCCCAGATGGCGGCGTCTTCGGGGTTCAGCCAGCCTTTGACGTAGCGGCCGCCGTCCAGGGATCGGGTGGTGGTGAGCCAGGAATTGTCGTAGCCGCGCTTGGTGTCTTCGTCGGGGGCGTCTTCGGTGTCGTCGCGTTCGGCGATGAGGTCGCGGATGCGGCGCCCGAACGCGCCGACTTTCCCGGCCGAGAAGCCTTGGTCGACGAAGCCGAGGAGGGTCGCCTCGGCCTCGGCGCAGTCGGTGTCGTCGAGGCGGGCGACCGAGTCGGCGACGGTGGCGGCGTATCCGTAGGACAGGTCCCCGGCGGCGAGGCGTTCGGCCACCTGAGGGAGACGATGACGCTGCCGGGCGAGAGTGAGACGCTCCTTGGCGCGGCTGTCGCGCATGCCCAGCCGCGATCGCAGCCATGCCTGGGTGGAGGGATATCCCCACCGGGCTGATTCTCCGGCGGCATCGACTCGGCCGATGAATCCAGCGAGCCCGCTTTCCTGCATATCGCACGCGGCCACAAGTGTTTCGGTGAGTTCCAGGCACGCGGCCGCTGATTCGGGGACTTCTCGCGATGCGAGTTCAGTGGCGATGGCTGAGAGCGCGTTCACCAGTTCCATGGTGGACGCGGCCCCAAGCTCGACCGTCACTGACTGCATACGTAAACAGTACCCTGTGTGACAGGCATTCGAAGCCGTTCAAGGCCGTTCGAGCCACATTCTTCCCGGTATTTTTCGGGCGGGAAAGGCTGCTGGGCCTCGTGGCCTGTTGCCGATCTTCGCGCCTCACGCAAGGGAGATTCGTACCTGACGGATGGGGGTGGTGGGGTGGCGCGACCCCGGGGGCGGGGCAGGCGGAGCCTGCCCCCATCACCGGCCCCGTACGCAAGCGCCACCCCACCACCCGAACACCCCTCCTGTCGATCTCCCGAGGGCTTCTTCCCTGACCACATGGCTCCCCTTTTCGGCATGCCCGAACTCGATCAAGCCCGATGGCTATATTTCTTGCTGGGTGCTGCCCGCGGAAGGGCTGTGTGAGCTCCGAGACGAAGCAGCACGTCGTATGCGAGCTTCCCGGTATATACGACCTTGAGATGGGCTCTGCGCAATGAAGTGACCCGCGCGTCAAGTAGCAGATCTTCGGATTTCAGTAGTGCGGCAGCGGCGCGGTTCCGTCAACGAGGAGATCGGCGCGTGCGCGGGTGCCGTCCTCGGCGAAGAAGGCGGTCTCGCGGGCCGACCAGCGGTCCCAGGCGTCGGCGTACTCCAGCCCGTCGCGGTCGATGGCGCGCGCCCGGCGCAGCTCGCGCGGGGCGTCGATCCAGATCCGGTACGCGGCGGGCGACCCCGCCCAGGCCGAGCCGACGCCTTCGACGATGAGGACCGGCGGCGGCGCGATCTCCTCCGGTGGGCCGTACCGGTCGCGGTGCCAGTCGTAGCGGCGCAGCACGGCGGTCCGCCCGGCGCACAGCGGTTCGAGGACGGCGCGCCGCAGCGGCGCCCACCAGGTGAGCGGATCGGCGTCCTACGGGACGCGGAAGTCGTCCGACCTGACCACCGGCGCCCCGACGAGGACGGCCGCGAGGTGGTCGGCGAACGTGGACTTCCCGGCGCCGCTCGGCCCGTCGATCGCGACCAGCCGCGCGGGCCCGCAGGACGGGGGTAGCGCGAGGAGCCGCGCGGCGAGCGCGGGGTAGGTCCGGGGCGGTGGCGGCACGGACGGCATACTTCCAGGTGCCGGCCCCCCGAAGGAGGACGCCCCTTGCCCGGACCGCTCGAAGGCGTGGTGATCGTCGACCTCAGCCGCGTGGTCGCCGGACCGCAGGCCACGATGGCGCTCGCCGATCTCGGCGCGCGGGTGATCAAGGTGGAGCAGCCCGGGACGGGCGACGAGACGCGCGGCTGGGGACCGCCGTTCGCCGGTGCGGACCAGGTGAGCACCTACTACCTGTCGATCAACCGGAACAAGGAGTCGATCACCCTCGATCTGAAGTCGGACGAGGGGAAGGACACCCTGGCGAGGCTGGTGCGGCACGCGGACGTGCTGGTCGAGAACTTCCGGACCGGCGTGCTGGACCGGCTCGGCTTCCCGGTCGGGCGGCTGCACGAGCTGAACCCGCGGCTGATCGTGCTGTCGATCACGGGGTTCGGGCACGACGGGCCGGAGGGCGGCCGTCCCGGCTATGACGCGATCATGCAGGGCGAGGCCGGGATCATGAGCGTCACGGGCCCGCCGGGGACGCCGAGCAAGGTGGGGCTGTCCATCGCGGACATCCTCGCGGCGGGCAACGCCACGTCCGGGGTGCTGGCGGCGCTGTACGAGCGGACGCGGACGGGCCGCGGCTCGGTCGTGCGGACCTCGCTGCTGGCCTCGGTGGTCGGCGCGCACATGTACCAGGGGACGCGGTGGACGGTCGCGGGTGAGGTGCCCGAGTCGGTCGGCAACGACCACCCGACGATCGCGCCGTACGGGACGTTCCGCTGCAAGGACGGCCAGATCCAGATCGGCGTCGCGAACCAGAACCTGTGGCGCAGGTTCGCGCCGCTGGTGGAACTGGACGCCGACGACCCCCGCTACGCGACGATCCCGGACCGGTCCGCGAACCGGGCGGAGCTGACCGCGGACATCGAGCGGGTCCTGGCGGGGGACACCCGGGAGGCGTGGCTGGAGCGCCTGAACGGGGCGGGCGTGCCGGCGGGGTCGATCCGGTCGATCGACGAGGTGTACACCTGGGAGCAGACCCGTTCGCAGGGCCTGGTGATCGAGGTGGAGCATCCGACGCTCGGCCGGATCGAGCTGCCGGGCCCGCCGCTGCGGTTCGACGGCGCCGAGCCGCGCGTGCACACCGCGCCGCCGCTGCTCGGCGAGCACACCGACGCGGTGCTCGCCTGGCTGGACGAGCAGGACGCCGCGGAACGGCGAGACCCGACGAAACAGCAAGACGTCGCGGAACAGCAGGACTTGGCGGGACAGCGGGACGTCGCGGAACGACGAGACCCGGCGGAACAGCAAGACGTCGCAGAACAGCAGGACCCGGCGCGACAGCAGGACGTCGCGGTACGGCTGGACGCGGCGGGTGAACGGGACGGCGAGGAGCAGGGGAGAGGCCAGTGAGGGATCTGCTCGGCGAGACGGGCGGGGCGGTGCGGATCGCGGGCCGGGAACTGCCGCGCGAGGAACTGCTCGGCCGGGCGTCGGCCGTCGCGGCGGAGATCGCCGGCGCGGACGCCGTCGCGGTGCACGCCACGGCGAGCGCGGAGACGGTGATCGCGGTCGTCGGCGGGCTCCTGGCGGGCGTGCCGGTGGTGCCACTGCCTCCGGACTCGGGCCCCGACGAGCGCGCCCACATCCTCGGCGACTCCGGCGCGGTGCTGCTCCTGGCGTCCCGCGACGCGGACACCGGCGACGGCGGCCCGCCGCTCGTCCCGGTCGACGACCTCCCCGCCACCGCGTCCACGCCCCGGACGTCCGAGACCTCGACGTCCGCGAATCCGACGTCCGCGACCTCGACGTCCGCGACCTCGACGTCCGCGAATCCGACGTCCGCGACCCCGGCCTCCACGACCCCGGCCTCCGCCACCCCGGCCTCCGCCACCTCGGCCTCCACCACTCCGACGTCCACGACAGGATCCGAGTCAGCCTCCGACGCGACCGCGCTGATCCTGTACACGAGCGGCACGACCGGCGCGCCGAAGGGCGTGATGATCTCCCGTGCGGCGATCGCGGCGACCCTCGACTCGCTGGCGGAGGCATGGGCGTGGACGCCGGACGACGTGCTGGTGCACGGGCTGCCGCTGTTCCACGTGCACGGCCTGGTCCTCGGCGTGCTCGGCCCGCTGCGGGTCGGCTCCCGGCTCGTCCACACGGGGCGGCCCAAACCGGAGGCGTACGCGGCGGCGGCGAGCGAGGACGGCGGGAGCCTGTTCTTCGGCGTCCCGACGGTGTGGTCCCGGCTGGCGGCCGACCCGGCGTCCGGTGAGGCGATGCGTGCGGCGCGGCTGCTGGTGTCCGGCAGCGCGCCGCTTCCGGTGCCCGCCTTCGAGCGGCTGGAGGCGCTCACCGGGCACCGTCCGGTCGAGCGCTACGGCATGACCGAAACTCTGATCACCGTCAGCGCGCGCGCAGACGGCGAGCGCCGTCCCGGCTACGTCGGCCTCCCGTTGCCCGGCATCGAGACGAGGCTCGTGGCCGAGAACGGCGCCCCGGTCCCGCGCGACGGGGAGACGCCCGGCGAGCTGCACGTCCGTGCCCCGCACCTGTTCAAGGGCTACCTGAACCGTCCGGAGGCGACGGCGAAGTCGTTCGCCCCGGACGGCTGGTTCCGCACGGGCGACATCGCGACGATCGGCCCGGACGGCTGGCACCGCATCGTCGGCCGCGCGTCCACCGACCTGATCAAGAGCGGCGGCTACCGGATCGGCGCGGGCGAGGTCGAGAACGCGCTGCTCGCGCACCCGGCGGTGCGCGAGGCGGCCGTCGCCGGGACGCCGCACGACGATCTCGGCGAGCAGGTCACCGCCTATGTCGTCGCGGACGGCGTGACGGAGCGGCAGCTCATCGACTTCGTCGCGGGGCGGCTGTCGGTGCACAAGCGGCCCCGCGTCGTCCACCTGGTCGGGTCGCTGCCCCGCAACGCGATGGGCAAGGTCGTCAAGACCCGCCTCGGCGAAATCGAGCCCTAGCCCGGCGCCACCAGAAGCAAGGGAACTCGCGGACGCCGGAAGCCAGGGAACGCCGGAAACCGGGGAGCGACTGAGCCGCGGACGCCGGAGAGACCGGCGGACGGAGCATTTCGGGCTGACCAGTAAGGTCGTGGCCTGTGTCCAGCTCAGCGTCCCCCGGCTCCGGTCAATCCGCCGCCGCGCACTCGCTCGATCCCGTCCCGCCGCAGGCCCGCGAGTCGACCGCGGGGCACCAGTTCTGGATCTGGTCCGGCGCGAACATCGCGCCGATCAACTGGGTGCTCGGGGCGCTCGGCATCAAGCTCGGGCTGAGCCTGGCCGACACGGTCGGCGTGCTGGTCGCCGGGAACCTCGTCGGGATGGCGGTCTTCGGGCTGTTCGTGCTGATGGGGCAGCGGACGGGCGTCACCCAGATGGTGCTGGCCCGGTCGGCCTTCGGGCGGCGCGGCGCGTACCTGCCGGCCGCGCTGCAGGGCGTGATGTCGGCGGGCTGGTGCGCCGTCAACACCTGGATCGTGCTGGATCTGGTGATGGCGCTGCTCGGCCAGGTCGGGGTGCACGGCGGCACCGCCCTGAAGATCGTCGTGGTGCTGGTGATCATGGGGCTGCAGGTGTGGATCGCCGCGTCCGGCTTCCACGCGATCGCCGCGTTCGAGAAGTGGACCGTTCCCGTCACGCTGGCCGTGCTCGCCGCGATGACCGTCGTGGCGTGGACGAAGACCGGCGTGCACTGGGACCACCAGGGCCAGGGCCTCACCGGCACCGACCGGCTGTCGGCGATGACGACCGTGATGACGGCGATCGGGGTCGGCTGGGGCATCACCTGGTTCGCCTACGCCTCGGACTACTCGCGGTTCGTGCCGCGCGAGGTGCCGCGCCGCCGGCTGTACGCGGCGAGCGTCCTCGGCCAGTTCGTGCCGGTCGTGTGGCTCGGCGTGCTCGGCGCGTCGCTGGCGACGGTGAGCGCGACCACCGACCCCGGCAAGCTGATCGTGGACGCGTTCGGCGCGCTCGCGATCCCGGTGCTGCTGCTGGTCGTGCACGGCCCGATCGCCACGAACATCCTGAACGTCTACAGCTGCTCGCTGTGCGCGCAGACCGTGGACTGGCACGTGTCCCGCAAGGCGATCTCCTACGGCGTCGGCGTGTTCGCCGCCGCGTTCACGATCCTGCTGATCTTCCAGGAGGACTTCGCGAACACCCTCGACGCGTGGCTCGGCGGCCTCGTCACCTGGGTGGTGCCGTGGGCGTCGGTGATGGCCGTCCACTTCTACGCCGTCCGCCGCCAGAACGTGGACGTCGACGCGCTCTACGATCCGCCCGGACGATCCCGGCTGGGCGACTTCCGGTGGGACGCGCTGATCTCGTTCGTCCTCGGCGCCGCCGCGACGTGGGCGTTCCAGTACGGCGTCCCGAAGGCGCTGCAAGGTCCGGCGGCGCGCGCGCTGGGCGGAATCGACCTGTCCTGGTTGGCCGGGGCCCTGGTCGCCGGGATCCTGTACTTCGTCCTGTCGGCCCGGCGCGGCCGGGCGTGGGAAGGGAGCCCCGCATGAAGCTCGTGACCAACGCCCGCCTGGCCGGGCGGGACGGCCTCCACGACATCGAGATCGACGGCGACCGGTTCGGACGCGTCGCGCCGGCGGGCGAGCTCGCCGGGACCCTGCAGGCCGGCGCCCCCGGCGGGCCGGCCGGCGCCCCCGGCGGACCGGGAGACGCCCCCGGCGGACCGGCAGGCGCCGCCGGCGTGCTGGTGGACGCGGCCGGCGGCCTGGTGAGCCCGCCGTTCGTGGAGCCCCACGTCCACCTCGACACCACCCTCACCGCCGGTGAGCCGCGCTGGAACGCGTCCGGCTCCCTGTGGGAGGGGATCGCGGTGTGGAGCGAGCGCAAGGCCGACCTCACCCGCGACGACGTCGTGTCCCGCGCGACGGAGGTGCTGCGCTGGTACGCGGCGAACGGCGTGCTCCACGTCCGCAGCCACGTGGACGTCACCGACCCGGGCCTGGTCGCGCTCGACGCGATGCTGGAGGTCCGCGAACGGGTGAAGGACGTCATCGGGCTGCAGCTCGTCGCGTTCCCGCAGGAGGGCATCTGCTCCTTCGAGAACGGGCCGGAGCTGCTGGAGGAGGCGGCGCGGCGCGGCGTGGACGCGGTCGGCGCGATCCCGCACTTCGAGGACACCCGCGAGGACGGCGTCCGCTCCCTGGAGATCGCCTTCGACGTCGCGCAGCGGTACGGGCTGCTGCTGGACGCGCACTGCGACGAGATCGACGACGAGCAGTCCCGGTTCGTGGAGGTGCTCGCGACCCTCGCCCGGCGCGGCGGGCTCCGCGACCGCGCCACCGCGTCCCACACCACCGCGATGGGCTCCTACAACGGCGCCTACTCCTACAAGCTCCAGCGGATCCTGGCCCGCTCGGGCGTCAACCTCGTCTGCAACCCGCTCGCCAACCTGTGCCTGCAGGGCCGGTTCGACGCCTACCCCAAGCGGCGCGGCCTCACCCAGGTGAAGGAGATGCTCGCCGCCGGGGTGAACGTCGCGTTCGGGCACGACGACGTCATGGACCCGTGGTTCCCGCTCGGGACGGCGTCGTCGCTGCAGGTCGCGCTGGTCGGGATCGCCGCCGCGCAGCTCACCGGCGCCGCCGAGATCGACGAGGCGTTCGCGATGGTGACGGACCGGGCCGCGCGGGTCCTCGGCCTCGGCGACGGCTACGGGATCGCGCCCGGCCGCCCGGCGAACCTGGTCGTGCTGCCCGCGTCGTCGCCGTACGACGCCGTCCGGCGGCAGACCCGGCCGTCCCACGTCGTCGCGCGCGGCCGGATCGTCGCCGAGACCCCGCCCGCGGTCACGCGGCTGACGTGGCCGGGCCGCGACCCCGAGGACGTCGACTTCGTGCGGACCCGCGACCGCTAGGAGGCCCCACCGCTAGACCCACCGCTAGACCCACCGCTAGACCCCCACCGCTACAGCCCCGCCAGCACACTCCCGCTGGGGGAGCCGTTCAGGGGAGCAGGACGGGGAGCAGGGGCCGGACGAGGGCGGCGGCGGCCGATTCGGGCAGGTCGGGCGCGTCCGGCGGCGCCGCGAAGTAGTGCAGGAAGCCCTGCTGGAAGCAGCCGCCCATCAGCAGGGCGGCGGCGGCCGCGGTGTCGGCGCCCGCCGCGACGCGGCCCAGGTCGCGCTCGGCGTCCAGGTACCGGGTGAGCGCCCGCACCGGCTCCTGCGGGCCCGCGCCGTACTGGCGCAGCGCCTCCCGGCTCGCCGCCATCAGCTGCGGCTGCGCGGCCATCGACGCCATCATCGGGAACGCCCGCCGGTAGAAGGCGAGCCCGCCGTGCACGACGCCGACCAGGTTGGCCTCCACGGTCGCCTCGCCCGCGACGGCCCTCGCCGTGAACGCCGGCATCCGCTCCTTGAGCACGGCCAGCATCAGCTGCTCCTTGTCGCGGAAGTGCTTGTAGAGCAGCGCCTCGGAGTACCCGGCGGCCTTCGCGATCTCCTTCGTGGTGGCGCCCGCGATGCCGCGCTCGCGCATGACGTCCGCCGCCGCGTCCAGGATCCGCTCGCGCGCGGTCATCGGCCGCCCCCTTGACAGTGAGTGAATGCTTACTCATTCTAGGGGTTAGTAAATGTTCACTCACCCCATCGGGGAGGAATCCGGGATGAGAATCACCGTCTTCGGCGCGACCGGGGGCATCGGCACCCGGCTCGTCCGCCGCGCGCTGGACGCCGGGCACGAGGTCACCGCGGTCGTCCGCAACCCGGGCGGGATGCCCGCCGACCTGCGCGACCGCGCCGCCGTCGTGCAGGCGGACATCATGGACCCCGCCGCGATCGAGGGGGCGGTGAAGGGCGCGGACGCCGTCTTCAGCGCCATGGGCGCGCGGAGCATCGGCCCTACCACCGTCTGCAGCGAGAGCTCCCGGAGCATCATCGCCGCCATGCGCGCGACCGGTGCCGGCCGGTTCCTCATGGTCAGCATGGGCGCGATCGCGTCCGAGCCGGGCGACGACCCGCTCACCCGGTACGTCGTCAAGCCGCTGATCCTCGGCCGGATCCTGCGCTACAGCATCGCCGACATGCGGGTGGCCGAGGCCCAGGTGCGCGACTCCGGGCTCGACTGGACGATCGTCCGCCCGCCCCGCCTCACGAACAAGGAGGGCCGCGGCCGCTACCGCAAGGCCGTCGACCGCAGCGTGACCGGCGGCTACAGCATCACCCGCGACGACGTCGCCAAGGCCCTGCTCGACCTCGCCGGCGACCTGCCGTCCATCGGCCACGTGATCTCCATCGCGGGCTGAACCGCTGCGGGCGCGGCAGGCACGGCAGGCACAGCGGGCGCGGCAGGGCGCGGCGGGGCGGCATGACAGGTGTCATGCGGAACACCTGACAGGCGCCGGCCGAACCGGTGACACGTCCTTCTACCGGCGCCCGCCGCGGCCCGCGACGCTGGGGGCATGGACGAGACCCCACCCATCAGCATCGACGGCCTGCGCCAGCGGTACGGGGACTTCGAGGCCGTCGCCGGGATCTCCTTCGAGGTCGCGCCGGGCGAGCTGTTCGCGCTGCTCGGCACCAACGGCGCGGGCAAGACGACGACCCTGGAGACGCTCGAAGGGCACCGGCCCGCCCAGGGCGGCACCGTCCGGGTCCTCGGACGCGACCCGTACCGGGAGCGCCGGGCCGTCCGGCCCCGGATCGGCGTCATGCTCCAGGACGGCGGGTTCTTCCCCGACCTCACCGTGGCCGAGACCGTGGACCGCTTCCGCGGCTTCACGCCGGAGCCGCGGCCCCGCGACGAGGTGCTCGGCCTCGTCGGGCTCGCCGAGCGGGCGGGCGTCCGGGTCCGGCAGCTGTCCGGCGGGCAGAAGCGGCGCCTGGACCTCGCGCTCGCCCTGCTCGGCCGTCCCCGCGCGCTGTTCCTGGACGAGCCGACGACCGGCATGGACCCCGAGGCCAGGCGCGCCACCTGGCGGATCGTCCGGGACCTCGTCGCCGCCGGTACCACCGTCCTGCTGACCACCCACTACCTGGAGGAGGCCGAGCACCTCGCCGACCGCCTCGCGATCATGCACCGGGGCCGGATCGAGACCGCCGGGACGGTCGCCGAGGTCGTCGCCGGGCACGGTGACCGGATCGGCTTCCAGGTGCCCGAGCGGCTGCGGGTCGCCGAACTGCCCGCGCTGCGCGGCGCCCGCGCGGACATCGCCGTGGACGGGGGCCGCGCCGTCGCGTCCTACACGGTCACCGAGGCGGGACTCCAGAGCTGCCTGTACGAGCTGCTGCGCTGGGCAGACGAGCACCGCGTCGAGTTGCGCGGCTTGCAGGCGCGCAGTGCCTCCCTTGAGGACGTCTTCCTCCGCACGTCCTCCGGCGCGCGAGAGAGAGACGCACACGGAACCGGCGCCGAGCAGACCGGCGCCGAGCAGATGGCTTCCGGGGCGGCTGGCGCTGGGGCGGCCGGTGCGCTGGAAGGAGCGTCCCGATGACGATGCCCCGCCCCATGGCCGGCGGCGCCGCCCTCCGCGTCGCGCGCCTCGACCTCATGCTGCTGTGGCGCAACCGGACCGCCCTGTTCACCGCCGCCGGGCTGCCGGTGCTGTTCGCCGCGCTGCTGTTCCCCGCGCACGGGCAGAAGGCCGGCGGCATGGACGCCGCGCTGCTCCAGGGCACCGGCCACCTCGGCTTCTTCCTCCTCTTCGCGGTGTTCATGAACCTGGTGAACGTCTTCACCGCCCGCCGCGAGGACCTGACGCTCAAGCGGCTGCGCGGCACCGCGCTCGGCGACGCCGACATCATCGGCGGCGGCGTCCTGGCCGCGACCGCCATGTACGCCGTCCAGGTGCTGGGCCTGCTGGTGCTTCTCGGCACCGCGCTCGGCGGCCGGTTCCCCGCCGACCCGCTCCTGCTGGCGGCGGGCCTCGCGGGCGGCGCGGCCGTGTTCGCGGTGCTCGCCTTCGCCGTCTCCGGCCTTACCCCGAACGCCGAGCTCGCCCAGCTCACCGTCCTGCCGATCATGTTCGCCTGCCTGGCGGGCGCCGGGGTGATGTTCCCGCTGGACGGGCTGCCCGCCGCGGCGGAGGAGGCGTCCCGCTGGCTGCCGCTGAGCCCCGTCGTCGAGATCACCCGCACGGCCTACTTCGGCCGCGACTTCCACGACCACGCCGCCCACGCGCCCGTGGGGTTCGCCGGCGGCTGGGCGGCCTGCCTGCCCTCGTTCGCGGTCCTCGCGGTGTGGCTCGGCGCCGGCCGCGCCATGGCGGGCCGCTGGTTCCGCTGGGAGCCGCGGCGCGCCTGACCCGGAGCGCCCCGCGGTTACAGTCGAGGAGTAAGGAGGACGGGACATGACGGTCGCGACCACGGCGGACCTGGAGGCGCAGGACACCCGCAGGCTCGAGCGCTACCGCCGGGTGACGCACCGCTCGTTCCTGTGCGCCGCCGCGGGCTTCCTGGCGCCGGGCCTCGCCGGGCTGGCGGCGGCCTACGGCGACGGTACCGTCGGCATCCCCCTCGCCGCCCTCGTCATCGCCGGCATGGGCCTGCTGACCTGGTACTACGCGCGGCTCGTCCGGGCCGCGCTGGAGGGCGGGGGATCCCGACGGGACGTCGTGCTCAGCGGCGTGCTGACCGCCGCGCTCAGCGCGATGATGGTCACCAGCCCGCTGTTCAGCGTCGTGTCGGTGTTCTGGGTGTCGGCGGTGGTGCTGGCCCCGATGAGCCGCCGCCGGGTCGTCGCGATCTGCGTCGGCACCGGCGCCGCCGGCGGGGTGTACGCGACCGTCGCCGCCCACTTCCTGTACCCCGGCGGGGACATGCCCTGGTACGGGCTGCTGCCGGTCATGGTCCTGATCTACACGGGCACGTGCGGGCTCGTGGCGTTCGTCAACCGCTACCAGCGCCGCATGTGGGACCTGCACCAGGAGACGCACGCCGCGCGGGACGCGCTCGCCCGCCTCGCCGTCACCGAGGAGCGGCTGCGCTTCTCCCGCGACCTGCACGACCTGCTCGGCCACAGCCTCTCCCTGATCGCGGTGAAGAGCGAGCTGGCCATGCGGCTGGCGGACGCCGACCCGGCCCGCGCCGGCGCGGAGATGGCCGACGTGCAGCGCGCGGCCCGCGACGCGCTCCGCGAGGTGCGCGCCGCCGTGCACGGCTACCGCGCCGTCGAGCTGGACGCCGAGCTGGCCGGGGTGCGGGCGGTGCTGGAGGCCGCCGGGGTCCGGTGCGACGCCGGGGCCGTGCCGGACGGGCTGCCGCCCGAGGTCCGCTCGGTGCTCGCCTGGGTGATCCGGGAGGGCGCCACCAACGTGATCAAGCACAGCGAGGCCCGGCACTGCGCCGTCGCGCTCACCGCGTACGGTGGCTCCGTGGTGCTGGAGATGCGCAACGACGGCGTCCGCGGCGACGCGGACGCGCACCGCGAGGGGACCGGCGGGGCGGGGCTGACCGGCCTCGCCGAGCGCGCCGCCGTGGTCGGCGGCGAGGTCACCGCGGGCCGGCACGGCCGCGACGGCTTCCTGCTGCGCGCCGTCGTCCCGCTGCCGCGCACCGTGCCGGACGGCCCGTCCGCCGCCGAGCCGTCCGCCGCCGAGCCGTCCGCCGCCGAGGAGCCCCAGGCCCCGGAGACGGCACAGGCCGAGACGGCACAGGCCGAGACGGCACAGGCCGAGACGGCGCGGGCGGCGGCCGGGGGGAGCGGCCGGTGATCCGGATCCTGCTCGCCGACGACGAGCACCTCATCCGCGGCGCCGTCGCCGCGCTCCTCGGGCTGGAGGCCGACCTGGAGGTCGTCGCCGAGGCCGGCCGCGGCGACGAGGTCGCCGCCGCCGTCGCCGCGCACGATCCCGACGTCGCCGTCCTCGACATCGACATGCCCGGCGCGGACGGCCTCACCGTCGCCGAGGACCTGGCCGCCGCGGGCGCCCGCTGCGCGGTGTGCATCCTCACCAGCTTCGGCCGCCCCGGGTACCTGCGCCGCGCGATGGCCGCCGGGGTCCGCGGCTTCGTCGCCAAGGACGCGCCGACGCAGGAGCTGGCCGCCGCGATCCGCAAGGTCCACGAGGGCGGCCGCTACCTGGACGCCGAGCTCGCCGCGACCGCCATGGCCGCCGGCGACAACCCGCTGACCGAGCGCGAGCGCGAGATCCTCCGGCTCACCGGCGCCGGCACCGGGACCGCCCGCATCGCGACGCTGCTGCACCTGTCGGAGGGCACCGTCCGCAACTACCTCTCCACGGCGATGAGCAAGCTCGGCGAGCCGTCCCGCATCGCAGCCGTCCGCGCCGCCCAGGAGATGGGCTGGATCTGACGCCCCCCGTAGGCTGGTGCCGTGACTGAGCCTCTGGTGCCGCGGATGCGGGAGTTCGGCGAGACGATCTTCGCGGAGATGTCCGCGCTGGCCACGGCCACCGGGTCGATCAACCTGGGGCAGGGCTTCCCGGACGAGGACGGCCCGAAGGCGATGCTGGACGTGGCGGTCGAGGCGATCCGGTCGGGCGGCAACCAGTATCCGCCGGGGCCGGGGGTGCCGGAGCTGCGCGAGGCCGTGGCGGAGCAGCGGCTGGAGCGGTACGGGCTGTCGTACGACCCGATGTCCGAGGTGTACGTGACCGTGGGCGCGACGGAGGGCATCGCCGCGTCCGTGCTGGCGCTCGCCGGGCCCGGCGACGAGGTCATCGTGTTCGAGCCGTACTACGACTCGTACGCCGCCGTGATCGCGCTGGCCGGGGCGGTGCGCAGGCCCGTCATGCTGCGCCCGGTCGAGGGCCGCTTCACGTTCGATCCGGACGAGCTGCGCGCCGCCGTCGGCCCGCGCACCAGGGCGGTCCTCGTGAACTCGCCGCACAACCCGGCCGGGACGGTGTTCACCCGCGGCGAGCTGGAGGCCATCGCCGCCGTCTGCCGCGACCACGACCTCGTCGCGATCACCGACGAGGTGTACGAGTACCTCACCTTCGACGGCACCGAGCACATCCCCCTCGCCACGCTGGACGGGATGCGGGAGCGGACGGTGTCGGTGTCGTCGGCGGGCAAGACGTTCTCCGCCACCGGCTGGAAGACCGGCTGGATCACCGCGCCGGCCCGGTACGTGCGGGCCGTCCAGACCGTCAAGCAGTTCCTCACCTACGCGGTCAGCGCGCCCTACCAGCGGGCCGCCGCGTACGCGCTGGCGAACGAGACGGCGTGGGTCGGGGAGCTGCGCGCGTCGCTGCAGGCCAAGCGCGACCGGCTCGTCGCCGGGCTGGAGGCGGCCGGCTTCACCGCGTACCGGCCGCAGGGCACCTACTTCGTGCAGGCCGACATCCGGCCGCTGGGCTTCTCCGACGGGCTGGAGCTGGCGCGGGCGCTGCCCGCCAAGGCGGGCGTCGTCGCGATCCCGACGCAGGTGTTCTACGACCACGCCGACGCGGGCGCCCACTTCGTCCGGTTCGCGTTCTGCAAGAAGGACGAGGTCATCGACGAGGCGGTGGAGCGCCTCCGCCGGCTCGCCTGAATCTCGCCGGGACGGGCGGAGATTGCCGAACGGGCGGCGTTCCTTGGGCTGGTTTCGCCCATGAGCGCCGCCCGCCGCGCGGCTAGCGTTCGGGCCGTGGGCCGGAACGGGGACTCGCTCGACGGCGAGCGGATTCTGATCGCGCTGGGCGGCAACGCCATGACCGCGCCGGACGGCAGCGCGACGCCGGACGCGCAGGCGGCGGCGATCGAGGTCGCGATGCGGCACGTCGCGGAGCTGGTGGCGGCGGGGGCGCGGGTCGCGCTGACGCACGGCAACGGCCCGCAGGTCGGCAACCTGCTGATCAAGAACCAGCTGGCGGCGGGGGTGGTGCCGCCGGTGCCGCTGGACTGGTGCGGCGCGCAGACGCAGGCCACCGTCGGCGTGATGGTCATGAACGCGCTGGAGCGGGCGCTCGCCGCGCGCGGCGCGCCGCGCCCGGTGTCGACGGTGGTGACGCGGACGCTGGTGGACGCCGCCGACCCCGGATTCGCCGACCCCGCCAAGCCGGTCGGCCGGTACTTCCCGGCGGACGAGGCGCGCCGGTTCGCCGCGCTCGGCCAGGCGTGGCGGCCGTTCGGCGACCGGGGGTGGCGGCGCGTCGTCGCGTCCCCGGAGCCGCTCGACATCCTGGACGCGGGCGCGGCGGCGCTGCTGCTGGAGGACGGGCACGTGGTGGTCGCGGCGGGCGGCGGGGGAGTGCCCGTGGTGCGGGCGGGCGGGGCGCTGCGCGGCGTCGAGGCGGTCGTCGACAAGGACCTGGCGGCGCAGCTGCTGGCGTGCCGGCTCGGCGCGTCCACGCTGGTGATCGCCACGGACGTGGAGCACGCGGTGGCCGGGTTCGGCACCCCGGCGGCGCGGCCGCTGCGCCGCACCACGGCCGCCGAGCTGGCCCGGCTGGCCGCCGCCGGGCACTTCGCGGCCGGCAGCATGGGCCCGAAGGTGGAGGCGGTGCGGCGGTTCGTCGCGGCGGGCGGCCGGCGCGCGGCGATCGCGTCGCTGGCCCGGCTCGGCGCGGCGGCGCGCGGCCGGGCCGGGACGGTCGTGGAGGCGTGACCCGGAGTAGAGACCGATCAGCAGAGCAGCCGAGGAGCGACGACGTGCCCGATCCCATCGAAGTCCGCAAGATCCCCATCGAGAGCGTGACCGACGCGTCCGGGCTGGCCCGGCTGATCGACGACGGCGTGCTGGAGGCCGACCGCGTCCTCGCGGTGGTCGGCAAGACCGAGGGCAACGGCGGCGTGAACGACTACACGCGGCTGCTGGCCGACCGCGCGTTCCGCGAGGTGCTGGTCGCGAAGGGCACCCGCCCGGCGGACGAGGTGGCGCGGGTCCCGCTGGTGTGGTCGGGCGGCACCGACGGGGTGCTGAGCCCGCACGCCACCGTGTTCGCCACCGTCGACCCGGCGAAGGCGCCGCGCACGGACGAGCCGCGCGTGTCGGTCGGCGTCGCGATGAGCGAGGTCATCCTGCCCGAGGACATCGGCCGCCCGGCGATGGTGGAGACGGTCGCCGCCGGGGTCCGCGACGCGATGAAGACCGCCGGGATCGACGACCCCGCCGACGTCCACTACGTGCAGACCAAGACGCCGCTGCTCACCCTCGACACGATCAACGACGCCAAGCGGCGCGGCCGCGACGTCGTCACCGAGGACACCTTGAAGTCGATGGACATCTCCAACTCGACGACCGCGCTCGGCATCGCGGTCGCGCTCGGCGAGATCGAGACGCCGTCGGCCGACCAGATCCACAAGGACCTGTCGCTGTTCTCGTCGGTGGCGTCGTGCTCGTCGGGCGTGGAGCTGGACCGGGCGCAGATCGTGGTGGTCGGGAACGTGCGCGGCATCGGCGGCCGGTACCGCGCCGGGCACGGTGTGATGAAGGACGCACTGGACGCCGACGGCGTCTGGGACGCGATCCGCTCGACCGGCCTGGAGCTGCCGGAGCGGCCCCGCACGGCCGACCTCGGGGACCGGCTCGTCAACGTGTTCATCAAGTGCGAGGCGGACCCGTCCGGATCGGTGCGGGGCCGCCGCAACATCATGCTGGACGACTCCGACGTGCACTGGCACCGGCAGATCAAGGCGTGCGTGGGCGGCGTCGCGGCCTCGGTCACGGGTGATCCGGCGGTGTTCGTGTCGGTCGCGGCGGTGCACCAGGGCCCGTCCGGCGGCGGCACCGTCGCCGCCATCGCCGACCTCGGCTGAGCGGGCGCCGCCGCCCGTCCGTGGCGGTGCCGGATACAGGGAGTATCCGGTTCGGTACCCATGGCGGTCACCGGAGGCTATAGCCTTCCTGCCGTGTCCGGACTGACCATTCCCGAACCCCAGTTCCCCGGGGACGACGGCAGCGCCGATCCCCGGCTGTGCGAGGCCCTCACGGGATACGCGGCCGGGCGCGTCGGCCCGCACGCGGTGCTGCGGCGGCTGCAGAACACGCGGCTGCTCGTGCCGATCGTCGCCGTCCTCACCGAGGAGGAGGACGTCGAACCCGGAGAGCTCCGCCGGGAGAAGTCGAGCGACATGGCGCTGCCCACGCTGATCGGCGACGACGGCCGGCGCGGCGTGCTCGGCTTCACCTGCATGGACACGATGAAGGCGTGGCGCGCCGACGCCCGCCCCGTCGCCGTCCGGGCCGGCGACGCCTGCCGCGCCGCGCTCGACGAGGGCGCGGACGCGCTGGTCGTGGACGTGGCGGGGCCCGTCCCGTTCGCGGTGGAGGGGCTGCGGCTGCACCTGCTCGCCGAGGGGCGGCCGATCCCGCCGCCGCACGAGGACCCCGACGTGCTCGCCGCCGTCGACGCGGCGTTCGGCTCCGACCCGGCCGTCACCGGCGTCCGGCTCACCGAGGGCACGTCCGCGGAGCTGGCCGTCCGGTTCGCGGTGGTGCCCGGCCACGACGAGCGGGTGACGGTGCAGCGGGTGTCGGACCGGCTCGCCGAGGTGCTGCGCGGCCGGATCGTCGGCGGCGTCGAGCTCAGCGTCGTCCGGCGGGGCTGACCGCCCGGAAAACCACTGGCGCCCGGCGGGGCGCCGTCGGCATCCTGGGCCGATGCACGAGATCGACCCCGACGCCTTCATCGCCGACGGCTTCGTCCGGGTGGCGGAGGCGTTCCCCCGGGACCTCGCCGCCGAGTGCCGCGCGATCCTCTGGCGCGACACCGGCTGCGACCCCGACGACCCCTCGACCTGGACCAGGCCGGTGATCCGGCTCGGCGGGTACGGGCAGCCGCCGTTCCGGGCGGCCGCGAACACCCCGCGCCTGCACGCCGCGTACGACGCGCTCGCGGGGAAGGGCGCGTGGGAGGCGCCGGGCGGCCTCGGCACGTTCCCGATCCGGTTCCCGAGCGACGAGGCCCCCGGCGACGACGGCTGGCACATCGACGCGAGCTTCCCCGGCGACGACCCGGACGACTTCGTGGGGTACCGGGTGAACCTGGCCTCCAGGGGCCGGGCGCTGCTGATGCTGTTCCTGTTCTCGGACGTGGGCGAGGACGACGCCCCCACCCGCGTCCGCGTCGGCTCCCACCTGGACGTCCCGCCGCTCCTGGAGCCGGCGGGCGACGCGGGCGTCTCCTTCATGGACATCGCGCGCGAGGCCGTCCCCGCGTCCGAGCACCGTCCCGTCGCCCTGGCGACCGGACGCGCCGGCGACGTGTACCTGTGCCACCCGTTCCTCGTGCACGCCGCCCAGCCGCACCGCGGCACGCGGGTCAGGTTCATGGCGCAGCCGCCGCTGGCGCCGTCGGGGCCGCTCCCCGAGACGTCGCCGGTCCGCACGGCGATCCAACGAGGTCTCGGGCGCTGACGCATCTACGCTTGGCGCTCGACCCGTTGGGAGAAACACCGTGCTGACCATGCAGGACGCCCTCATCCGGCTCACCGCCCACTGGGCGGCGCACGGCTGCCTCGTCGGGCAGCCGATGAACACCGAGGTCGGGGCGGGCACGCTCAACCCGAACACCGCCCTGCGCGTCCTCGGCCCCGAGCCGTGGCGCGTCGCCTACGTCGAGCCGAGCGTCCGCCCGGACGACTCCCGCTACGGCGACAACCCGAACCGGCTGCAGACCCACACCCAGTTCCAGGTGGTCCTGAAGCCGGAGCCGGGCGACGCGCAGGAGCTGTACCTCGGCAGCCTCGCCGCGCTCGGCGTCGACCTGCGCGCCCACGACGTCCGGTTCGTCGAGGACGACTGGGCGTCGCCGGCGCTCGGCGCGTGGGGGCTCGGCTGGGAGGTGTGGCTGGACGGGCTGGAGATCACCCAGTTCACCTACTTCCAGCAGTCCGGCGGGATCGCGCTGGACCCCGTGTCGGTCGAGATCACCTACGGCATGGAGCGCATCCTGATGGCGCTGCAGGGCGTGTCCCACTTCAAGGACATCGCCTACGCGCCCGGAATCTCCTATGGGGAGGCGTTCGGGCAGGCCGAGTACGAGATGAGCCGCTACTACCTCGACGACGCCGACATCGCCGCGAACCGGGGGCTGTTCGAGACGTACGCGGCCGAGGCGCGCCGGATGCTGGACGCCCGGCTGCCCGTCCCCGCCCACTCCTGCGTGCTGAAGTGCTCGCACGCGTTCAACGTGCTGGACGCGCGCGGCGCGATCGGCACCGCCGAGCGGGCCCGCGCGTTCGCGCGGATGCGGGGACTCGCCCACGAGGTCGCCGCCCTGTGGGTCGAGCGCCGCGCCGAGCTCGGCCATCCGCTCGGCGACGCCACCGTTCTCCAGGTCGCCCTGGAGAAGTCGGTCCTTCCCGAGATCGCCGCACCGGCCGCGTTCGCGCTGGAGATCGGCGTGGAGGAGCTGCCGCCGGGCGAGGTGCGGCCCGCGGCGGAGGCCGTCGCGGAACGGCTGCGCGACGGGCTGGAGGAGGCGGGCCTGCTCACCGACGCCTCCGAGGTCGAGGCGTTCTCGACGCCCCGCCGCCTCATCGTCGTCGTCCGGGACGTGGAGCCGAGGTCCCCGGACACCGAGGAGGTCGTGAAGGGGCCGAGGCTCGCCGCCGCCTACGACGCGTCCGGGGAGCCGACGCGGGCGCTGCTCGGGTTCGCGCGCGGGCAGGGCGTCGACGCCGCCGACGTCCGGAAGGTCACCGTCGGCGGTAAGGAGTACGCGGCGCACGTCCGAAAGGTCGCCGGGAAGCCCGCCGCGCACGTCCTCTCCGGGCTGCTCCCCGAGATCGTCTCGGGGCTGCGCGCCGGCAAGAACATGCGCTGGAACCTCCCCGGCCTGTCGTTCGCGCGTCCGGTCCGGCGGGTGCTGGCCCTGCTGGGGCACCGGCAGATCGTGCTGGACGAGCTGAACCAGGGCAGGATGACCGACGTCCACCGCGCCGCCGAGCCCTCCCGCGTGCCGGTGCCGGACGCGCTGTCGCTGATCGGCGTCCTCCGCGAGCACGGCATCGAGCCCGACCCGGCGCGCCGCCGCGCCCGCATCGTCGAGGACGCGCGGGACCTCGCCGCCCGCCACGGCGGGACCGTCGACGTCGCCGCCGAGCAGGACCTCATCGAGGAGATCGTCGACCTGGTCGAGGAGCCCGTCGCGATCCTCGGGTCGTTCGACGCGGCCTACCTCGACCTGCCCGAGGCGGTCCTCACCACGGTCATGCGCAAGCACCAGCGGTACCTGCCGGTGCGCGGGAGGTCCGGCGGGCTGCTGCCGCACTTCGTCACCGTCGCCAACGGCGAATGCGACCGCGACGTGGTCCGGGCCGGGAACGAGGCCGTCGTCCGCGCCCGCTACGAGGACGCCGCGTTCTTCTTCCGGCAGGACCTGCGCAGGACGCCGGACGAGATCAGGCGGGGCCTGGACCGGCTCACCTTCACCGAACGGCTCGGCTCCATGGCCGACCGGTCGGCCCGCATCGCCGCGATCGCCGCCGGCGTCGCCGACCGCGCCGGCCTCGGCGGGAACGAGCGCACGGTCCTCGCCCGCGCCGCCGCGCTCGCCAAGTTCGACCTGGCCTCGTCCATGGTGATCGAGCTGCCGGGCCTCGCCGGGACGATGGCCCGCGAGTACGCCCGGCGCGCCGGGGAGGACGCCGCCGTCGCGGACGCCCTCTACGAGATGGAACTGCCGCGCTCGGCGGGCGACGCGCTCCCCGCGACGGCCGCGGGCGCCGTCCTCGCCGCCGCCGACCGGCTCGACCTGCTCGCCGGGCTGTTCGCCGCGGGCGCCGCGCCGACCGGCGGGTCCGACCCGTTCGGGCTGCGCCGCGCCGCGCTCGGGCTGACCGCGGTCCTGCGGGCCGTCCCGCGGCTGGCGCCGCTCACGGTCGGCGAGGGGCTGGCGATCGCCGCGCGGCACCAGCCCGTCGAGGTGCCGCCGGACGCGCTCACCGAGGCGGAGCGGTTCACCGCGCGGCGGCTGGAGCAGAGCCTGCTGGACGAGGGGCTGCCGATCCCGGTCGTGCGGGCCGTCCGGCCGCTCGCCGGCGCCCCGGCGCGCGCCGCCCGCGCCGCGTCCGACCTGGTGGGGCTGCTCCGCACGGACGAGTTCGCGCGGCTCACGACGGCGCTGCAGCGGGTGCTGCGGATCGTCCCCGAGGGGACGGAGGCCGGCTACGACCCCGCCCTGTTCGCCGAGCCCGCCGAGGGCCGCCTCGCCGAGGCGTTCGCCCGGCTCCGCGACGGGCTCGCGCCGCGTCCCGCGCTGCCGGAGTTCGCGTCGGCCGCGGCGGGGCTGCCCGGCCCGATCGACGCCTACTTCGACGACGTCATGGTGATGGACCGGGACCCGCGGCTGCGCGCCAACCGGCTCGGGCTGCTCGCCGCGATCCGCGACCTCGTCGAGCCCCTCCTCGACTGGCGCGAGATCGGCCAGGACGCGAGATCGGCTAGTACCAGGTGACGGGGAGCCCGTGCGGCGGGCCCTCGCCGAGGACCCGCCGCTCGCCGCCCGGCCACAGCCGCAGCGTCAGCAGCGGGGTGCCCTGGATGTGCGTGCCCTCGGGCGGCTCGAACGCCAGGTGCGCGACCGGCGCCTCGCGGGTCGCCGCCGCCCCGGCCGCCTCGACGTGCCGGTGGACGCGCGCGGCCTCCTCGTCCGGCAGGTACTGGATCATGACCGAGTGCCAGACGACGGTGGCCGCGCCGCGCTCGGGGGCCAGGCCGTCCAGGAAGTCCCCGGCGCCGGCGCGCACCACCTCCGCCGGGACCCGCGCCGCCACCTCCAGCGCCGCCCGCAGCCGCTCGACGCGGGCGGTCTGGTCGGGCCACACGTAGGACAGCAGCCGCCGCCGCGCCTCGGGCGCGGCCGGGTCGAGCGGGGCGAGGTCGCAGCCGAGCCGGGACGCGATCCGCAGCGGGACGGCGGCCGGGGGAGCGCCGCGCCACGCGTCCGGCAGCACGACCGGCGAGTCCGGCCCGTACCCGCCGCCCTCGAACAGCAGCCGGTAGCGGTCGGCGCGCAGGTTCAGCCCGGCGCTCGCGCCGATCTCCAGCAGCCGGACCGGCAGCCCGGTCGCGGCGGCGACCGCGAGCAGCCCGCCGAGCAGCGGCGCGGCCCGGCCGACGTCGTTGGTCTGCGGCGGGTCGGCGAGCCCCGCGCGGACCTCGGCCGCGTGCCGCGCCAGCACGTCGCGGAACGCGGGCCACGCCGCGCGCGGGTCCGCGGTCCCGCCGGCGGTCGGGTAGTGCGCCGCGAGGGCGGGCGCCCGGCCCTCCAGGACGATCCGGTGCACGGTGCCGAGCATCCGCAGCGCCAGCGCGCTGGACGCCCGTCCCGCGAGCACCTCCGCGACCGGGCCGCCGGCGTCCGCGTCGTCGGCCGCCCGCGCCAGCAGCTCCGCGTACATCGGCGATCCCTGCCCGGCGCACACCCGCGCCTGGGCGAGCAGTTCCTCGCGCACCCCGCCACCTCCCGGCCTCCGCCGGTCCGCCCGTCCGGCGGCCCCGTCTTCGTCAACAGTCACCGTTGTCGCGGCCCGCGTCCCCGGTCATGATCAAAATACCTGGGATGGAAGGGGTCAAAGGTGACGAACCTCCACGATGGACCGGAGTACCGCGCGCGCGGCTGGTGGCGGGACGGGACGTTCCTGGACGACCTCGCCGCGCGGGCCGCCGCGGCGCCGGACCGGCCGGCGGTGGTCAGCCACTTCTGGGAGACCGCCGGCGGTCCCGACACCGTGCTGACCTGGGCGCGGCTCGCCGAGCGGGTGGAGCGCTGCGCCGCCGGCCTCGCCGCGCTCGGCGTGCGGCCGGGCGACCGGGTCGCGATGCAGCTGGTCAACCAGTGGCAGGCGACCGTCCTCGCGCTCGGCTGCGGCCGCGCGGGCGCGGCCGTGGTGCCGTACTACATCGCCTCCGGCGCCGCCGACACCGAGTGGATCCTGCGCGAGTCGGGGGCGTGCGCGGTGGTGTCGCTGGACGAGGTCCGCGGCCTCGACATCGCCGCGACCATCGCCGGGATGCGCGACCGGCTGCCCGCGCTGCGGCACCAGATCGTCGTCGGCGGGAAGGTCCCCGAGGGCGCGATCGGCTTTGAGGACGGGCTGCTGGCGTCCGGCGCGGCGCCGCCCGAGCACCGTCCGGGCGGCGACGACGTCTTCCAGATCATGTACACGTCGGGGACGACCGGCCGCCCCAAGGGCGTCCGGCACTCCTTCAACACCCTGTACGCGATGGCGCGCTCGTTCACCGTCCCGCTCGGCCTCGGCCCGGACGACGTGCTGTCCACCCCGTGCATCGTCGGGGGGCAGGGCGGCTGGCTGTACGGGATGCTCGCGCCGCTCGTCGCGGGCGCGACGGCCGTGTGGGCGGACGCGTTCAAGCCCGGCGACTTCCTCGACCTCGCCGCCGAGTACGGGATCACCACCGCGTACTTCACCCCGCTGATCCTGGACGAGCTGGTCACCGAGCAGTGCGAGAACCCGCGCCCGCTCGCGCTGCGGCACATGGTCACCGGCTCCACCCCGATACCGCCCGGCCTGCCCGCGCGGTTCCGCGAGACGTTCGGGTTCCCCGTCCGCCCGCTGTGGGGGATGACCGAGAACGGCGGCGTCACCATCGGCCGCGCCGGCGACCCGCCGGACTGGGCGGCGCGCAGCGACGGGCGGCCGGTCGACTGGATGGAGGTCCGGCTCGTCGGCGAGGACGGCGCGCCGGTCGACGGGCCGGGGCGGCTGGAGGTGCGCGGCGCGAACCTGTGCCTCGGCTACGAGGGCGCCGACGACGTCTTCGCCGCGTCGCTGCACGACGGCTGGTTCGTCACCGGCGACCTGGCCCGGCCGGACGGCCGCGGCGGCATCAAGATCATCGGCCGCACCAAGGACATGATCAACAAGGGCGGGCTGCACGTGCCCGCCGTCGCCGTCGAGGAGGTGCTGCGCGCCCACCCGCGGGTCGCCGAGATCGCGGTCGTCGGCGAGCCCGAGCCGCTGCTCGGCGAGACCGTCGTCGCCGTCGTCGTGCCGGACGGCGAGCCGCCCGCGCTGGAGGACCTGCACCGCCTCGTCCGGGAGGCGGGAATGACCCCCGGCTACGAGCCGGACCGGCTGGAGGTCGTCGCCGCGCTGCCGAAGACGCCGACCGGGAAGGTCCGCAAGCGCGAGATCGAGGAGGGACTCGCCCGCCGGGCGAGCACCGCCGCCGCGCCGTGACCCCGTCCCGGCGCCGGGCGCTGGCGCTGACGTCGGTGATCCTCGCCAACGTGATGGCGGTGATCGACTACAACATCGTCAGCGTCGCGATCCCGCGGCTGCTGCGCGCCTTCCCCGGCAGCACCCTCGCCGGGCTGTCCTGGACGATCACCGGCTACACCGTGGTGTTCGCCGCCGTGCTGCTGCCCGCCGGCGGCATGGCCGACCGGCTCGGGCCGAAGCGGATCTTCCTGACCGGGCTCGCGGTGTTCACCGCCGGGTCGGCCGCCTGCGCGCTGGCGCCCGGCCCGGCGGGGCTGGTGCTCGCCCGGATGCTCCAGGCCGTGGGCGGCGGCGCGGTCGTCGCCCTCGCGATCTCCGTCGGGCTCAGCGAGTTCCCCGGCCGCGCCGGGCACGCCTTCGGGCTGCTCGGCGCGGTGTCGGGGATCGCCGGCGCGAGCGGGCCCGCGCTCGGCTCGGCGCTGATGGCGCTCGGCGGCTGGCGGTGGATCTTCCTGATCAACCTGCCGCTCGGCGCGCTCGCGCTGGCCTGCGGCGCCGCCGGCATCCCGCCCGGGACGCGGACCGGGCGGGGCCTGCCCGACCTCGCGGGGGTGGCGCTGCTCGCGGGCGGCGTCGCCGCGCTGGTGCTCGGGCTCGTGCAGGGCCCCGACTGGGGCTGGACGGCCCCCGCGGTCCTCGGCGCCGCCGCCGGCGGCACCGCGCTGACCTGGCTCGGCGTGCGCCGGGCGGCGCGGCACCCGCGTCCGGCCGCGGACTTCGCGCTGCTGCGCGCCAGGTCGACGGCGGCCGGGAACGCGGCCATGGCGCTGATGAGCGTCACCCAGTTCGCGGTCGCGCTGTGCGTCGCCCTGTACCTCACCGAACGCTGGGGCTACTCGGCGCTCACCGCCGCGCTCGCCCTCACCCCGGGCCCGCTCACCTCCGCCGCGGTGTCCTGGTGCGCCGGGCCGCTCGTGCGGTGGGCGGGCGCGCGGTCCGTGGCCGTCGCGGGCGGCCTCACCGGCGCGGCGGGCTGGTGCTGGCCGGTCGTCGCCGAGGCGGCCGGCGCGGGCCGCGCCTACGCCGCGGTCGTGCTGCCCGCGCTCGTCGTCGGCACCGCCGGGATGGCGGCCACGGCGGTCGCGGTCGAGACGATCGCGATGGAGGCCGTCCCGCCCGCCCGGTACGGCAGCGGCAGCGCGCTGATCATGCTGGCGCGCTCGGCGGGCGCCGCCGTCGGCATCGGCGGGCTGGCCGCCGTCCTGCACGAGCCGTCCGCGCGGGGGTTCGACGCCGCCTGGGCCGGGCTGGCCGCCGGAATGCTCGCCGCGGCGCTCGCGGGCGCCGCCGGCATGCGCGGCGCCCGCGGCCGGGAAAGCGGCCGCGGGCGCCGCCGCGCCGTTTCCGCCGAAGGCGGGGCGCGACACTGATCAATGGCCTGAACGGTCGGACCGGAAATTGCCGGAGAGCGCGACGGTAATTCGGCCGGCCAGCGGGCGGGCCATTGTCGCGGCACCGTCATGCCATTTCTCGTGGGTAAATTCTCACCACGGCTTCGTGCGCATGCGTTCTCACCTCCCCGCGCTCACCGGAACCTCGCGTGCGGGGGTCGTCACCACGGAGGCGTGCGCATGCCGTTCACCTCCCCTCGGCCGGAGCGGACAGGGACCCGGACGATCACCACGGAGTCGTGCGCATGCGGGTCACCTCCCCTTCTGGGCGGGGCCCGGGGCCCGGCGTTCGCCGGGCCCCGCGGATCGGGGGCGTCCGCCGGCGCGCCCGCCCGGGCGCGCCGGCGCGCCGGTCACAGGCTCAGCAGGACGAAGTGCTGGGGGAGGTGCACCGCCAGCCCGAGCGGCATCGACGCGGTGATCGTCGCCGCGTCGCCGCGCACCCGCAGCGCCAGCGCCGACTCCTCGCCGTCCAGCAGCGTCACGCCCGCGCGGAAGTCGCCGAGCAGCACCCGGTCCCGCGCGATCATGCGGGTCCGGGTGATCCGCAGGCCCGCCGAGTCCAGCGCGGGCAGCGCGCCCGCGCCGACGAGCCGCCAGTACAGCGCCGGGTGCATGACCAGGCCGTCGCACGACCCGCCGGTCTCCTCCACCTCGGCGCACGCCGCCATCAGCGCCTCCAGGGCGCCGCCGTCCATCCGGCCCGGCGCCTCCGGCCGCCCGGAGGCGTTCAGCCGGCGCAGGCCGTCGAGGTTCAGCAGGCCGGTGATCGCGCCGTCCCCGCTGCCGTGCAGCAGGACCTCGTTCTCCACCGTGCACAGCCGGACGATCACGCGGTGCTCGACGAACCGCGCCAGCAGCACGGGATCGCGGGTCAGCTCGGCCGGCACCGGGACGGCCACCGAGATCTCCGTCAGCTCGGCCTTGGCGGCCGCGGCGCGGAACTCCGCCTCGGGCGTCGCCCGGTAGGCGGTCCCGCTCGCGCCGCCGCCCTCGGCGGGCAGCTCGCGCACGTACCGCAGCGGCCCGCCGGTGACGGTGCCGCCCTTCGTCTGCTCCCGGACGGTCGGCCGGGGCCGCGTCGAGGCCAGCGGGAACAGCGTGGTCAGCGGCCTGCGGACGCGGACCGCGGCGTCGCCGCCGGCCGCCCGGGCCACCGCGACCGCCAGCTCCTCGCCCGGCCCGCGCTCGCGCAGGGCGGGGTCGTCGATGAGGTAGTCCAGCACGGGAGCTCCCATCACGCGCGCCCCGCGCCGTCCCCGGTTCTCGGGGCGGGCGGGCCGCGCGGCGCCGATCCGCACGGCGCGATCTTGCGCCGTGACAGCCCGAGAGTAAGCAATGGCCGGAGAAATGAAAAGGGTCCCCGGCGATCTTGTCGGAGGAAATTCGCCGTGATACAACGGCTCTGCGGATTGGCCTCTCCAGCTCAGGACGGTGAATACATGCGGCACCCGGAGAAAAACGGTGGGCGGGCCGCCGCATTCCTCGATCCGATCATCGACGGGGACGCCGGGACCGGCAGCAGGCCGGCGGCCCGCCCGGCCCCCGGCTGCCCCCTGCGCGCCGCCGCGCTCGCCGCGGCCCCGGCCGAGG
>NZ_JABMCA010000095.1:0-30468 GCF_014706005.1 Actinomadura sp. RB99 | reverse complement strand
GGTGCCGCAGCCGGTCGCGCCGCACGCGTCGCAGACGACCGGCCCGCGCCCGGTGCCGCCGCCGGCGACGCCGCCGCACCCGACGCCGCGCGGCGGCGTCCCGCAGCCGCAACGAAGGGGTGTCTGACATGAGCGGGCCGACTCCGGCACCGGCCGGGCCCGCGGGGCCGCGGCACGGCGCCGCGCCCGGGAAGAAGAAGGGCGGCGCCGGCAAGGTCGTCGTGACGCTGCTGGTCCTGGGCCTCGCGGGCGGCGGCACCTACGCCTACCGCGTCTACTCCCAGCAGGGCTCCGGGCTGCCGGGCGTCGACG
This sequence comes from Actinomadura sp. RB99, assembly GCF_014706005.1. Classification (NCBI taxonomy): domain Bacteria; kingdom Bacillati; phylum Actinomycetota; class Actinomycetes; order Streptosporangiales; family Thermomonosporaceae; genus Actinomadura; species Actinomadura sp. RB99. The sequence continues at coordinate 30,156 of NZ_JABMCA010000095.1, read as the reverse complement.
ACGTCGCGCCGAGCGCGGCGCGGCAGCAGTCGACGCTGGTCGACCAGGAGGACCTGCGGGTCATGCAGATCCGCGCGAAGCAGGAGTCCGACCTCGCGGGCGGCGGCGCGGCCGCCGCGGCGGCCCGCCAGCCGCGGCTGATGACCTCGGCCACCGGGCGGACGCTGATGCTGCCGCAGCGCCGGCAGCCGTACTACGTCTCCGAGCTGCAGAAGCTCGCCGGGCAGGACTTCCAGAAGCAGAGCGACGGCTCCTACCTGCTCAGCGTCAACATCATGGTCGCGGCCGGCGGCAAGCTGATCCTGCAGAGCTCCACCGGGCCGCTGACGATCCGTATGCGCAGCGTGCCCGGCTCGTTCACCTCGATCGTCAGCGCGGGCGGCACCGTCCGCATCAACGGGTCGGCGCAGAACCCGGTCCGCTTCACCAGCTGGAACGACGACACGAACAAGCCGGACACGCAGGTCGCCGACGGCCGCGCCTACATCCGCGCGATCGGCGGCACGTTCGAGATGCACTACACGCAGGCGTCCGACCTCGGGTTCTGGAGCGGCCGCACCGGCGGCGTCGCGCTGACCGGCTCGGACCGCCCGGACTCGTCCGCCGAGCTGTCGGACGCCGGGCCCGCGCACCGGGTGCAGCTCCCGGACGGCCAGCAGGAGGCGACGCAGGGCGACCGCCAGCGGGTCCAGGTCACCCCGGCGGGCGCCGCCGGCAGGGGCGGCACGTTCGAGGTCCCGGCGGCGAGCCTGGTCAGCGGGACGATCGACCACTCCCGCTTCGACGGCGACGCCTACGGGGTGTTCGTCACCGCGTCCAACCAGGTGCAGATCACCAACACCGCCATCAGGAACAGCCTGGTCGACGGGGTGCTGCTGCACCGGTTCGCGAAGAACGCGACGATCGAGAACACCACCGTCACCGCCAGCCGCGGCGACGGCTTCGTGCTGTCGCGCGGGACCGAGGGCGTCCGCGTCACCAACTGCACGTCGAACGGGAACGGCGGCAACGGGTTCACGCTGAACGGCGAGCCGCTCGCCGAGGGGCCGTCGGCGTCCGGCGAGGCGATCACCAGCTTCGGCAACAACCTGGTGAGCAGCAGCGTCGCGACGGACAACGGGCGCTACGGGGTGGAGCTGCTCGGCGGCACCGGCGTCGCCGTGCAGAACAGCCGGATCACCGGCGGCGACATGGGCATCGTGGCGCGCGAGAAGGGCGCCCGCATCCAGATCGCCGGGAACCAGGTGAAGGGCTTCTCCCGGCAGGGGATCGTCGTCCGCGACGGGATGGCGGCCGCGACGGTGTCCGGCAACGTCGTCACCGGCGGGAAGACCGCCCTGTACGTCCGCGACGCCAACGGCACCTTCAACGGCAACACGGTGCAGTCGGCGCACCGGCACGGGATCACGCTGCGCGGCGACGTCACCGGGTCCGTCATCACCGGCAACACCCTGAGCGGCGCCGGCACGAGCGTGATGGACGTCGACCGGGCCACGGGCAAGTACCAGAACGCCAACAACAACATCAAGGGATGGCACAAGACCGCGGGCTTCGTGACCTGGCTGAAGCGGATCTTCAAGCCGATGAACGTCATCTGGGCGGGCGTGTTCCTGCTGGTGGCCATCTCCATGTTCCGGTCCCGTGGCACGCGGCTGCGCATCGGCAGCCTCGGCGCCCACCCGTATTCGGCGCAGGACAAGCTCGAGGAACGGCCCGTGCGGCTGCTCCGCCGCGCCGATACCGTCCCCTCCCAGGACGGTCAGCGAGTCGGTGCGCGCGCGGGACGCTAGCCCGGCGCCCACGGCGGCACGACGCACCAGAGCGGTCATCCAAGGAGTAGTTCAGCATGACGATCAAGATCGACGTCAAGTTCCTCATCGGCCTCGCGGTCGGCGCGCTGGTGGCGGCCGGGCTGGTGATCCTGTTCACCAGCGGGGGCGGCGGGGACGACTCGAAGAAGACGTCCGCGGACGGCCGGATCAGCCCCGCCCCGCAGGGCGGCGGCGACCAGGGCGGCGACCAGGGCTCCGGGGACGGCGACGGGGACGGCGGCGCGGGCGGCGGCGCGCAGGCCGGCGCTCCGCTGACGCTGCCCGTCCCCGACGGCGGCGGAAAGGTCGCCTGCCCGAAGCCGACCAAGACCGTCGGCGACGCGAACGCGCTCCAGCAGGCGCTGAAGGGCGCGCAGGCCGGCGACGTCATCAAGATGAACCCCGGGAAGTACGTCGGCAAGTTCGTCGCGACCGCGTCCGGCACGCAGCAGCAGCCGATCTTCCTGTGCGGCGAGCAGGGGTCGGTCATCGACGGCGGCGGCGTCAAGAAGGGCTACGGCTTCCACCTGGACAAGGCGAACTACTGGCGGCTGATCGGCTTCACCGTCCAGAACAGCCAGAAGGGCGTCGTCGGCGACACCACGAACGGGTCGGTCATCCAGGGCCTGAACGTGCACGACATCGGTGACGAGGGCATCCACGTGCGCGACTTCTCCACCGGCAACACCATCCAGTACAACAAGATCTTCAACACCGGGCTGCGGCGCGAGAAGTTCGGCGAGGGCGTCTACCTCGGCACCGCGCAGTCCAACTTCAAATCGGTCTCCGGCGGCAAGGTCGACAACAGCGACAACAACGTGGTCCGCGGCAACGTCATCCGCGCCACCGCGGAGGCGGTCGACATCAAGGAGGGCACGAAGGGCGGCAAGATCCTCAACAACGTGTTCGACGGGTCGAGGACCGGCGGCGACAAGCACAACGACTCGTGGGTCGACGTCAAGGGCAACGGCTACCTGATCGAGGGCAACAAGGGCGACAAGACGCCCGCGGACGGCTTCCAGGTGCACCAGATCATCAACGGCTGGGGCACCGGCAACACCTTCCGCAACAACACGATCAACCTGGACGGCGGCAAGGGCGTCGGCATCAACGACACCGTCGGCGGCAACACGATCGCCTGCAACAACAAGGTGACCGGCGGGCGGCTCACCGCGAAGGGCGAGTGCTCCTGACGCGCGGGGGCGCGTGACGCGGGGCGGGGGTGGATCGTGAAGATCGATGTGAAGTTCGCCGGCGTGCTGGCCGTCGGGGCCGTCGCGACCAGCGCCGTGGTCGTGCTGGCCACCCAGGGCGGCGGCAAAGGCAAGAACGCCGCCGAGAGCGACCCCCTCCCCGGAACGGGGAAGGGCGCGCCCGCCGGCACGGGGAACGGCGCAGGCGCGGGCGCCGGTGCGGGCGCCGGGGCCGGGGCGGGCTCGGGGGCCGGGGCGGGCTCGGGGGCCGGCTCGGGGAGCGGGATCGGGCAGCCGGCGCCGGCGATGCCGCTGCCGTCGTCGTACCAGCGGATCGCGTGCCCCAAGGCGACCGTGACCGTGCACGGCGCCGTCCAGCTGCAGGAGAAGCTGAACACGGCAGCGCCCGGTGACGTCATCCGGCTGGCCCCCGGCCGGTACGCGGGCCAGTTCTCCAGCCAGAGGTCCGGCACCCGCGCCAAACCGATCTTCGTGTGCGGGACGCCGCGGTCCGTGCTGGACGGCGGCGCCCTCTCCAAGGGCTACGGCTTCCACCTGCAGAACGCGAGCCACTGGCGGCTGATCGGCTTCACCGTCACCCGCAGCCAGAAGGGCGTCATGCTCGACGGCACCAGCGGGACGGTCGTGCAGGGGCTCACCGTCCACGACGTCGGCGACGAGGCCGTCCACCTGCGCGATTTCAGCACCGGCAACGCGGTGCAGTACAACATGATCACCCGGACGGGACGGGCGAACCCGCGCTTCGGCGAGGGGGTGTACCTCGGCTCGTCGCACAACAACTGGGGCCGGGTCACCCAGGGCAGGCCGGACGCGAGCGACGCCAACCTCGTCGCCGGGAACCGGATCACCGCGACCGCGGAGGCGGTGGACATCAAGGAGGGCACGTCGGGCGGCCGGCTCGTCGGGAACGTCTTCGACGGCTCGCAGCTCTCCGGCGGGAGCGTCAACGACTCGTGGGTCGACGCCAAGGGCAACGGCTACGTCATCGAGGGCAACCGCGGGACCGGAACGCTCAAGGACGGTTTCCAGACCCACGAGGAGTACAAGGGCTGGGGGACCGGCAACGTCTTCCGCCGCAACGTCATCGACCTGGGCGGCGGCAAGGGCGTCGGGATCTTCCTCGGTTCGGACGGCAACACGGTCGCCTGCGACAACCGCGTCACCGGCGGCCGACTGACCAACAAGGGCACGTGCTCCTAGAGCCATCGGGAGCCGTCCCTTCCGTCAGCTGTGAAGAAGGAGAAGCGCAATGAACCCGACGGAGTCCCCGCGGCTCACCGTCATCGGCACCGGCTACCTCGGCGCCACGCACGCCATCTGCATGGCCGTGCTGGGCTTCGAGGTCCTCGGCGTGGACGTCGACCAGCGGAAGGTCGACCGGCTCGCGTCCGGCGAGGTGCCGTTCTTCGAGCCCGGCCTGCCGGAGCTGCTCACCAAGGCGCTGGAGTCCGGGCGGCTGCGGTTCACCACCTCCTTCGAGGAGGCCGGCGAGTTCGGCGACGTCCACTTCCTGTGCGTGGGGACGCCGCAGCAGCCGGGATCCGACGCCGCCGACCTCACCTACGTCGACGCGGCGGTACGCGCGCTCGCGCCGAACCTCACCCGGCGCGCGCTGGTCGTCGGGAAGTCGACGGTGCCGGTCGGCACGGCCCAGCGCATCACCGGCGTCCTCCACGACCTCGCCCCGGCGGGCGAGGACGTCGAGCTGGCGTGGAACCCCGAGTTCCTGCGCGAGGGCTTCGCCGTGGACGACACGATGCGCCCCGACCGGCTGGTGTTCGGCGTCGCGTCCGACTGGGCGCTGGAGCGGCTGGAGGCCGCGTTCCGGCCGATCCTCGACCTCGGCACCCCGGTGGTCCGCACCGACCTCGCGACCGCCGAGCTGGTGAAGGTCGCCGCGAACTCCTTCCTCGCCACGAAGATCTCCTACATCAACGCGATGGCGGAGGTCTGCGAGGCGGTCGGCGCCGACATCAAGCACCTCGCGGACTCGCTCGCGCTGGACGACCGGATCGGCGGCAAGTTCCTCAAGCCGGGCCTCGGCTTCGGCGGCGGCTGCCTGCCGAAGGACATCCGGGCGTTCGCGCACCGCGCGGAGGAGCTCGGCGTCGGGCAGGCCGTGTCGTTCCTGCGCGAGGTCGACGACATCAACCGGCGGCGGCGCGCCCGCACCGTCGACCTCGTCCGGGAGATGCTCGGCGGGATCTCCGGCAAGCGGATCGCGGCGTGGGGCGCGGCGTTCAAGCCGAACTCCGACGACATCCGGGACGCGCCCGCGCTGGACGTGGCGCGCACCATGCACGGGCTCGGCGGGCACGTCCGGGTGTTCGACCCGGCCGCGCTCGACAACGCGCGGCGGGCGTTCCCGGAGCTGCGCTACGGCGACAGCGCGCTCGACGTCGCCCGGGACGCCGACGTCGTCGTGCTGCTGACCGAGTGGTCGGACTTCAAGGAGATCGATCCGGAGGCGCTGGCGCAGGTCGTCCGGCACAAGCGGATCGTGGACGGCCGGCACGCGCTGGACGCCGAGCGCTGGCGGGCCGCCGGCTGGGAGTACCGCGCGCTGGGACGCTCCTGAGGCCGCGTTCCCCGCGTCCTCCATGTTTCGCACGTTTCGAGGTTCCCGCCGGTGACATCGGCCACCGGCGGGAACACCCCGCACCGCGGAGCCGTTGACGCGGTCGAGGGCCCCTGAGCGGGCCGTCCCGGACGAGGTGCGCCGTACCCGGAAAGCGAAGACGACGCGTGACCGTGCCGTCTCACGCATCCGGGAGTCACCATGGCGTGGATCCTCGTCATCCTCGCGGGCCTGTTCGAGGTCGCGATGGCGCTGTGCCTGAAGGCCAGCAAGAACTTCTCCGAGTGGGTGCCGTCCGCCGGATTCCTCCTCTTCGCCGTGGCCGGTTTCGGCCTGCTCAGCCATGCGCTGAAGTCGCTGGAGGTCGGCACCGCGTACGCCGTCTGGGTCGGGATCGGCGCCGTCGGCACCGCCGCGCTCGGGATGCTGGTCATGGGCGACCAGGTCTCCGCGGTGAAGATCGGCGCGCTCGCCTGCATCATCCTCGGCGTCATCGGCCTCAACCTGGCCGGTGGGGGCCACTGATTCGCCTTACGACCTGCCGTTAAGGAACGTAATCTCCCGTAAGCGCGTCTATGCGACGACGGGAGCACCGGGGGTGCTCGGACACAGGAGGACGGACCTTGGTCTTCAAGAAGCTGCGGCAGGCGATGGGCATCGGCGGGCCCTCGATCGAGACGACCCTGCACGACCCGAACACCACCCCGGGCGGCGTCGTGACGGGCGAGGTCGTCATCGTCGGCGGCCAGTACAACTCCGACATCAAGTCGGTGAACCTCGCGCTGCGCACCCGGGTCGAGGTCGAGACGGACGACAGCGAGTACACCTCCAACATCGAGTACTCGAAGATGCCGGTCGCGGGCGGTTTCAAGCTGGAGGAGGGGATGCGGCACAGCGTCCCGTTCCAGTTCCCGATCCCGTGGGAGGCGCCGCTCACCCACATGTACGGGCACCCGCTGCACGGCACCACCGTCGGCATCGCCACCGAGCTGGAGGTCGCGGGCGCCCTCGACCCGGGCGACCTCGACCCGATCGCCGTGCACCCGCTGCCCGCGCAGGAGCGCATCCTCGCGGCGTTCTCCAACCTCGGCTTCCACTTCCGCAACGCCGACTGCGAGAAGGGCCGCATCTGGGGCGTGCACCAGGAGCTGCCCTTCTACCAGGAGATCGAGTTCCACCCGCCGCACCACTACTCGCACGGCATCAACCAGCTCGAAGTGACGTTCGTGTCGTACCCGCAGTCGATGGAGGTCGTCCTGGAGCTGGACAAGCGCGGCGGCGTCTTCACCGAGGGCCACGACGCGTTCAGCCGCTTCACCGTCGACTACGCGACCGTCGAGCACACCGACTGGGAGCGCGAGCTGGACGGCTTCCTCCAGGAGGCCGGCCGCCGCCGCGGCTTCTTCTAAGCCCTGACCTGGGGGGACGACGCGGACCCCCTCCGCGGTGTTGATCGCGGAGGGGGTCTCCCCGTAGAAAGGGTTCCCGTGCCGCACCCCCCTGGCCTCAGCGAACCGCCCGGCCTCAGCGCCGCCGAACGCCGGCTGTGGGCCGCGTTCCCGACCGGCGCGCGCGTCGTCCTCGGCGACGACCGTCCCGCCGGGCCGCTGCCCGACCGGATCGTCCGGGCGGAGGTCATCAACCGGCTCCTCCTCGGCGCGGGCGAGACCCGGACCGGCGCCGTCGCCGCCGTCCGGCTCACCGGCGCGTACATCACCGGGTGCCTGGACGTGTCGAACGGCACCGTCGAGCATCCGCTGCGGCTGGAGCGGTGCCGCCTCGTCGAGGCGCCGCGCCTGTCGAACGCGCGCACCGGGCAGCTGCGGTTCGCCGAGTGCCGGATGCCGGGCTTCGACGGCGGCGGCCTCCAGGCGGACGGGTTCCTCAGCCTGTCCGGCTCGGAGATCGAGGGCGAGGTGCGGCTGCCGCGCGCGCAGCTGCTCGGCGGGTTCCGGATGAACGGGACCCGCATCACCGCGTCCGCGCCGGACAAGTGGGCGCTGTTCAGCGGCAGCATGGTCGTCGAGGTCGGGCTGTTCGCGCGGAACGCCGAGATCACCGGCGGGGTCCGGTTCGTCGGCGCGAAGATGAACGGCGGGCTGTTCATGGAGGGCACCACGCTGTCCAACCCGGGGCGGATCGCGCTGGACGGGCAGAACATGGTGGTCGAGAACACCTGCGAGTTCAGCGCCGGCTTCCGCGCGATCGGGACGGTCCGGCTGCGCAGCGCCCGCTTCAACGGCATCCTGTCGTTCTCCAAGGGGATCCTCGACTCCGCCGACCCGAAGCGGATGGCGCTGCACGCCAGCCACATGGTCTGCGACGAGCTGCTGCTGTGGCCGTCGGAGAAGATCAAGGGCCGGGTGTCGCTGTCGTACTCGAAGATCGACCTGATCATGGACCATCCGTCGATCTGGCCGGACGAGCTGTACCTGAACGGCTTGACGTACCAGACGCTGCGCGGCGGCGGGTTCAAGGACCGGCTGAGCTGGGTGTCCCGCGATCCCGAGTTCCACCTCCAGCCGTACGAGCAGCTCGCCGCCTGGTACCACGGCATCGGCCACGACGTCCTGGCCCGCAAGGTGCAGCTCGCCAAGCTGCGCGCGCGCCGCCGGAAGGTCCACGCGGTCAGCCGGGTGTGGAACCTCGTCCTGGACTGGACGGTCGGCTACGGGTACCGGCCGTGGCTGGCGTTCGCGTGGTTCGCGGTGCTGGTCGCCGTCGGGACCACGGTGTTCTCCCTCGACCATCCGAAGGGGATCAAGCAGCCGGCGGAGCAGCCGCACTTCCACGCGCTCGTCTACAGCCTCGACCTGCTGATCCCGATCGACACGTTCGGGCAGCAGCAGGCGTTCGACCCGCAGAACTGGTCCCGCTGGGTCGCCTATGCGCTGATCGCGACGGGGTGGGTGCTCGCCACCGCGCTCATCGCGGGCGTCACCCGCGTCCTGCGCCCGAACTGACCCGCCTCGCCCCGCGCGTCCACGGGGGTACGGAGATCGAGGAGAATGGGGCCCCATGGGCACGTATCTGATCACGGGGGCGACCGGCGGCATCGGCACCGCGGTCGCGGAGCTGCTCCGCGAGCGCGGGCACGACCTGGTCCTGACCGGCCGCTCCCCCGACCGGCTGGCCGAGCTGGCCGGGAAGCTGCGCACCGGCGCCGCGCACGCCGCCACCCAGTCCATCGCGATCGCGCCGGGCGCGCCGCCCGCCGCCGCGTCGGGCGCGTCCATCACCACGGTCCCGCTGGACCTCACCGAGCCGCGGCGGATCGAGGCGGTGCTCGCGGGGGCGGAGCTGCCCGGCCGGCTCGACGGCGTCGTCCACGCGGCGGGGGTCGTCCATCTGTCGCCGGTCGCCGAGCTGGAGGCGGACGAGTGGATGGACCACCTGTCGGTGAACCTGGTGTCCGCCGCCGAGGTGACGCGGCTGCTGCTGCCCGCGCTGCGCGCCGCCGAGGGCCACGTGGTCTTCGTCAACTCGACCGCCGGGCTGCGCGCCAACCCGGAGTGGTCGGCGTACGCGGCGAGCAAGTTCGGGCTGCGCGCGCTCGCCGACTCGCTGCGGGCGGAGGAGCCATCGCTGCGGGTCACGACCGTCTATCCGGGGCGGACGGCCACGGAGATGCAGCGGAAGGTGCGCGCGCAGGAGGGCCACCCGTACGCGGAGGACGACTTCGCCGCGCCCGGCACGGTGGCGCGCGTGCTGGTCGCCGCGCTGGAGACGCCCCGCGACGCCGTCGTCTCGGACGTCACCGTACGTCCGAACTAGCGGGTTCCCGGCGGTCTGGGGGGTTATAGGGATGTCCAATATTTTCTGATAGATCCCCATAACTCGCTTGCCGTGCGCGCGGCCGGGCAGTGCCCGGCCCGTGACGCAGAGTTATTCACGGCCCGAGGACGCCGGCCGCCGGATCCCCGGCGACGGTCCGGAACCCGGCGGGACGCACCGGCCGCCGTCCCGCTTGCCGCGGACGTGGCGCCGCCGCCGGCTGCCGGCGGTGTGGCCGTCATGGCGCGTGCGGTTCGCGGACGTCGCGGCGCCCCACCCGCTCGACCGGCCCTGGGCGCGGGCGGTGCTGCTCGTCGCGGTCGCGGTCCTGCTCGGGTCCGGGCTGTGGCTGCTGCGCTGGTCGGGGACCGCGCCCACCGCCACGCCCGACACCTTCTGGTACGCGCGCGACGCGTTCCGGTACGCGGGCTGGTCGGAGCCCGCCGCCGACCGCGCCGCGGCGGACATCACCTGCGGCGGCCTGATGCGGGGACCCTCGCGCCCGCCGGGGACGCGGCCCGACTGCGTCCGGTACCGGGCCGCGCTGCCCGGCGTGGCGCCGGAGCGCTTCCAGCGGATCTTCACCTCGCGTCCGGGCTATCCGCTGCTCACGGTGCCGTTCGTCCGGGTGATGGGCACGGCCGGGTTCAGCGCCGCGACGGCCGCGCTGGGGGTGGCGTGCGGCCTCGCGGCCGTCCTGCTGGCGCTGGCGATCGGGCTGCGGCCTCTCCAGGCCCTGGTCGCGGAGGCCCTGTTCTTCCTGCTCCCGACCGGCTTCTGGGGCAGCCGCCTGCTCGCCGAGGCGCCCATGATGCTGTGCGTGATGCTCGCGCTGACCGGTGCCGTGCTGGTACTGCGCGAACGCGCCGCGATCGCGGGATCGGCGCTGCTGGCCGGCGCGCTCGCGCTGCTGTGCGTCGTCAAGCCCGCCAACGGCGTCGTGCTGGCCACCGCGCTCGCGGTCGGCGCCGTGCTCCTGCTCCCGGTCTTCGCGTCGCGGCGGGCGTTCCTGGCCGTCGCGGGCGTCGCCGTGCTCGTCCTGGCGGGCAACCTCTGGATCGGCTCCGCCCTGCACCTGCCGGGCGTCCACGAGACGCTCCAGGACACCTTCACCAGGCATTTCCGGCATCCCGACGTGCCCGACCCGTGGCACCGGCTCTCGGCCGCCGCGGGGAAGCTGTGGAGCGGTGACATCGCCCCCGCGATGCTGGAGAACCCGCTGATCCCGGCCGCGTTCCTGTTCGCCGCCGCCGGTCTGGTCTCCCGCGTCCGCTGGGACGCCGCCTGGCCCGTCGCCGCCGCGGGCCTCACCGGCGCGGCGATCGCCTCGCTGCACCCGCTCGTCGACGAGCTGCCGCGGCTGTCGGCGGTGGCGTGGATCCCCGTCGCCTTCGGCCTGGCCGCCCTGACGGCCCGCACCGCCGAACGGCCCGACGAGGACGTCCCGTCCCGTCCCAAGCGCCTCGAAGCGGAGACGGCCGACCTCACACCCGGCGGGTGACCGGCTCTCACACCCCGCGGGCGACCTCCGGGCGCTCGACGCGGCTCCGGCGCAGGAACCACGCGCCCAGCACGCCGCCGATCAGCCCGAACAGGTGGCCCTGCCAGGAGATCGTCGGGTCGTTCGGGACCACGCCGACCAGCATCGTCCCGTAGACCGCGACCACCAGCACGGCGATCACGACGTCCAGCACCCGCCGCTCGAAGATCCCGCGCCCGACCAGGTAGCCGAAGAACCCGAAGATCAGGATGCTGGACCCGAGCGTGTTCGCGGAGCTGAAGAACCACACGCCGAGCCCGCCGACCACGATGATGATCAGGCTCGCGGCCAGGAACTTCGCGATCCCCCGCGCCGCCGCGATGAACCCGAGGATCACGAACGGGATCGTGTTGGCCATCAGGTGCGGGAAGCCCGCGTGCATGAAGGGCGCCGTGAAGATGTCCGGAAGGTCGTCGACGTCGTGCGGCTGGATGCCGAACTGGTCCAGCGCGCCGTTGTCGAGCACGTCGATGCCCTCGAGGACCCACATCACGACCGTCACCGAGCCGATGAGCACCGCCGCCGACAGCGCGCGCGTGCCGGCCTTGACGAGCCCGTCGGAGCGTTGCCTGTCGGGGGTGTAGCTCATGTCGCCACCGTATGACCGATCGATCCTGCCGTCACCGGGGTCAACGTACATATCCCCACGAAGGTGCCCGATGGTGAACGCTATTCGGTTTCCGGCATAGTGGACGGATGCGCGCTGCGATCTGCGAGGAGCTCGGCTCCCTCGCCGTCAAGGACACCGCCCCGGTCGAGCCCGGCCCCGGCCAGGTCCTGCTCACCGTCGAGGCGGCCGGCGTCAACTACGTCGACGCCCTGTTCGTCCAGGGCCGCTACCAGATCAAGCCGCCGCTGCCGTTCGTCCCCGGCAGCGAGGTCGCCGGCACCCTCCCGGACGGGACGCGCGTCCTCGCCATGTGCGGGCTCGGCGGCTTCGCGTCGCACGTCGCCGTCCCCGCCGCCGCAGCGGTGCCGCTCCCGGACAAGCTGGACGCCCCGCGCGCCGCGACCTTCACCCAGAGCTACTGCACCGCCCTGTTCGCGCTGCGCGACCGCGCCGCCCTCGCCGCCGGCGAGACCGTCCTCGTCCTCGGCGCCGGCGGCGGCGTCGGCCTCGCCGCCGTCCAGGTCGCGACGGCCCTCGGCGCCCGGGTGCTGGCGGTCGCGTCGTCGGAGGAGAAGCGCCGGGCGGCCCTCGCCGCGGGCGCGGACTCCGCCGTCGACGCCGCCGACGTCAAGGCCGCCGCCCGCGCCTGGTCGGACGGCGGTGTCGACCTCGTCTACGACCCGGTCGGCGGCGCCCTCGCCGACCCGGCGCTGCGCGCCCTGCGCGAGGGCGGCCGCTACGCCGTGATCGGCTTCGCGTCCGGGGACATCCCGTCCCTCCCGCTCAACCAGGTGCTGCTGCGCAACCGCTCCATCGTCGGCGTCGACTGGGGCGCCTGGTCCATGAGGCACCCCGCCGAGCAGCGCGCCCTTCTCGACGAGCTGCTCGCCATGGTGGCCGAGGACCGCCTCGACCCCGTCGCGCCGCGCACGGAGCCGCTCGCGTCCGCGCCGCGGGTCCTCGACGACCTGCTCAACCGCCGCGTCGTCGGCAAGGTGGCCCTGCTGCCCTGACCTCCGGCCGGGCGCGGGACAGTGTCCGGAGGAGGTGGCGATGGACGGACCCGGTCTCGACCTGCACCTGGACGTGACGCAGGGCGGCGGTGTGGGGCGGGCTTTGGAGGAGGCCCTGCGCGCGGCGGTGCGATCGGGGCGGCTCGCCCCGGGCACCCGGCTGCCCGGGAGCCGGACCCTCGCCTCCGATCTCGGGATCGCGCGGGGGACGGTCGTCCAGGTCTACGCCCAGCTGACGGCCGAGGGGTGGCTGTCGGGGACGCCCGGGTCGGGCACCCGCGTCGCCGCGGTCGGCGCGGTCGAGGCCCGTCCGGACACGGAACCGCCCGCGCGCCATCCCGGCGCGCGCATCGACCTGCGGCCGGGCCGCCCGGATCTCAGCTCGTTCCCGCGCACCGCTTGGGCCTCGGCGGTGCGGCGGGCGCTGGCTTCGGCCTCACCGGCGGCGTGGGACTATGCGGAACCGGCCGGGCTGCCGGTGCTGAGGGCCGCGATCGCGGGATACGCCGCCCGCACGCGCGGCGTGCGCGCCGACCCGGGAACCGTGGTGATCACCGCGGGCTTCGCCCACGCGCTCGCGGTGCTCGGACGGGCCCTGCGGAGCATCGGCGTCCGGTGCGCGGCCACCGAGGACCCGGGCCTGCCCCGGCACCGGGACCTGCTGCGCGCGGCGGGGCTGGGCGTCGTCCCGCTGCGCGTGGACGGCGACGGCGCCGACCCCGCCGGCCTGCCGGACCAGGCCGGGGCCGTGCTCCTCACCCCGGCCCACCAGTACCCGTGCGGCGTGGTGCTCGCGCCGTCCCGCCGGGCGGCCTTCGCCGCGTGGGCGCGCCGGCGGGACGGCTTCGTGATCGAGGACGACTACGACGGCGAGTTCCGCTACGACCGGCAGCCGGTCGGGGCGATGCAGGCGCTCGCCCCCGACCGGGTGGTCTTCGCCGGAAGCGCCAGCAAGGCGCTGGCCCCGGGCATGCGGCTCGGCTGGCTCGCCGTGCCGCCCGCGCTGCTCGACCCTGTGCTGGCCGCGCTGGAGGACCTCGGCGCGGCGGTGCCCGCCGTCGACCAGCTCACCTTCGCCGACCTGCTGGAACGCGGCGACTACGATCGGCACGTCCGGCGGGCCCGGCTCGTCCACCGGCGGCGGCGCGCGGAACTGGCGGACCGGCTCGCACGCCCGCTGGACGGGGTGGCCGCGGGCCTGCACGCCCTGCTCCCTGCCGGGTCGGCCGGGGAGGAGCGGGCCCTGGTGGAGACCGGGCTCTACGCGGGGCTCCGCCTGCACGGCCTGCACACCGACGGGTACTGGCACGAGGCGTCCCCCGAACGCCGCGCGGCGCTCGTCATCGGCTTCGCCACCCCTCCCCCGCACGCCTGGCACGGCGCCCTGGAGGCCCTGGCCGGGGTCGTCGACGCGGTGACAGGTCAGGCGGAGACCCCGCCCCGCTACGCCGGGTGAACCGGACGCGGCGCCCGGCGGTCGCGGCGCGCGCGCAACTCCGCCTCGTCCACGAGGGTCAGCATCGGCTCGCCGGGGACGCCCAGCATGACGATGACGAAACGGGTCCAGCCGTCGGCGAGGTTGTTGGCGGCCTGGTAGTGGATCACGTCGCCGCCGGGTTCCCAGAACGCCTCGCCGGCGCGGATCACCCGTTCGGGCTCGCCCTCCAGCTCGAACACCATCTCGCCTTCGAGCAGGTAGCCGAAGACGGGGCCGGAGTGGCGGTGCGGCGGTGTGCCCGGGTCCCCCGGGGGCAGTTCGACCGTCGCGGTCATCGCCTCGGCACCCGAGGGGATGAAGGGCGGAACCTGGTGCATCAATGTGGTGAGAGTGGACATGCCGCCGACGCTAGGACGCCACCGGTTCAGTGAAGTAGTCCACTTCCCGTGCTTTTGGTTGTACCGGTTCGCCGGGCAGTCGCGCCGGCGCGCAGCCGGTTCAGGCGGCGGAGGCGTGCTCGGACTCGGACGCGTCGCCGCGGACCACGATCACCGGCAGCCGGCGCCGCGCCGGGGCCTCCGCGGTCCGGCGCAGGTAGCGCCGCTCCTCCGGGGTCGTCCCGCCCCAGATGCCGTCCGGCTCGCCCACCCGCAGCGCCCACGCGAGGCACTCCGCCTTCACCGGGCAGTTCGCGCAGATCGCCTTCGCCGCGTCCATCTGAGCCTGGAGCACCGGCGCCGAGTAGCCGATCGGGAAGAACAGGTCGGGATCCGCGCCGCGACAGATGGCGTGGTCGGTCCAGTGTTCCTCGTTCTCGTCGTTGTGCATGGCTTTCTCCCTGCGGGGCATGGTGAGGAGGCCACCGGCGGTTCGCTCTGGGGTGGTCTCCACCCAACGTAGTACTACGAACCGTAGTACTACAAGTCGTTGTGAACATTGCAACTTAGCGCCCGGATAACCTTGTGACGTGCAGCGTGATCAAGAAGTGACCTTTCGCGAGGCGACGGCCGCCGATCTCCCCGAGATCGTCCGGCTCCTGGCCGACGATCCCCTGGGCGCGACCCGCGAAACACTCGCCGAGGAGATTCCCGAGGCCTACGTCACCGCCTTCGCCGCCATCGAGAAGGACCCCAACAACCACCTGATCGTGGCGGACGTCGCGGGCACGGTCGCGGGCACGCTGCAGCTCACCTACATCCCCGGCCTCACCTACACCGGCGGCGAGCGCGCCCAGATCGAGGGCGTCCGCATCGCGGCCGACGAGCGCGGCCGCGGCCTCGGCCAGACCATGCTCGCCTGGGCCATCGACCAGGCCCGCGCCCGCGGCTGCCGCGTCGTCCAGCTCACCACCGACCGCCAGCGCCCCGACGCGATCCGCTTCTACCAGAAGATCGGCTTCCGCCCCTCCCACATGGGCATGAAGTACCACCTGCAGTAGGCAATCCCGGCCCAAGGGCCTCGCCTGGCGGCTCGCCCTCTGACCGTCCTCGGGCGGGCGCGACCTCGCTTCGCGAGCTTCGCGGCGGCCGAGCCTCCTGCACCGCCGGTCGACCGTCCAGCCCGCCGTGTCCAGGGCCACGGCCAGCCGTTCCAGGTGCCCGGTCGCCGTCACCACGCCCACACCACCGCGCCGCCGTCGCGCCGCGCCTCCGCGACGATCCCCAGCTCGACGTACTCGACGCGTCCCGACAGGCCGACGGTCACCAGGCGCACTCGCCCCCGCCCCCCGACGTCCGCCCCTTGAAGGGCCCGCCGGACGTGCCGGAGCGCGGCCGCCTGGTCGTCGGTGACGCCGCACTCCCCTCCCTCGCGCAGGACGACGTCCCACGCGAAAAGCGCAGGCGGCCCACCTCTCCTCGCGCCCGTCATCTGTCGCCGCCGTTCCCCCACTCTGTGCCGATTCGATCACTCTCAGTGAATCGATGACGGGTGGCGCAGGTCACCGTGATAATCGGAGATGAGCGTGGACACGGACCATCTCCGCGGATATCCGGAACGAGGTGCACTGCGGTGTCCGAGAAGAAGCGCGCCGGGGCCCGGCTGCGGGCCGCTCGGAAAGCGCACGGCCTGACCGTCGCCGACCTGGCCGAACGGTTCCGCGACGTCGCTCCCGAGCGCGTCCGGCAACGCCTCCCGTCCGTGCGCGACCTCGAACGCACCATCCGCGGCCACGAAGCCGGCGAGCACGCCGTAGGCCCCAGCTACCGCCTCCTCTACGCCCGCGCCCTCAACACCCCCGAAGAAGCCCTCTTCGCCGCCGATGACGCTCGCCGCGCCTTCTCGGACGAGCATGAGCGGCTCGCGCTCGCGGTGCGTGATCCGGCCCGGCTCGACGGCGTCGTGATCGACGGTCTGGCGGCCACGCTCGCCAACCAGCGGCGGGTCGAGGACGTGGTCGGCTCTCACGCCGTCTTGGGCGCGGCACGGGCGCACCTTGCGCTGATCATGCGTCTGCTGCGCGACGCTCGGGGCCCGCTCGCCGCACGGCTCCTGGCGATCGCGTCCGAGGCCTCCCAGTTCAACGGGTGGCTCAGCACGGCGGTCAACGACCACGCGGCGGCCGAACCGCTCTACGACCAAGCGCTCCGGCTAGGGCTGCAGGCCGACGACAAGGACTTGGCGGCGACCGCGCTGTCAATGCGAGGTCATCTGGCATGGGCGAAAGGCGAGTACGGCGACATGGCAAGCCTTTCCGAGGCCGCCGCGGGTCTCGCCACGGCGTCGGGCACGCGAACCGTGGCGACGCAGCAGCGCGGCCGGGCCCTGGCCCTGCTGGGCGACCGGCAGGGTGCGCTCCGGGCCGTCGGCCGAGCCGAGGATGTCCTCGCCGGACGCGGAGACACCGACGATCCGGATGGCCTGTACTTCTACGGCGCCGAGATGCTCACCATGCAACGCGGTCTGATCTACGGATACCTCGGTGAGCACGCCAAGGCCGCCGACCTCCTCACCCGCGGCATCGAAGCGATGCCGAGCACGATCCGCGATTCCGAATGGGTCGCGTGGTACCGCGTGAAGGCGGCGTCGGCGCGAGCGCTGGCGGGCGATCCGGAACAGGCGGTCGCCGAGTTGCGCACCGCCGTCCGCGTCCTCACCGCGACAGGCGGCACGAAGACCCTCCGCGACGTCGCGCACGTCCACCGCATCCTGAGGACGCGGTACCCAGCGCACCCGCACGTCACCGACCTGAGCGACATCCTCCACCGAGTGGGCGGCGACGATCAGGATGCCGGTGGGCCGGATCGCCAGGACGGGTGAACTTCGGGGGCCGTATCGCTTGGTTTGCGGGGGGTGACGGGTGGGCCTGTCGGCCCACCCGTTGTGCGCGTTCAGTTGGCGGTGGTCGTTGCTTGGGCGGGGTGGGTGGGGAGGACGCGGTAGGCGCCTACGAGGGTGGCGGTCGTTCGGGTGAGGGTGCCGGGGACCATGCGGTCGGGGAGTTCGCGCTGGAACTCCTGGAAGGCGGGGGTCGACGGCAGGACGTCGCGGTCGTCCTCGTTGACCACGACGTGGAGGAACGTGTCGCCGTCCAGGCGGAACGCCGCGTAGCGGACGCCGCCGGGGTCGTCTCGCTCCAGCTCGTCCATGACGTTCTCGATCAGCCGCTGGTTCTCGTCGGCGCGCTCGGGACGGGCCTTGTACTGCACTACGGCGATCTTCTGCATCGCTGGTCCCTTCGTGGGTCGCTGTCACCTGTACCGACACGGCGACCCGGGTGAAGTGACCGGCTTGGGGACGACGACTTTCGGCGCCGGGCCGGCGGAATAGGGTCGGCGGCATGCGCTGTGTGCGTCCGGCGACGCGGGCCGACCTGCCCGCGGTTCTGGCTCTGCTGGCGGACGAGGAGAAGGTCGTGGATCCGGCGTCGGTCGTGGTGACGGACACTTACGAGCGGGCGTTCGCGGCGATCGACCGCGACCCGCGCAACGAGTTGCTGGTGCTGGTGGACGGCGGGACGGTCGTGGGCTGCCTGCAGGCGACCTACATCCACGGGCTCGGCAAGGGCGGCGCCGAACGGGCCCTGATCGAGGCGGTGCGGGTCCGCGCGGACCGGCGCGGCGGCGGCCTCGGCCGGGCGCTGATGGAGAGCGCGATCGAGCGGGCCCGCGCGCGGGGGTGCGCGCTCGTCCAGCTGACCAGCCACAAGAGGCGCGGCGGCGCGCACCGCTTCTATGACTCGCTGGGGTTCGCCCGCAGCCACGAGGGCTTCAAGCTCGCCCTTCAGGCGGTGGAGACCTCAGAGGGCGCCGAGGGAGCGCATCATGCCTAGGGCGTCGGAGATGGGCCAGTACTCGGCGAAGCGCCCGTCCTCCATGCGGAAGAGGTCGTGGCCGGCGAACGCGATGCGGGTGCCGGGTTCGGCGGTGGTGCCGGGGATCCC
This sequence comes from Actinomadura sp. RB99, assembly GCF_014706005.1. Lineage (NCBI taxonomy): Bacteria > Bacillati > Actinomycetota > Actinomycetes > Streptosporangiales > Thermomonosporaceae > Actinomadura > Actinomadura sp. RB99. The sequence continues at coordinate 11,797 of NZ_JABMCA010000095.1, read as the reverse complement.
GCCCTGGTAGGAGCCGTGGAAGGTCCAGCGCGCGGCGAGCAGGTCGCCGTCGACGAGGGGGCCGACGTCCAGGGTGTTCTCGATGTCGGCGAAGTAGGCGCGGGACCGGCGGATCTGCTCGGCGACGCCGTCCGGGCCGTGGACGTCCATGCCGGGCCAGTGGCCGGCGAAGCCGGGTGTGAGGATCTCCCCGAGGACGTCGTAGTCGCCGGACCACGCCTCGAACAGCCACCGCCGGTACAGGGTGTGCGCATCCATGGGCCCATGGTGCAACGTCGCGCGGGCCGGCCGCCGCGCGGGGCGGCCGGCCCCGTCGGGGTCAGCCGATCTCGAGGACGGCCTTGCCGTGCAGGCGGCGTTCGAGGAGGGCGGCGACGGCCTCCTCGGCCCCGCCCCAGGAGCCGCGCCAGGAGATCCCCGGGTCGAGCCGTCCGGCGGCGACCTGACCGCCCAGCCATGCCAGGTCGGGGGCGAGGTCGCCGTCGTCGAGCAGGTAGAAGGTGACGAGGGAGCGGTCGTGCCGGCCGTCGTTGCCGAAGAGGTCGCCGAACGGGAACGTCTCCGCCTCGCCCGTCCCGTGGCCGACCGCGATCAGGGTGCCGTGCGGCGCGAGCCTGCCGAACGCGGCGACGAGCTGGGAGCCGCCGACGTTGTCCACGACCCCGTCGACCGGTTCGGCGACCTGCTCGGGGTGCGCGACGACCTCGTCGGCGCCGAGCGCGCGCAGCGCGTCGCCGTGCGCGGCGGGATCGCCGGTGGACGCGACGACGTGGGCTCCGCCCAGGCGGGCGAGTTGCACGGCGTACCGGCCGACGCCTCCGGTGGCGCCCAGCACGAGGACGCGCTTGCCGAGCAGCGGCCCGATCCGGCGCAGTGCGCGGAGCGCGCTCGCCGCCGCGACCGGGATCGTGCTGATCGCGCCGAGGTCGGCATCCGGCGGGACGGCGCCGAGCAGCGCGGTGTCGACGGCGCGGAGTTCCGCCCACGCGCCGTCCGCGCCGAGGGTGACCACGGGAGTGCCCGCGGCCGGGCCGGATCCGTCGGCCGCCGCGCGCTCGACCACGCCGGCGGCGTCCCAGCCGAGCACGGCGCCGTCCGGCGCTCCGGCGATGCCGTGGGCGACCTCGCCGTAGTTGAGCGAGGTGGCGCGGACCCGCACCAGCGCCTGGTGCGGCGCGGGCTCCGGCGTGGCGGTCTCGCCGAGGCGCAGGCCGGAGGCCGTCGAGTGGTCGATGAGCAGAGCACGCATGAGGTGACACCTTCCGAGAAGAGAACAGACCCATTTATGCCACCGAGTGGCATACGCCTGCAAGTGGCATTCGCTTCCCGGATACACTCCTGGGCATGACCACGGCACCGTCGCTGCGCGAGCGCAAGAAGCAGCGCACCCGCCAGGCGCTGATCGACACCGCGCTGGACCTGTTCGGCGAGCACGGCTTCGGCGGGGTCACCCTCGACGAGGTGTGCGCCGAGGTCGAGGTGTCCAAGCGCACGTTCTTCCGGTACTTCACCGGCAAGGAGGCCGTCGCGATGGCGCCGCTGGAGGACCTGTGGCGCACCTTCCTCGACGAGCTGGAGACGTGCCCGGCCGACGGCCGGCCGCTGCTCGGGCTGCTGGAGTCGGTGCTGCTCGCGGCGCTGGAGCGGGTCGCGGACGAGGAGTGGGCGGACCGGGCGCTGCGCAGCTACCGGCTGCTCCAGGTGACGCCGTCGATGGACGCGCACGGCCTGCACTTCTGCGACGACACCCTGCGGTCCGTCCTGGACGTCCTGCACCGGCGCCTCGACCTGCCCGACGACGCGCGGCCCCGGCTCGCGGGCGACATGCTGGTCGCGGCGTGGCGGCACGCCCTCGGCGGGTGGGCGTCCGCGGCGGTGGAGCCGCCCTCGGTGGCCGACCTCGCCGCCCGCGTCCGCGCCGCCGTGGCGGCGCTGCCGGGCAGCCTCACGCTCGCCGCCGCGCCCCGCGCGGAGGCCGGCGGCCGCTAGCGCGCGACGCCGAGGACGAGGGCGACGACCTGGGCGGTGTCGCTCAGATCCGGCAGGACGGTGTCGGCGCCGGACAGCCGCAGGTCGGCGGCGGACGTGGCCCCGGTCGCGACGGCGACGACCCGCGCTCCGCCCTCGTGGCCCGCGCGGACGTCGTGCGGGGTGTCGCCGATCAGCACGGTGCTCGACGGCCCGAACCGCTCGCCGTACTTCGCGGCGGTGCGCTCGCGGGCGAGCTCCACCAGCGGCGGACGTTCGACGCCGTCCATGCCGTACGCGCCGATCTCCAGGTCGAGGAACGCGTCGAGGCCGAACGCCTTCAGCTTGCAGGCGGCGATCCGCGCCATGTTCCCGGTCAGGACGGACTGGATCACGTCCGGGCGGGCGGCGAGGGCCTCCAGGACGTCGCGGGCGCCGTCGTGCGTCCGGCCCCGGGCCGCGAGTTCGTGCGCGCGCGCTTCGAAGGCGAGGGCGAGTTCGTCGGTGAACGCTTCGAGGACGTCGGGCGTGGGGTCGACGCCGTGGTGCCGGAGCGTGTCGGTGGTGATGGCGCGGTCGGTGCGGCCGGCCATCGGCGCGACGTGCTCGGCCGGGCGGCCGACGACGCGGTGGAACACCTCCGCGTAGATGTCCGCGGACAGCCCGCCCGCGTGAAGGAGGGTGTGGTCGATGTCCCAGAGGACCAGGGTGCGCACGGACGCATCGTAGGCCGTCAAGATTTCGGCTCCTGTTCACCTTGGCGTGAAATGGTGGACATCTGGGTGTGCACGCCGCCGTTGAAGCCGTCCCCCGAAGAACCTTCCCCGAAGGAGCTGGTCGTGGCCGAAAGGCATCTGGAGATCGAGCACAAGTACGACGCCCGGGCCGATTTCGTCCTTCCGGAGCTGGGCGGGCTGCCGGGGGTGGCGTCGGCCGGGGAACCGGAGACCTTCGACCTGCACGCGAGCTACTTCGACACGGCCGACTTGCGCCTCGCGGCGCACGGGATCACGCTGCGGCGGCGGCGCGGCGGGACGGACGCGGGATGGCATCTGAAGGTGCCGGCGGGCCCGGACGGCAAGGAGGAGTTGCACGCTCCGCTCGGACGCCCGAAGGTCGTGCCGGCGCGGCTGGCGGCGCTGGTCGCGGCGTACACGCGGGGCGAGCCGCTGCGTCCGGTGGCGACGCTGGAGACGCGGCGGACCGTCGTCCGGCTGTACGCGGGCGACGGCGCGATGCTCGCGGAGGTCGCCGACGACCTCGTGACGGGCCAGGACGTGCGGGACGTGCAGGACGAGACGCCCGCGGACGCCCCCGTGCAGCGGTGGCGGGAGATCGAGGTCGAGCTCGGGGACGGGACGGGCGACCTGCTGAAGGCGGCGGGCAAGCGGCTGCGGAAGGCGGGGGCGCGGCGCGCGAAGTCGTCGTCGAAGCTCGGCCGGCTGCTCGGCGGGGCGATCGCGCCGTCGGAGGCGGCGCGCGCGCGTGCCGCGTGCAAGGCGCGGCTGGTGGCGGCGATCGACAACGGGAAGGGCCCCGCGACGACGGGCGACGCGGTGATGGCGTACCTCGCGGCGCAGGTCGAGGCCGTCATGGCGTTCGATCCGAAGGCGCGGCTGGGCGAGGAGGACGCCGTGCACCGGATGCGGGTGGCGGTCCGCCGGATCCGCAGCACGCTGAAGGCGTACCGGCCCGTCCTGGACGAGGCGCGCACGGAACCGCTCGGGCCGGAGCTGAGGTGGCTCGCGGCGGTGCTGGGGGAGGTCCGCGACCTGGAGGTGCTGCGGATGCGGTTCCAGGAGCGGCTGGGCGGGGCGGCGCCCGCGTGGCTGGACGACCTGGCCCGCCAGGAGCGCACCGCCTACAGGCGGATGAACGCGGCGCTCAAGGAGCCCCGGTACTTCGCGGTGCTGAACGAGCTGGACCGTCTCATCGCGGAGCCGCCGCTGACGGAGGACGCCGACCGCAAGGCGCGCAAGGAACTCCCAGACCTGGTGAAGCGGTCCTGGGACCGGATGGCGCGCGCGTACACGTCCATCGCGATCGCCGAGGACGCGGAGGTGGCGCGTCACGAGACCCGCAAGGCCGCCAAGCGCGCGCGGTACGCCGCCGAGCTGGCCATGCCCGTACTGGGGGTCGCGGCCAAGCGGGTGGCGAAGGACGCCAAGCGCATCCAGGAGGTCCTGGGCGGCTACCAGGACGGCGTCATCGCGATGGAGCACCTCAAGGCGGCTGCCGCGCACACACGGAACCCGTCCGAGGCGTTCGACCTCGGCGTCCTGTACGGGTGGGAGCGCTGCGAGGCGGAGACCGCCCGCGAGAAGCTCTCGGTGACCTGGTCCCAGACGCTCGGCCCCGCCTTCTGAGCCCGCCTTCTGAGCCCGCCTTCTGAGCCCGCCTTCTGAGCCCGCCTTCTGAGCCCCCCTGAGGCCGGCCTGAACGTCAGGCCGGCGGCGAGCCGTCGTTTCGAACGGCCGGATGGCGACGGCTCGCCGCGGCTCAACGGGACTTGGGCGTATGGCGCTCCAGGGCGGCCAGCGCCCCTTCGCCGATGTGGGCCACCCAGAACTCGCCCTTGTGCAGGCTCGGGTCGTCCGGGACCTTCTCGCCGAGCTCCCGGCACAGCCCCGCGACCAGCTCCGACACGTTCTCGCCGTGCGTGCACACGACGGTCGGGACGCCGTCGCCGAGCAGGTCGAGCAGCCGCTCCCGGGCGCGGTCCGGGCCCGTCTCGCCGACCGTGAACGCGGCGTCGGTGACCACGTCCGCGCGGATGCGGCGCGCGTACGGCAGGACGGTCTCCAGGCACCGGGACGTCGCCGAGCTGAGCACCCGCGCCGGGCCGAAGGCGTGCAGCAGCGCGGCGAGCTCCGCCGCCTCCGCCCGGCCGCGCCCGTCCAGCGGGCGCAGCTCGTCGGGCTCGCGCCACGCGTGCTTCTCCCCCGCCGACCCGTGCCGGACGATCATCAGCGGCCAGGTGCGGGACGGCCCGTCCAGGAACGCGCGGAGCAGGTCGGCGTCGTGCGGGTAGCTCAGCCGCGCCTCGGCCTCGGCCGCGGGCAGCCACGCCAGCTCGTCGACCTCGTCGTTCGGCGTGAACGCGGCCTCCGCGACGGGCCGCGCCGCCCAGTACTCGACCCGCTTGGGCCGGTCCCCGTGCCGGTACTTCGCGGTCGGGAGGCGGCGGCCGAGCCGCGGCACGAGGCCCGTCTCCTCCTCGATCTCGCGGACGGCGGCGCGCAGCATGTGCTCGCCCCGGTCGAGCTTGCCCTTGGGGAACGACCAGTCGTCGTACCGGGGGCGGTGCGCGACCGCGAACTCGGGGCCGTCCGGGCCGTCGCGCCACAGCAGCGCGCCGGCCGCGCGGATCGGGCCGGCGTGCGCACCGGCGTCAGTCATCGACCGTCCTCCACCGCCGGCTCCGGACCAGGTGGGTCTGGATGTCCAGCAGCGTCTCGCCGGGGCCGGGCTCGCTGCGGGTCCAGGTGCCGTCGCCGTCGAGCGCCCAGGCGTGCGTGCCGGCGTCCATGGCCCGGTCGAGCAGCGCGATCAGCTCGTCGCGCTGGGTCCGGTCGGTGACGGTGACGAGCGCCTCGACGCGGCGGTCGAGGTTGCGGTGCATCAGGTCGGCGCTGCCGAGCCACACCTCCGGCTCGCCGCCGTTCTCGAACGCGAACACCCGGGAGTGCTCCAGGAACCGGCCGAGGACGCTGCGGACCCGGACCGTCTCCGACAGCCCCGGCACGCCCGGCCGCAGCGCGCAGATGCCGCGCACCCACACGTCCACCGGCACCCCGGCCCGCGACGCCCGGTACAGCGCGTCGATGATCACCTCGTCGACCAGCGAGTTGCACTTGATCCGGACCCGCGCGCGGTGCCCGGCGCGGTGGTTGTCGATCTCGTGCTCGATCCGCTGGACGAGCCCGGACCGCAGGCTGTTCGGCGCGACCAGCAGCCGGTTGTAGGAGCCCTGCCGGGAGTAGCCGGTGAGGTGGTTGAACAGCGCGCTGACGTCCTCGCCGACGTCGGGGGCGCAGGTCAGCAGGCCGAAGTCCTCGTAGAGGCGGGCCGTCTTCGGATGGTAGTTGCCGGTGCCGATGTGGCAGTAGCGGCGCAGCGTGCCGTCCGGGTCCTCGCGGACGATCAGCGCGAGCTTGCAGTGCGTCTTCAGCCCGACGAACCCGTACACGACGTGGCAGCCGGCCGTCTCCAGCTTGCGCGCCCACGCGATGTTGGCGCGCTCGTCGAAGCGGGCCTTCAGCTCCACCACCACGACGACCTGCTTACCCGCCTCGGCGGCGCTCATCAGCGCGTCGACGATCGGGGAGTCGCCGCTCGTCCGGTACAGCGTCTGCTTGATCGCGAGGACGCCGGGGTCGGTCGCGGCGTCCTCGATCAGCCGCTGCACGGTCGTGGTGAACGAGTCGTAGGGGTGGTGGACGAGGACGTCGCCCTGCCGGATCGCGGAGAAGATGTCCACGTCCTCGGGCAGCGCCTCCTTCGACGGCACGAACGGCGGGTACTTCAGCTCGGGCCGGTCCAGGTCGGCGATGGCGCCGAGCCCGGCGAGGTCGAGCGGCCCTACGAGCCGGTAGATCTGCCGCTCCTCGATGGCCAGTTCGGTGGTGAGCAGCTCCAGCACGCCGTCGGAGATCGACTCCTCGACCTCCAGCCGGACGACCGGGCCGAACCGGCGGCGCAGCAGCTCGCGCTCCAGCGCCTGGAGCAGCCCCTCGCTGATGTCGTCGTCGATCTCCAGGTCCTGGTTGCGGGTGACGCGGAACGCGTGGTGCTCGACGACCTCCATCCCGACGAACAGCTGCCCGAGGTGCGCGGCGATCACGTCCTCCAGCGGGGTGAACCGGTCCGGGGACGCCTCGAAGAAGCGCGGCAGCAGCGGCGGCACCTTGACCCGGGCGAACATCGTCGCGTCCGTCTCCGGGTCGCGGACGATCACCGCGAGGTTCAGCGAGAGGCCGGAGATGTAGGGGAAGGGGTGCGCGGAGTCGACGACCAGCGGGGTGAGGACGGGGTAGATCCGGTCGCGGAACAGCCGGCGCAGCCGCTCCTGCTCGGTCTCGGCCAGCTCGTCCCAGCGCAGGATCTCGATGCCCTCCTTGGCGAGGTCGGGCAGCACCTCCTCGCGGAAGCAGGCGGCGTGCCGGCGCATCAGCTGGTGCGCGACCTCGCCGGTGCGCTCCAGCACCTCGCGGGGCTGCCGGCCGCTGGCGGACTGGACGGCGAGGCCGGTCGCCATCCGGCGGGCCAGGCCGGCGACGCGGACCATGAAGAACTCGTCGAGGTTGCTCGCGAAGATCGACAGGAACCGGACGCGCTCCAGCAGCGGCAGCTCGGGATCCTCCGCCAGCTCCAGGACGCGCTGGTTGAAGCGCAGCCAGCTCTCTTCGCGATCGAGGAAGCGGTCGTCGGGCAGCGCTTCGGTGGCACGAGGAAGATGTCCTGGATTGACGGTCATGTCCCCAATTTTCCCTGACCAAGGTGAACAATGGTGGAACGCCGATGTTTCGGCGAAGAGTCAGATACGTCGATCATGCCCGCGGTTCCCGTTGATCAACCGGGACATAGGTCCTCTCCCGGCCGGCCGCGGCTAGACGCCGCAGGAACCGGTGACGAGGCGGTGCCCCAGCCAGGCCGCCAGGTCCGCGACGAACACGTCGGCGAGCGGCGGCCAGTTCCAGAACCGCAGCCCGAGCTCCGCGAACGCGCACGGCACCGGCCAGCGCCAGCCGTTGAACCCGGTCCGCTCGCCGCAGCGCGCGCAGACCAGCGCGTCCGGACCGCCCTCCAGCCACTCCTCCACCGCGTCCAGGACGGTCTCGAACGGCAGCCAGGCGCCGCAGCGCGGGCACCGCACCCGGTCGTCCTCGCGCATCGTCCCGTAGTAGGCGCCGCGGCCGACGTCGATCTCCAGGCCGTTCGGCCACAGGTCCGGGAAGCCGGCCGGGTCGCCCATCGCCACCGACCCGGCGGCCGGGCCGGGCGCGTACCCGCCGGGGGCGTCGCCGAGGACGCAGTCGGTCCGCTCGGCCAGCACGATCCCGGCGTCGACGAGGCGGGTCAGGACGCGGTCCGCGAGGTCCGGCGCGTCGCCCGGCAGCGCGTCGAGGTCCGCGATCCAGCGGCTCCGTTCCCCCATGCGCTCACAGTACGACGGCACGGACAAACCCGAAGAAGAACGAGGGACTTACGCGAAAGCGGTGACAGACGAGGTAAACAGCCAATCAACGTCCTAGTGTGGCCGTTCCCGTGCGTACAGTAACCATGCGGAAGTAACGACCTGACCGCCGGGAGAGCTTCCCGGGGGAACGCCCTGTAGGTACAACGGGACGGTGACCTCTCACGAGCCTTCCCTTCCGTCCTCCACCGCGGTCCTGTGGCCGCGGTGCTCGGCCGTCCACGGATGCACCGGGCGCGCCGCCGGCGGATTCGCGGGCTGCCCCGCCCATCTGCGGCCCGCCGAGTTCGAGCGGTTCGCGGCCGGGCTGCACCCCGGAGGCGACCTCGACCTGCGCGGCGTCACGGTCTCCCCGTCGCTGCTGGACGCGGTGCTCGACGCGGTCACCGGCCCCGACGGGCGCCCGCACCTCGGCCGCGCCCGGTTCGACGGCGCCGTGCTGCCGGCCCACGCCGTGCTGCGCGGCGTGTGCGTCGAGGGCGACAGCTCGTTCGACGGCGCCCGCTTCCTCGGCGGCGCGTCGTTCTTCGACGCGCGGTTCTTCGGCCACGTCTCCTTCCGCGGGGCGCGGTTCGGCGGCAACGCCTCCTTCCACGAGGCGAGGTTCCACCGGCACGCCTCCTTCGAGGAGGCGGTGTTCAGCGGCGACGCGCTGTTCGGCGAGGCCGTCTGGCACGCCGACGCCGCGTTCCCCAAGGCGGTGTTCTTCGGCGCCGCCTGCTTCGACCGCGCCCGGTTCGGGCGGGACGCGGCGATGCAGGGCGCGTGCTTCGGCGCGGCGGTCTCGTTCCGGCGGGTCCAGGTCGCCCGGCACGCCCGGTTCGAGCGCACCCGGTTCCGGAGCGGGCTGTGGCTCGGCCCGCTCGTCGCCGGCGGCCGGATCGGCCTCGCGGACGCCGCGGCGCGCGGCGGGCTGCGCGTCCACGCGGCCGCGCGCGCGGTGCACGCCCGCGCCCTCACGGTCCGCGGCGAGGCCGAGTTCCGGCTGCGCCGCGCCGAACTCGACCTGGAGGGCGCCTGCTTCGACGCGGCGGTGAACGTCCGGTCGCTGCCGAACCCGTTCCAGGGGCTCGCCGAGCCGGAGTCGTGGACCGGTCCCGCGACGGTCCGGCTGGTGTCGCTGCGCCGGGTGGACGCGGCCCGCCTGCACCTCGCCGACGTCGACCTCAGCGGCTGCGGCTTCCTCGGCCTCGTCCGCCCCGACCGGCTGCGGATCAGCGGCGACTGCCCGTTCGCTACGGTCCCGGACCGGCACCGCTGGCGGCCCTGGGTGCACGGCGGCGCCGGCCGCGCCGTGCTCGCCGACGACCTGGCGCGCACCGACGGCGACGCCGCGTGCGGCGTGGGCGGGCTGGAGGACCTCTACCGGGAGCTGGCCCGCGCCACGGCGGGCTCCGACCGCGCCCGCCTCGCCCGCGACTTCCGCTACAGCGCGCTGGAGATGCGCCGCCGCAGCGAGCCGCACCAGTGGCGGCGCTGGGCCCTGCACCTGCTGTGGATCACCAGCGGGTACGGGCTGCGCGCCGGGCGGATGGCGGCCTGGCTCGTGCTCGCCCTCGCGCTGGTGTGCTCCGGGCTGCTGCTCGTCCGCCACCAGCACCCCGAGGCGGCCGTCCGCACCCGTTCCCACCAGCCCTTTTCCTCGTCCGGACGGCGCGCGGCGCACCCCGCCCCGCGCCGGGGCGTGCGCCCCCTCACGCCCTGACACCCGCGTCATCGGACCGCCCCGGATGATCGTCAAAAGGGCGCGGCGCTGTTTTGTCAGTGCTTTGGGTAATGATTCTTGTTATGAGCAGAGACACTCATCCGGGGGTGCAGTGCCCGCACTGCCATTCCCATCTCGCGCTCGTCCCCGTGCCCGGAAATAACGCCCCCGCAGCGGTGCCCGCCCCGGGTTCCGGCACCGTGCCCAACACCGTGCCCGATACAGCGTCCGACACGGTGCCCGCCAAGGGGCCCGCTTCACCGTCCGCCGCACGACCCGCACCGCCCGCACAAGCGCCCGTCCCGCCGGTCACCGCCAAGGAGGAATGGCAGCCGCCGCCCGTCGCGGAGGTCCTCGCCGCCTATGCCGGACGCGTCAAGGACTCCGCCACCGCAATGCGCGGCGCCGCCCGCGTCCGCGACAGCCTGAACCGCGCCCGCACCGCCGCCGCGCAGCGGCGGGCCGCCCAGAGAACCGCCCGCCGGACCCCCAAAAGCGCCTGATCACGCCATCACGCCCCGATCACGGCGACCCGTTTCGCGAAGCGGCGGAAGGGACGGCGCACGGCCGCCGAGGCCATGGCACCGTCCCTCCCCCGATGCGCGCCCGGCATGGGCGCGGATCATCGCCGACGCGTCACTTCGGCGCGGAATCCGTCCATTCCATGGTCATCACGGAGCTGGAGTCGAGCACCGTTCCGGCGGGCCGCGGCTCCTTCCCCGACGGGGCCAGCAGCACCCTTTCGTCGGCGAGCGCCTTTCCGGTCGCCGGGTCGATCACCAGCAGATGCCGGACCGTCCCGCCCGCGCTCTTCTCCGTCATCCCGATCGCGTCGCCGGTGCGGCCCTGCGGATCGGTGACCCTGCCCACGGAGTCGACCGTCTTCAGCCCGGCCAGCAGCCGGAACGCCGCCGCCCGCACCTTCGGCCGCACGGGCAGCTCGGTGACCAGGCTCCCCGCGACCCGGAACAGCCACGCGTCCGCCTTCATCGGCACGCTCGACGACTCGGTGTCGTGCCCGTCGTACCAGCGCAGCACCTCCTTCTTCAGCCGCGCCGGGTCGTCCGGCAGGCTCTGGAGCTGCTTCATGGTCACGTTCCGGCCCAGCCAGTAGACCTTGTCGCCGTCGACGAGCGCGGAGCGGCTCGTCGACGCCGTCCCCGGCCCGGTCGACACCTTCATGGCCTTGTAGCCGCCCTTGCCGCTCGGCTGGATCGGCACCTGCAGCGACAGTGTCTTCGGCGACCCGGCCCGCCGGTAGGCGGCGGCGTCGGCCGGGGACGCGGGCTTCACGCCGAGCCGCTGCTGCCGGGCGATCATCTTCCCGCCCGGCCCGCCCGGGGCCCACTCGTCCGACCTCTCCATGAGCAGGACGGTGTACCGCTCCCCGCCCTGCCCCCGGGCCAGCCACGAGCTGGTGCCGACCGTCGACTTGTGCCAGTACCGCCCGGCCGGCTCGGACGTCCTGTCCAGCTTCTCGGCGGCGGCGAGCAGCACCGTCCGGGCGTCGAGCGGCCGCTCCGGCCCGGCCTGCGGGCCGTGGCCCGGCGCCTTCGGACCGCCGTCGCCGCCGGACGTCACCGCCACGACGCCCACCGAGGCGGCCGCGACCGCACCGGCCAGGCCGAGCCCCCACGCCGGCCGGACCCGGGACCGCCGCGGCACCCGCGCCTCCCGCGCGCCGGACCCGGCCGGCGCCGCCATCGCGCGCGCCAGCTCGGCCCGCCGGACCTCGTCACCGACCGGCGCGTCCGGGTTCAGCTCCGCCGGCCTCGCCTCGCGCAGCGTCCGCAGCACGTCGTTCATGCCCTCTCCTCACTGACGATTCCCATCTGCGGACGCACCGGGCGGCCCGCCGCCTCGGCCGCCGGACCCCGCGCCGGACCCCGCGCCTGGCCGGGCGTCCCCGCGGGACCGGCGGCGGCATC
>NZ_JABMCA010000094.1:0-31973 GCF_014706005.1 Actinomadura sp. RB99 | reverse complement strand
GGCCGTTGCCGCGCCGCGCCGCCGCCGTCGCGCTCGCCCCCGGGACGGGACCGGCCCGGCCCCGCTCCCTCCCGCCGCAGGTGCTGGACGGCCGGCACCTCGCCGAGCCGTGCCTGATCGTCCCCGACCCGCGGGACCCGGTGCACCGCCGGACGCTGGAGCCGCTCCTGGCCGGCCTGGCGGCGGCCGTCGGCCCCGCCGTCGAACCGGCCGCGCTCGGCCGGTCGCTGGGCTGGGCACGGCAGGCGCTCGCCCTGGCGGTGGCCGGCGCGCTCGACGACGGTCCCTCCGGCGCACCGCCCCGCGAGGGGCCGATCATCGCCGCCGAGCACGCGCCCACCCTCGTGGTGCTGCGCCACCGCGACCTCGTCGAGCATTCCGCGCGGCGCCGGCTGAATCCGCTGCTGCGGCTCCGGCCGAATCGCCGCACGCAGTATGCGCGGACGCTCCAAGCGGTACTGGAATGCGGATTCAACGCCTCCGCCGCGGCGGCCCGGCTGCACGTCCACCCGCAGACCGTCCGGCTCCGGTTGCGCAAACTCGACGAATTGTTCGGCCCCGAGATCCACGACCCGTCCCTGCACGTCGAACTGCTGATGGCGCTGCGCCTCTGGCTCGCGACGACCCGCCCCGACGGCCAGCCCGACTGGTTCGAGAACGGCCTCGAGAGCCAGCGCGCATAAACCTTCGAATGGGTGAGTACCGCCCCTCGCGATTCCGTCTCCGGTGCAGTTATCAGGCGGTCGCGGAACTGGAATCGTCGGACCGGTGAAAGCGCCGATTCGACCGGAGGGGAACGCCATGAGCGAGACCGTGCCCGACCTCGGGGACACCGAGCAGCTGAAGGCGATGCTGGAGGACGTCGCCTCGCCCGAGCAGCTCCGCGCACTGCTGGACGCGCCCGGCGTGGACGACGAGACGATCGACGGCTTCATCGCGGCCGTCGGCGCGGAGGACGTCCTGGACAAGGTGTTCGGCCTGATGGGCGAGCACTTCGTCGCCGAGCGCGCCGGGAACGACGGCGGCGTGGTCCGCTGGGACGTCACCGCGCCTGGCGGGACGCTGTCCTACGGCCTGTCGATCCGCGATGGCGCCGCCATCGGCGAGCGCGGCGCGCCGGCCGGCCCGAAGGTCACGCTCACGCTGTCGGCGCCGACGCTGCTGCGGCTGTGCGCGGGCCGGCTGAACGGCGTGGAGGGCTTCATGACCGGCAGGATCAAGCTGTCCGGCGACATGATGTTCGGCGCCAAGCTGCCCGGCTGGTTCGACTACTGACCGGTCCCGCCCGCCGCTCCGGCCCCGCGCCCGGCCTCCGGGCGCGGGGCCGTCCGCGTGCGGCGGGCGTCCGGCGCCGGGGGAGTGAGGCCCATGCTCTCGATCTGCCGGGCGAACTCGGCCTGGATCTCGGCGTGCAGCGAGCGGGCCAGCAGCCCCTGCACCGCCTGCATGCCGATCGGCCGGAGCCGCCGGATCACCTCGCCGACCTCGCGGACGTCCCGGTCGCCGGACCGCGCGTCCAGCCCGGCGTGCTCCACGGTCAGCCGGACGAACTGGCGGGCGATGGCGTCCACGTCGCCGCGCAGCCGGCCGGCGATCTCGAAGACGGCCTCCAGCTCGATGCCCGCCTCGACGAGCTCCGCGCCGACCTCCAGCAGCCGCGGGCTCGGCACCTCGTACTCCTCGCCCGTCCACCGGATGAACTCCAGCTCCTCCGCCCGCCCCAGCTTCGGATAGTCGGCGGGCGTCTTGCCCTTGAGCGCGTCCTCCGGGATCTCCGGGTAGAACCGCCGCACGACCTGCGCGAGCGTCATCCGCGCCGGCTCCTCGTCCGACCACGGGTCGTGGATGACCCGCTCCAGGCCGAGCAGGTCGGCGAGGTTGTGGCCGCGCTCCCACGCCGACAGCATCTCGCCGATGCTGGCCAGCGTGTAGCCGCGGTCCTTGAGCCGGGCGATGAGGTGGATCCGCGCCAGGTGGCTGTCGTCGTAGAAGCCGACCCTGCCCTTCATCCGGGGCGGCGGGAGCAGGCCGCGCTCCTGGAAGCCGCGCACGTGCCGGACCGTGGTGCCGGCCGCGCGCGCCAGGTCGTCGATTCGGAAGTCAGCCATGCCCGTCTCTTCGAGTCGGCGGTCGAGCCCCTCATCGTACTCACAAACGCTGGCGCGGTTATCCGCGGTCCATTGAGTCATGGACCGCGGATCCACGGCACATCGCGCGCGGTCGAGGCGGGTCAGCCGAGCGCGACCACGGCCTCGGCGGTGTACGTCAGGAACGTGAACGTCTCCTGGAGGTAGAGCCGGACGCTCGTCGCGTCGTGGGACTCGTAGCCGACCGACAGGTCCTGCCCGACGCGCAGCTCGAAGTCGCCGCCCCGGGTGGACAGCAGGAACGCGCCGGTGATCGCGGGCGCCCAGACGATGTCGCCGCTGACCAGCCGGGCCAGGTGCTCGTGGATCGGGTAGCCGTGGTCGGAGGTCTCGTTCACCGCCGTGTAGGCGTCCGCGCTGAGCGCCAGCGAGTACGGGCCGTCCACGCCCGCCAGCCGCAGCGCCGTCACCGCCCGCGCGACCGCGTTCGGGTACTCGCGCGGCTCGTCCGGCAGCGCGATCGCCGGGTTGGCGGACGCGGCGCGCAGCCCCTCGATGCCGGCCGCGGCGTACCCCTCGAAGATCGCGCGGTCCTCGGCGCGGGCGATCAGCCGGGCGGCGTCCTTGGCGGGCTGCCAGTCCGGGTCCTTCGCGCCGCGCTCCACGTCGTCGACGTCCCGCCGGTCCACGGTGAACGGCACCCGCAGCTCCACCAGCGGGCGCGCCCGCCGCACGTGCGCCGCCACGCCCTCGGCGGGCGCGTCGATCGGGTCGAGGTGCCCGGTGGTGACGGCCGCGAGCGCCACGCCGCCCGGCTCCGGCACGTCCACCAGCCGCCGCCCGGCGAGGTTGCGGGTGACGGTGCGGCGGATCTCCGCCTCCAGGTCGTCCCACGCGGCGGCGGAGATCGGGGCCAGTTCGCGGTGCAGGTTGTTCAAGGTGCGCTCCTCTTCAGGTCGCCGATGCCCAGGGATCCGTCGTCGCTGGGAAGCGGGGGCGGGTCGTCGAGAAAGTCGGCCGTCGGGACGTGGAACAGGGTCCCGGTCACGGCGGTCGAGAAGTCGAGCAGCCGGTCGTGGACGCCGGGCGGGTCGCCGAGGAACATGTTCCGCAGCATCTGCTCGGTGACCTCCGGAGTGGCGGAGTAGCCGATGAAGTAGGTGCCGAACTCGCCGTCGCGCAGGTTCCCGAACGGCATGTTGTCGCGCAGGATCTCGCGCTCCTCGCCGTCCGGGCCCGTGATCGAGGTGAGCGCGACGTGCGCGCCGGGGGCCTTCATCCCGTCGGGGATCTCGATGTCGGACAGCTTGCGGCGGCCGACCGCGTCCTCCTGCTGCTCGACCGTGAGAGCGTTCCACGCCCGCATGTCGTGCAGGTACTTCTGGACGATCACGTAGCTGCCGCCGGCGAACGCCGGGTCCTCGTCGCCGATGACGACGGCGGCGCGGGCGTCCTCGCCGGTCGGGTTCTCGGTGCCGTCGACGAAGCCGAGCAGGTCGCGCTGCTCGAAGTAGCGGAAGCCGTGCACCTCGTCCCGGACGGTGACGGCCCCCGCCAGCCGCTCCATGATCTGCGCGGCCAGCTCGAAGCAGAGGTCCATCTGGTGCGCGCGGATGTGGAACAGCAGGTCGCCGGGCGTGGCCGGGGCGGTGTGCACGTCGCCGCGCAGCTCGGCGAACGGGTGCAGCTCCGCGGGGCGCGGGCCGGAGAACAGCCGGTCCCAGGCGTCCGAGCCGATGCCGGTGACGCAGGTCAGGCCGCCGCCCGGCACCCGGAAGCCGACCGCGCGGACGAGCCCGGCCAGGTCGGGGAGCAGCTCGGCGACCACGGGCTCGCCGCCGGGGTCGACGGTCACCACGAGGAAGATCGCCGAGCCGGTCAGCGGCCCGAGCACCTGCTGGGACGCGCCGGCGCGGGGGGCGCTCACCGGCGGGCCCGCGCGGGCCGGGATGGGCGTGTCATGGCCGACTCCTGACGTGGTCGCGGTCTGCGGCTCACCATTATCCGGTGCGGGTCGGGCGAGCCGTACGGCAGGTGTCTGCATTGTCCATGTTTGTCCTGTGACCTGCGGGAAGGGCGGACGGGAACAGGCCCCGCGAGGGAGGAGCAGAGCCATGAGGGCAGTGGTCTGGCACGACGTCGGCGAGATCAGCCTGGACGAGGTGCCCGACCCGGCCGTCCGCGACCCCGAGGACGCGGTCGTCCGGATCACCGCCAGCGCGATCTGCGGGACGGACCTGCACTTCGTCAGGGGCACGATGCCCGGCATGGAGCCGGGCACGGTCCTCGGCCACGAGGCCGTCGGCGTGGTCGAGGAGGTCGGGCGGGACGTCCGCAACTTCGTGCCCGGCGACCGCGTCGTCATCCCGTCCACGATCGGCTGCGGCCGGTGCTCGTACTGCCGCGCCGGGTACTACGCCCAGTGCGACGTCGCCAACCCGAACGGCCCGTCCGCGGGCTCGTCGTTCTACGGCGGACCCCGGTCGACCGGCCCGTTCGACGGCCTCCAGGCCGAGTACGCGCGCGTCCCGTACGCGCACACCAACCTCGTCGCCATCCCGCCCGGTGTCACCGACGAGCAGGCGCTGATGGTCAGCGACATCCTGCCGACCGGCTGGTTCGGCGCGCGGCTCGCCGAGGTCGGGCCCGGCGACACCGTCGCGGTGCTCGGCGCGGGCCCGGTCGGGCAGCTCGCCGTGCTGTCGGCGCGGATCCAGGGCGCCGGCCGGGTGTTCGTCGTGGACGGGCACGCCGACCGGCTGGAGACGGCCCGGCTGCAGAACGCCGAGACCATCGACTTCAACACCGAGGACCCGGTCGCGGCCGTCACCGACATGACCGGCGGCATCGGCGCGGACCGCGTGATCGACGCGGTCGGCGTGGACGCGGAGAGCCCCGCCAGCGGCCCCGCCGCCGAGGCGATCACCAAGGAGGAGCGGCGCGAGTTCGAGCGCGAGCAGGCGCAGGCCGCGCCGCGCACCGGCCAGCACGGCGCGCAGTGGCGCCCCGGCGACGCGCCCGGCGAGGCGCTCCGCTGGGCGGTGGACATGGTCGCCAAGGCCGGCACCATCGGGATCGTCGGGGTCTACCCGCCGCACTTCACCAGCTTCCCGCTGGGCCTGGCGATGAACCGGAACCTGACCGTCAAGGCGGGCAACTGCAACCACCGCCGGTACGTGCCGGGGCTGCTCAGCCGCATCGCCAAGGGCGGCGCCGACCCGACCACGATCCTCACCCAGCAGGCCCGCCTGCCCGGGGTCATCGAGGCCTACGAGGCGTTCGACCGGCGCGAGCCCGGCTGGACGAAGGTGGCGCTGGAGGTCGCCGGATGACGGCCGGCCGCGACAGGGGGGAGCACACCATGAAGATCGCCGACACGAGACGGGTCGAGCAGCTGCTGGGGGACCTCGCCTTCCCGGCCAGCAAGGAGAGGATCGTCGAGCACGCGCACGCCGAGCGCCCGCTGAGCGAGGAGGAGCGGGTGCTGTCGTCGCTGCCGCTCGGCACCTACGGCAGCGCGGCGGAGGTGCTGCGCTCGCTGCCGGTCGACCCCGACCCGGACCGCACCCCGGCGGAGCAGGCCTACCAGCGGCGGCACCACAACAAGCCGGGCCTCGCCGAGCACATGCGCGACACCGAGCGCCCGCCCGTCCAGGACGAGCTCGGCGACGAGGGCCCCCACTGGCACCCCTGACCCGCCGCCCGTGAGCCGCCGCCACCGCGCGACGGCCCGGTAAGGCGCCGCACCCGCGCTCACCGGGCGGCGCTCACCGGCCCGCACCAGGCCCGCGCGAGGACCGCGCGTGCGCGCCCGCGCGGGCCTGGTGCGGGCGCGCGTTTGAAGGGTCTTTCCCTGGTCATTACCAGCCGTTGGTAGTGACGAGGAGGGGAGCCCGGATGACGGCTGTGGACGGCCCGCCGGACACCAGCGCTGCGGACGCGCTGGCGCGCCATCGCAAGGGGATCAGGATCGGCGACGTTCTCGCCACCACCGACCACAAGGTGGTCGGCTACCTGTACCTCGGAACGTCGTTCGCGATGTTCCTGATCGCCGGGCTGATGGCGATGCTGATGCGGGCCGAGCTGATGCGGCCGGGCATGCAGGTGATGAACGACCTGCAGTACAACCAGCTGTTCACCATCCACGGCACCATCATGCTGCTGCTGTTCGCGACGCCGCTGTTCGCGGGGTTCGCGAACGTCATCGTGCCGCTGCAGATCGGCGCGCCCGACGTGGCGTTCCCCCGCCTCAACACGCTCAGCTACTACCTGTTCCTGTTCGGCGCGATCATGGTGCTGGCGGGCTTCCTGATGCCGGGCGGCGCGGCGGCGTTCGGCTGGTTCTCCTATTCGCCGCTCTCGTCCTCGACGTACTCGCCGGGGCTCGGCGGCGACATGTGGGTGATGGGGCTGGTCGTCTCCGGGTTCGGGACGATCCTCACCTCGGTGAACCTGATGACGACGATCATCGGGATGCGGGCCCCCGGCATGGTGGTGTTCCGGATGCCGATCTTCACCTGGAACACGCTGCTGACCAGCGTGATGGTGCTGATCGCCTTCCCGGTGCTGACGGCGGCGCTGTTCGCGCTGGAGGCCGACCGCAAGCTCGGCGCGCACATCTACGACGGCGCGAACGGGGGCGCGCTGCTGTGGCAGCACCTGTTCTGGTTCTTCGGCCATCCCGAGGTGTACATCGTGGCGCTGCCGTTCTTCGGCATCGTCACCGAGATCCTTCCGGTCTTCTCGCGGAAACCCGTCTTCGGGTACCTCGGCATGGTGTGCGCGACCATCGCGATCACCGGGCTGTCGATGACCGTCTGGGCGCACCACATGTTCGCCACCGGGCAGGTGCTGCTGCCGTTCTTCTCCATGACGTCGTTCATGATCGCGGTGCCGACCGGCATCAAGTTCTTCAACTGGGTCGGCACCCTGTGGAAGGGGCGGCTCACCTTCGAGGCGCCGATGCTGTGGGCGATCGGTTTCCTCGTGACGTTCCTGTTCGGCGGGCTGACCGGGGTGATCCTCGCGTCACCGCCGATGGACTTCCACCTCACCGACTCCTATTTCGTCGTCGCCCATTTCCATTACGTGCTGTTCGGCACCGTGGTGTTCGCGATGTTCGGCGGGTTCTACTTCTGGTGGCCGAAGATGACCGGCAAGATGCTCGACGAGACCTGGGGCAAGATCCATTTCTGGACGCTGTTCGTCGGCTTCCACACCACCTTCCTCGTCCAGCACTGGCTCGGCGCCGAAGGCATGCCGCGCCGCGTCGCGGACTACCCGAAGCAGTTCGCGACGCTGAACCTCGTGTCGTCGATCGGCGCGTTCATCCTCGGCGCGTCCACCTTCGCGTTCCTGTGGAACATCTACCGGACGCACCGCCGTGCCCGGCCGGTCGAGACCGACGACCCGTGGGGCTATGGCGCCTCGCTGGAATGGGCGACCTCGTGCCCGCCGCCCCGCCACAACTTCACGACGATGCCGCGCATCCGCTCCTACCGGCCGGCGTTCGACCTGCACTTCCCGCCGAAGGAGCCTCCGCAGGAGTCCGAGCCGGCGCTCCCGCAGCCCCCCGCCGGCTCCTGAACGAACCCCGACGCGACCCCCTGCAGGCCCATGAACGAAGCCCGACGCAACCCCCTGTAGGCCCATGAACGGCGCCGGGGGCCTCCGGGGTCAGGAGCCTTCCTTCTTCTCCTTCTCCACGGCGCCGTCGCGCTTGAGGTCGCCCTGCCCGCCGCCGTGCGACTCGGTCTGGTAGTTGAGGTAGAACCGGTTGGTGCGGGTCCGGACCTGCGTGCGGACGCGGCCGGGCGTCGGCAGCGGGATGATGTGGTGCGGGTAGGCCGCGACCAGCTCGCGGGGCTGCCGGGTCCGCAGGATGGCCGCCTCCTCCGGCGCGGACCGCTCGTGCCGCTCGACGTACCCGCCCTCGGGCGTCAGCGAGATCAGCCCGCTCTCCACGCCCTCCTCGCGCTTCTGCAGGTCGCGGCGTTGCAGGCTGAGGCAGACGCGGCGGGCGACGACGAACGCGAGCACCGGGAGGACGAAGAACCCGACGCGGAAGAACCACGTCGTCCAGAACAGCGGGATCTCGAAGGCGTTGGAGAGGATGTCGTTCCCGCCGGCCGCCCACAGGTTGCCGTACCAGGCGATGACGCCGGCGCCGATCGCCGTGCGGGTCGCGGCGTTGCGCGGGCGGTCGAGCAGATGGTGGATGCGTTCGTCGCCGGTCGCCCATCTCTCGAAGAACGGGTACAGGCCGATGAGGGTGAAGAACACGCCGGGCAGGACGACGGCGGGCAGCAGCACGTTCCAGCCGATGGTGTGCCCGGCGACGGTCGTCGAGAGCGGTCCCATGATGCGCAGCGAGCCTTCGAGGAAGGCGATGTACCAGTCGGGCTGCGACCCGAACGACACCTGGTCCGGATCGTAGGGCCCGTACAGCCAGACCGGGTTGATCTGCGCGAACGTCGCCAGGGCGGCCAGGAACCCGAAGGTGTAGAGGAAGTAGGCGCCGCTCTGCGCCATGAAGCTCGGGAAGGTCGGCTCGCCCTGCACCGCCTGCTCGCGGCGCCCCTTGCCGGGCCACTGGGTGTGCGTCTGGTGCCAAAGGATCATCAGGTGCGCGGTGATGAGCGCGAGCAGGATCGCGGGGATCAGCAGGATGTGCACGGTGAACAGCCGCGGGACGAAGCTCTCGCTCGCCGGGAACTCGCCGCCGAACATCCAGAGCATCAGGTACGTGCCGACGACCGGGATCGAGAGCACGATGCCCTCGGCGATGCGCAGCCCGGTGCCCGACAGCAGGTCGTCGGGCAGGGAGTAGCCGGCGAACCCCTCCAGGACCGCCAGCGTGAACAGGGTGACCCCGATCACCCAGTTGATCTCGCGCGGCTTGCGGAACGCGCCGGTGAAGAAGATCCGCAGCAGGTGGACGCAGATCGCCGCGAGGAACAGGTTCGCGGCCCAGTGGTGGATCTGCCGCATCAGCAGCCCGCCGCGCACGTCGAACGACAGGTCCAGCGTCGACGCGTACGCATCGCTCATCTTCACGCCGCGCAGCTGGGAGTAGGAGCCGTTGTAGACGATCTCCGTGCCGCTCGGCCGGAAGAACAGGGTGAGGTAGACGCCGGTCAGGATGAGGACGATGAAGGAGTAGAGCGCGATCTCGCCGAGCAGGAACGTCCAGTGCTTGGGGAACGCCTTGCCGAGGTTGGTGCGCAGGAAGGTGGTCGACCCGAGCCGGTCGTTCACGCCGTAGACCAGCTTCCAGCCCGCCGGCATCCGCTGCTTCCCCCCGCCCCGGCCCCGCCCCGCCATCGCACTCCTCCTGATCAAGCGGACTGTCCGCTGGGCGGGTACCCGAGGGGGCGGGCCACAAACGGCGAGGCCGGAGGCTCAGCCGTCCCGGTACAGCTCGGTGAGCAGCTCGACGGCGTGCCGGGCGGCGGGGTGCGGGTCGTCGTGCCACCACGCGAGGCGGACGGCGATGGGCGCGGCGTCGCGCAGCGGCCGGTAGACGACGCCGGGCCGCCGGTACTGGTCGACGGTGCTGCGGGCCGTGACGCCGACGCAGCCGCCGGCCGCGACGGCGGCGAGCCAGTCGTCGATGTCGGCGGTGTGCCGGGTCGCGGGCCGGGTGTCGGGCGGCCACAGGTCCACGGTGGTGGTGCCGGTGCGGCGGTCGACGAGCAGGGTGCGGCCGGCGATGTCGGCGAGCCGGATCGAGCGGCGCCGCGCCCACGGGTCGTCCGCCGCCATCGCGCAGTACCGGGGTTCGAGGCCGACGACCACGGAGTCGAAGCGGCGCGGGTCGGGGGCGACGCGCACCACGGCGATGTCGCAGGCGCCCTCGGCGAGCCCGCCGGTCGCGGTGTTGGTGCGGACGAGCCGCAGGTCGATGTGGGGCCAGCGGCGCGGCCAGAGCCGCTGGAAGGCGACGGTGTGCCGGCCCATCGCGGACCACGCGTACCCGATCCGCAGCCGGGCGTGCCCGCTCGTCGCCTCCGCCACCAGGTCGTCGGCCTCGGCGAGCAGCCGCCGTGCCCGCGCGAGGACGCGGACGCCGGTGGCGGTCGGGGTCACGCTGCGGCTGGTGCGGCGCAGCAGCCGGACGTCGAGGGCCCGTTCCAGGGACGCGAGGGTCCGCGACACGGCCGCCTGCGAGACGCCGAGATCGATCGCGGCGTCGGTGAACGTGCCCGCGTCCGCGATGGCGACGAGGACCCTCAGCTGCCGGAGCTCGACATCCATGACTCAAGCGTATAGAAGGCCGCTGGCATGCATTTTGCGCAACCGACGGGCCGCCGCATGCTCGGGGCATGGAGACCGGCGGCTCGGTGGAGACCAGGACGGAACCGCGGCGCGACGTCCGGGCCGGAGGCGCGCGCGGCCGCCTCGCCGGGGTCGCGATGATGCTGGGCAGCGCCGCGTCCAACCAGACCGGCGCGGCGGTCGGCGCGCTCGCGTTCCCGGTCATCGGGCCCGCCGGGGTGGTGGCGGTGCGGCAGTGGGTCGCGGCGGCCGTCCTCCTCGCGGTCGGGCGTCCCCGCCTGCGCTCCTTCACGGCCGCGCAGTGGCGGCCGGTGCTGGCGCTCGCGGCGGTCTTCGCCACGATGAACCTCTCGCTCTACACCGCGGTCGGGCGCGTGGGCCTCGGCCTGGCCGTCACCTTGGAGTTCCTCGGGCCGCTGTCCGTCGCGCTGGCGAGCTCGCGCCGCCGCACCGACCTGGCGTGCGCCGCCGCCGTGGCCGCCGCCGTCGTCGCGCTGACCCGGCCGCGCCCCACCTCGGACTACCTCGGCATCGGCCTCGGGCTGCTCGCCGCCTGCTGCTGGGCCGGATACATCCTGCTCAACCGGTCCATCGGGCGGACGCTGGCGGGCGCGGAGGGGTCGGCCGCAGCGGCGGCGCTGTCCGGGCTCGTGTTCGTCCCGATCGGGGCGTTCGTCCTCGTCCGGCATCCGCCGACGGCGGGCGCGCTGGCCTGCGCGGGCGGCGGGCGTGCTGTCGTCGGCCGTCCCGTTCCTCGCCGACCTGCTGGCGCTGCGCCGCGTCCCGGCGCGGTTCTTCGGCGTGTTCATGAGCGTGAACCCGGTGCTGGCGGCGGTGGCGGGGCTGGTCGTCCTCGGGCAGGCGCTGCACTGGACGCAGTGGCTCGCGATCCTCGTCATCGTCACCGCGAACTCCGCGAGCGTGCTGACGGCGCGCGCCCCCTGACGTCCGGCGGCGAGGGGCCGTCAGGCGCTCGCCGCGTACAGCACCTCGCGCAGGCCGGGCATCGTCTCCCGGTCGGTGCGCCACACCAGGCGGAGGCTGAGGTCCGGCGCGTCGAGCGGGATGCGGGCGAGGGCGCCGGAGCCGAGCCGGTCCCGGACGGCGAACTCCGGCAGCAGCGCGATCCCGAGCCCCCGCTCAGCCCAGGACGCCATGACCGTCACGCTGCCCGCCCGCACCCGCTCGACGCCGGGCCCGATGACCCGCTCGCCGGCCAGCCAGAACGAGCAGGCCGGCACGTTCACCAGCAGCCGCTCGCCCGCCAGATCGGCTGCGGTCACCTTCGGCGCGGCGGCGAGCGGGTGGCCGGGCGCGGCGACCAGCGCGAGCGGGACCGGCTCCACGTCGACGAAGCCGAGCGGCGCGGGCGGCGGGGCGAAGCCGAGGTCGCCGAGCCCGGTGCCGGCGTCCAGCAGCAGCGCGGCCTCCAGGTCCCCGGCCGCGACGGCGCCGAGCAGCTGGTCGCGGGCGGCGTCCGCGCGGACCTCCACGCGCAGGCCGGGCCGCCGCTCGGCGACCCGCGCCAGCACCGACGGCACGTGCGTCGCCGCGATCGTCTCCAGCGCGCCGAGCCGCACCACCGGGGCCCCGCCCGCGACCTCGCGGCGCGCCTGCTCGGCCTGCCCCAGCAGCCGCCCGGCCCAGCCGCGCATCCGCTCGCCCGCCGCGGTCAGCCGCATCCCCTTCGGCCCGCGGTCGAACAGCGCGACGCCGAGGGACCGCTCCAGCGTCCGGATGTGCTCCGACACCGACGACGGCGCGAGGCCGAGCGCGTTCGCGGCGTCGGTGACGGTGCCGTGCTCGATGACGGCCTCGAAGGTTCGCAGCTGGCGCAGTTCCATGCCACGGCAACCCGCGCGGAGCGTTCGGATATTCCGAACGCGGCGTGCGGGCGGGCCGGTGGAGCGCGGGACCGCCGGTTCCGAGACTGGGCGTCATGAGCACGGTTCTCTCCCCGGACCCGGTGGCGGCCCCCGGCGCGCGGCGCCGCCCCGCCCTGTTCGGCATATCCCTCGGCTACTTCATGGTGCTGCTCGACACCACCGTCCTTTCGGTGGCCGAGCCCGACCTCGCCCGCTCCCTGCACGGGACGGTCGCGGGCCTGCAATGGGCCGTGACCGGCTACACCGTCGTGTTCGGCGCGCTGCTGCTGTCGGCCGGGGCCGTCGCCGACCGGTACGGCGCGCACCGCGCGTTCCGCGCCGGCATCGCCGTGTTCGGCGCCGCGTCGCTGCTCAGCTCGCTGGCGCCGGACCTGTGGACGCTGGTCGCGCTGCGGGCGGTGCTGGGCGCCGCCGCCGCGGCGTGCGTGCCCGCCTCGATGGCGATGATCAGCCGGCTCTACCCGGTGCCCGCCGAGCGCGCGAAGGCCGTCGCGGCGTGGGCGGCCACCAGCGGCGCGGCCCTCGCCGCCGGGCCGATCGCCGGCGGCGCCCTGGTCGGGCTGGCCGGCTGGCGGGCGATCTTCCTGATCAACGTGCCCCTCGCCGTCGTCGTCCTCGCCCTCGTCGCCGGTCCGCGGGTGCGCTGCCCGCGCGGCGACCGCACCATCGACTGGCCCGCCCAGGCCGTCGCCTGCGTCACGCTCGGGCTGCTCACCGACGCGCTCATCGCGCTCGGCTCCGGCGCCGCCGTCCACGCGGCCTGCTCGGCCGCCGGGACGGCCGCCGCCGCGGCCGCGTTCGCGATGCTGGAGCGGCGGAGCGCGGCGCCCGTGCTGGTCCCGGCGGTCCTGCGCGCGCCCGGCATGCCGGGGTCGCTGGTCGCGGGCGCGGCGGTCAACTTCGTGATGACCGGGGTGCTGTTCGTGCTCCCGCTGGTCTTCCAGGAGACGCTCGGGATGTCGGCGCTGCGGACCGGCCTCGCGTTCCTGCCGATGACCCTGCCGTTCGCGTTCAACCCGCTGCTCACCGGCCGGATCGTGGCGAGGACCGGGCCGCGCCCGCCCGTCCTCGCCGGGCTCGGCCTGCTCACCGCCGGCGGCGTGCTGCTCGGCGCCGTCATGGCCGCGGGCGCGTCCTACCCGGCGCTGCTCGCGGGCCTGCTGGGCACCGGGTTCGGCGTGTCGTTCGCGCTCCCGGCGCTGGCGACCCTGGTCGTCACCAGCGCGCCCGAGGGCACCGCGGGCGCCGCCGGAGGGCTGCTCAACGCGGTCCGCCAGCTCGGCGCGACCCTCGGCGTCGCGATCATGGGCGCGTTCGCGGCCGTCGGGCACCGGAACGGCCAGGCCGCCGAGGCTCTGTTCGTCGCCGCCGCCGTCTGCGCGGCCGCGCTCGCGGCGGCGTCCGTCCGGCGGCGCAGGAGCTGACGGCCGGGCGCTGCCGGTCGGAGGCTGCCGGTCGGGCGCAGTCGGTCAGGCGCTGTCGGGACGGGCGGTGTCCGGATAGGGACCCGGAGGGACGGCGCCCGGACGGGGCGGCCCCGCGCGGGCCGCCTCCAGCCGGCGCCGCAGGACGGCGATCTCCGCGCGGAGCCGGTCCGCCGCCTGCGGGTCCGGTTCGAGGCCGCCGAACCCGTCCTCCAGCAGGTCGAGCTCGGCGGTCCGCAGCCGGGTGAGCAGCCGCCGCGGCTCCCCGCCCGGCACGTCCCACCGCTCCTTGCGGCGCCACTTGCGGAAGGCCAGCACCCGGTCCTCGCCGGGGAGGAGCACGCCCCGCGCGGTCTCCTCGCGCGCCGCCCGCCGGAACCGGACGAGGTAGTGCCGCCGCGCCAGCCGGTACGCGACCACCGCCGCCAGCAGGATCGGCGCGCCCTTCACCGGCAGCAGCGCCGCGCCCGGCAGCAGCGGGGAGTCCCACCACGCGTGCAGGGCCATCGCGAGCACGACCGAGGCGAACGCGAGCGCGGCGGTGGCCCGGGACGCCCGCCCGAGCAGGCAGCCGAGGCCGGCGCCGCCGACCGCGGTCATCGCCCAGTGGCTCCACCAGGCGCCGCCGACCACCCGGCCGCCGAAGGTGAAGAACGCCGCGTTCGCGTCCTGTGTCCCGCCGGTCAGCACGATCGTGTTGAGCACGTACAGGAAGTCCTCGGCGATCTGGAACCCGAGCCCGACGAGCGCGCCGTAGCCCCAGCCGTCCAGCGGCCCCCGCACCGCGCACGGCACGATCAGCGCCAGCACCGCCACCCCGGCGAGCTTCAGCAGCTCCTCGTCGACCGGCGCGGCGATCGACGCGCCCCAGTCGGCGTTGAACTCCGCCCCCGCGGTCTTGGCGATGATCGCCTGGAAGGCGGCGTTGGCGGGCAGCGCGGTGCCGAACGCGGCCAGCCCGCCCCACGCCACCGCGATGAGCGCGTACCCGAGCGGGCGCGGCCGGACGGGATGCAGCCGCCGCAGCCCCCACACCCCGGCCGCGAGCACCGGCGCCAGCAGGACGAGCCCGGCCACCGCGCCCGCCGGGAACTCGCCGATCTGCGCGTCCATGGCCCGCACCGCGATCCAGAGCCCGAGCAGGCACATCACGGCCCAGAGCCAGAACGCGGGACGGCGCGTCATGGCGAGATCTCGACGCTGAGGACGATCGCCCGCACCTCGCCGGCCAGGCGCCCGTAGGCGTCCGGCGGGCCGGACGCGGTGACCGTCGCCCCGAGGTCGTCCCTGGTGAACACGGTCGCCGAGCCGATCTTGCCGTGGCCGGCGAGCGCGCCGGTCAGCCCGGGCATCCCGTGCCGGGTGGTCACGGCCGAGGGGCCGCCGCGCAGCTGCGCGCCGCCCATCGCGATGATCCGGCCGAGCCCGTCCCACAGCCGCCGGTTGTCAAGCGACCCCAGCGGGACGACGAGGTTCAGGTCGACCCTGACCTCCCCGCGGGTCACCTCGGCGTTGTTGGTCAGCGAGGAGCGCGCCTCGTCCAGCGCCCATCCGGCGGCGGGGACCGTGAACGTCACCGGGCGGACGCCCGCCCGCTCGGTGCCGACGGCGATGACCGTGCCCGCCGCGAGGGCGGTGCCGCCGCTGCCGAGCGCCTTGTCCACGAGGGGCAGCACGAGGCCGAGGATCAGCAGCACCAGGACCACGACCCCCGTGCCCCACCATCTCACCCGCGCCACGTGGCCCCCTCGATGCCGGTGCGCTGCGGAAATGCCCCCTCGAACGGGGACTAAACAAGATCATGCGGGCATCGGGCCGCGGGGGTCAGGCCGGCGCGGACGTCCAGCGGGCCGGGGCCGTGAGCGCGTCCGGCAGCCGGGTCGCGGCGTCGCCCCGCGCCGCGTCGGCCTGCGCCTGGGTGAGGAACAGCGCGCCGGTCAGGTCCGCGCCGGACAGGTCGGCGTCCCGCAGGTCCGCGCCGATCAGGTCGGCGTCCCGGAGGTCGGCCCCCTGCAGGTCGGCCGCGATCAGGTAGGCGCCGCGCAGGTTCGCGCCGCGCAGATCGGCGCCCCTCAGCCGGGCGCCGATGAGGTCGGCGCCGCGGTGGTTCCGCTTGCGGCCCGGAACCTTCGCCCGCACCTCCTCGCTGGCGCGCAGCAGCAGGACGTTGACCTTCTCCCGCACCGCGGCGACGTCCACGGCGGCGACCTCGGCGGGACCGCCGCGGGTCAGCGCTTCCGTCTCGTCCAGCGCCGTGCGGATCTCCGGGTGGACGGGCGCGGCGGCGGGCATCTCCAGCGCCGCCGCCAGGTACCAGAGGAGCTCGTGCAACTGCCGCATCACCGGGAACACCCGGAACATCGGCCCGGACACCTCGGGGCCCTGCCGCCAGTCCCGCCCGCCGAACGTCTCCTGCGACACCTTCTGGCCCGCGCCGAAGCAGTCGAAGACCGTGCAGCCCTGGAACCCGCGCTGCCGCAGCTCGGTGTGGATGCCGCAACGGAAGTCGGCGAGCAGGTTGCGGCACGGCCGCCCCGCTTCCTTGTCGACCGCGAAATCGGCCGACTTCGCGAACGGCAGGGCGACGCAGCACAGCCCGAAGCAGGCCCCGCAGTCGGCCTTCAGCGCGCTCTTCTCCACCATGAGCGACCCCCCGTCCTGGTCAGCACTCCATTGTCGCGCCCCCGGGACGGTGCCGTGACCGGTCTCAGCGGCCGGTCGCGGTGCCCGGTCTCAGGCCGCGTCGTGGAAGACCAGGCCGAGCGTCCGCCGGCGGCCCGACCGGACGACGCTGACGCCGTGCCGGACCGGCGACGCCGACCAGCCGCGCCGCGTCCGCACCGGACGGTCCCGGGTCGTGAAGACCAGGCCGCGGCCCCGGGGGAGGAGCGTCGCGGTGCCCCGCGACTGGGCGCGCGCCCGCTGCTCGACCATCAGGAACTCGCCGCCGGTGTAGTCGGCGCCCGGCTCGTCCAAACCGATCACGACCTGCAGCGGGAACACCAGGTCGCCGTACAGGTCGCGGTGCAGCGCGTTCCAGTCGTCCCGGCCGTAGCGCAGCAGGATCGGCGTGGGCTTGCGCTGGCCCGCGCGGTGGCACATGGCGAGCCATTCGGGCAGCGTCCCGGGCCACGGCGCGGGACGGCCGAGCCGGGCGGCCCAGTCGCGGGCGATCGGCAGCAGCCGCGGATAGAGCGCCTCCCGCAGCGCGGCGACGGGCTCGGGGAACGGCTCGGCGAAGTACCGGTACTGGCCCGCCCCGAAGCGGTACCGCTCCATGTCGATCGTCGAGCGGAACCGTCCCGCGTCGTCGTAGAGATCCGCGATCTCGGCGCACTCCTCCCCGGTCAGCAGCGGCGGGGTGAGCGCGCAGCCGTAGGCGTCCACCTCCGCGCCGATCGCCGCCCAGTCGCCGTCCGCGACCCTGTCCGCGTAGCCGCCCATGATGCGGGGCCTCCCTCGTCCGTTCCGTGCCTTTCCCGGTCAACACCGGGGCGGCCGGGGACGTTGCACCGGCTGCGGTAGCCTTTCCGGAGTCCGTTCCTGACCGACCGAGGAGGTGAGTCCCGTTCCTGCCCGTCCAGTCCGGGTGCTCCCGCCTCGCACGCGCGCGGCCGCCCGCTGTTAGGCGGCCGGGGAGCGCCCACCGGCCTCCCCGAAAGGCGCCCATGTCCGCTCAAGCCGCACCGCTCCTGCCGCCCGACTCCGTCGTCTCCGCCCTCCGCGCCGCCGGCTGCGTCTTCGCCGAGGACGAGGCGGAGCTGATCCTCTCCACGGCCCGCACGCCCGGGGAGGCGGCCGCGATGGTCCGCCGCCGGGCCGCCGGGCTCCCCCTCGAACACGTCGTCGGCTGGGCCGCCTTCCACGGGCTGCGGATCGCCGTCGAACCCGGCGTCTTCGTCCCGCGCCGCCGCACCGAGTTCCTCGTCGACCAGGCGGCCCGGCTCCTGCCGCCCCGCCCGGTCGTCGTCGACCTGTGCTGCGGTTCCGGTGCGCTGGGCGTCGCGCTCGTCGCGGGCCTGGACGCGTTCGAACTGCACGCCGCCGACATCGAACCGGCCGCGGTGCGGTGCGCCCGGCGCAACGTCGTCCCCGCGGGCGGCCGCGTCCACGAGGGCGACCTGTTCGACCCGCTGCCCGCCGGCCTGCGGGGACGCGTCGACGTCCTGCTGGCCAACGTCCCCTACGTCCCGACGGGCGAGGTCGGCCTGCTGCCCGCCGAGGCGCGGGCCCACGAGCCCCTCGTCGCCCTCGACGGCGGCGCCGACGGCCTCGACGTGCTGCGGCGCGTGGCCGCCGAGGCGCCGCGGTGGCTGGCACCCGGCGGGCACCTGCTGTTCGAGACCACCGAGCGGCAGGTCGCGGACGCCCTGGACGCCGTCGCCGGCGGCGGCCTCACCGCCGCCGTCGCGCGGTCCGACGAGCACTCCGCCACGGTGGTCGTCGGCGGGCGTCCCGTGTAAAACGCCATGTGCGGGTATGGGTTCCACCAGGTCGACGTGAAGGAGTGAGTCCCATGCGCCGCATCAGTGCAGCGCTCAGCGCCATCTTCGGAACGATCGTGGACATCGTGACCCTGCCGTTCCGGGTGCTGGCCCGGCTGCTGACCCCCTCCCGCGGGGGCCGTCCGGCCCGTACCCGCCGGCGCGCCTGACGTCCATCCCCCCGGATCGCCCCGGGTCCCTTTTCGGGGGCCCGGGGCGATTCGCGGTGAAAAGGTGTTGCGCATTCATTCCGCGTCCCGCACCATATGAGTAACGAACCGCACGGGACGAGCCGGAAGGGAGCCGCGGAGATGATCGGAACGGGCATCGCCAAGCAGGCGCCGCAGCCGCAGGGCCGCGCGTTCGCCGCTCGACCGCAGCGAGGTTTCGTCGTCCCCCAGGGCGCCCCCGGATAGGGCCGCAAGGTTCCGCCGGAGGCCGCCAGGGAGATGACCCGGCGGCCTTTTTCATGCTCGCCCGTCCATTCGCCGACTGTTCTTCCGATGCTGCCCGTATTCGAGGGGCATCGACAATTTAATCGCAGGTCCATGGGTCAGTAGCTCAATTGGGAGAGCGCCCGCCCCGCAAGCGGGAGGTTGCCGGTTCGAGTCCGGTCCGATCCACGGCGACGCCGGGCGTCCCGCCCGCGCGGACCACGGGAAGAAGGGGATGCGGTGCCCCGCCCGCCTTGGGAGCGGGAGAGACGCGGTTCGAGTCCGTGCTTCCCGACGGCCTTCAAGCTCATGGGGATGAGCGCCCGGCTGAAAACCGGGAGGACGAGGTTCGACTCCTCGGACGGCCGCGCAGACCTCTGTAGCTCAGTGGACAGAGCACCGCGCTACGAACGCGGGAGCCCAGGTTCGAGTCCTGGCAGGGGTACCGCGGAGCCCGCCGGCTCCGCTCGGCCGCACATGCCGAAATGGTTGAGGTACCTGGCTTCCACCCAGGGGTACCGGGTTCGATTCCCGGGTGCGGCTCGGTGCGAGGAACATCGAGGCACACGCCGCTCTCGTTCAATGGGAGGACTCCGGGCTCTTACCCCGGATATGGAGGTTCGACTCCTCCGGGCGGCACGGCGCGGGACCCGTTCCCGCGATGCTGGATGGTCTAACGGAAGGACGCGTGGCTCTGAACCACGAAAGTGCAGGTTCGAATCCTGCTCCAGCAGCCGGCCTTTCGCTCATGGGAAAGGCCCGATCCCCGGTGGCCCAGTCCGGTGAGGGCACCCGTATGATAAGCGGGCGATCGCTGGTTCGAATCCAGCCCGGGGGACGTCCGGAAACGGCGCACGGCCGTTTCCAAGACGGTGACCGGTAGCTCAGTCGGTAGAGCGGCTGTCTTACAAACAGCGGGTCGCAGGTTCGAATCCTGTCCGGTCAACCGAAGGGTGCCTCGCGCCTCACGGCCTCAGCGCCTCACGGCCGCGCGCCGACGCGGGTCCGCCGCGTCGTCCAGGCGCGGGCCTGCTCGCTGAGCGTGATGCCGAGCCCGGGGCGGGGCGGGACGTGCATCCGGCCGCCGCTGATCTCGAGCCGCTCGTCGAACAGCGGGTCCAGCCAGTCGAAGTGCTCGACCCAAGGCTCGGACGGGTACGCGGCGGCGAGATGGAGGTGGATCTCCATCGCGAAGTGCGGCGCGAGCCCGAGCCGGTGGTGGTCGGCGAGCACGGCGAGCCTCAGGAACTCGGTGATGCCGCCGATGCGCGGCGCGTCCGGCTGGAGGACGTCGGCGGCGCGCGCGTCGATCAGCGCGCGGTGCTCGGCGACGCTGGTCAGCATCTCGCCGGTCGCGATCGGGGTGTCGAGCGCGCGGGCGAGGTCCGCGTGGCCCTCGGCGTCGTGGGCGTCGAGCGGCTCCTCGATCCAGGTGAGGCCGAACTCCTCCAGCGCGCGGCCCATCCGCAGCGCCGCCGGCCGGTCCCACTGCTGGTTCGCGTCCACCATGAGCGGGACCGCGTCGCCGAGCCGCTCGCGGACGGCGGTCACGCGGCGCAGGTCCTCCGCGCGGTCGGGATGCCCGACCTTGATCTTGATGCCGCCGATCCCGGACGCCAGCGCCGCCGACGCGTTGTCCAGCACCTCCTCCAGCGGCGCGTGCAGGAACCCGCCGGAGGTGTCGTAGCAGCGGACGGAGTCGCGGTGCGCGCCGAGCAGCTTGGCCAGCGGCAGCCCCGCCCGCTTCGCCTTCAGGTCCCACAGCGCGATGTCGAACGCGGCGATCGCCTGGACGGCCAGGCCGCCGCGCCCCGCCGACGCGCCCGCCCACGCCAGCTTCGTCCAGAGCCGCCCGATGTCACGGGGGTCCTCGCCGATCAGCGCGGGCGCGATCTCGGCGGCGTGCGCGAACTGGCCGGGCCCGCCCGCCCGCTTGGCGTAGCCGAACCCGATCCCCTCGTGCCCGCCCTCGGTGCCGATCTCGGCGAACAGGAACACGACCTCGGTCATCGGGCGCTGCCGCCCGGTCAGCACCTTCGCGTCGCTGACCGGGACGGCGAGCGGCAGCGTGACCGAGGACAGCTCGACCCAGGCGACCCGGTCCAGCGTCGCCGCCCCGGCGCCGTGCACGTCAGAGCACCTTCTCCACGAGCGCGGCGAGGTCGGCGAACTCGGCGGCGGTCAGGTCGGTCAGCGGCGGGCGGACGGGCCCGGCGGGCCGTCCGGCGGCCCGCATCCCGGCCTTGACGATGCTGACCGCGTAGCCCTTGCCGCGGTTGCGGATCTCGCAGTACGGCAGCACGAACCCGTCGAGGCGGCGCCGCACCTCGTCCCGGTCGCGGGCGCGGACGGCCTTGTAGAACCCGAGCGCGAACTCCGGCGCGAAGTTGAAGATGGCCGAGGAGTAGGTCGTCACGCCCATCTCCAGGTACGGCAGCGCGAACGTCTCCGCGGTCGGCAGCCCGCCGATGTAGACGAGGCGGTCGCCGAGCCGCGACCGGATCCGCGTCATCAGCTCCAGGTCGCCGACGCCGTCCTTGAACCCGACGAGGTTCGGGCACTCCTCGGCCAGCCGCGCGACGGTGCCGTCCTGGTAGACGGCGTTGGAGCGGCTGTAGACCGTCACGCCGAGTCCGGTGGCCGCGCACACCGCGCGGACGTGCGCGGCGAGGCCGTCCTGCGGCGCCTCCGTGAGGTAAGGCGGGAACAGCAGGATCCCGTCGGCGCCCGCGCGCTCGGCGTCGCGGGCCATCTCGACGGCCGTGGCGGTGCCGTACCCGGCGGGCGCGATGAGCGGGACGCCGTCCGGGGTCTCGGCGGCGGCCGCCCGGACGACCCGTCCCACCTCGGCGGGGGTGAGGGAGAAGAACTCGCCGGTCCCGCCCGCGGCGAACAGGCCCGCGACGCCCTCGTGCCCGAGGCGCGCCACGTGGGCGCGGTAGGCGTCCTCGTCGAAGGACAGGTCGTCGCGGAAGTGGGTGACGGGGAACGACAGGAGCCCGGCGCCGAGCAGCCGGGCGGTCTCGTCGGGCGCGTGCTGGCTCATGGCCCGAGGCTAGGATGGCCGATCGATCCAGGTCCAACACGAAATTCGGATCCACTGATACCCGTAGGGAATCGTTTGTTCACCCTGACCCAGCTCGCGAGCTTCGTCGCCGTCGCCGAGGAGCTGCACTTCGGTCGCGCCGCCGAGCGGCTGCGGATGACGCAGCCGCCGTTGAGCCGGCAGATCCAGCTGCTGGAGGGCGAGCTGCGCGTGCGGCTGTTCGACCGGACGAACCGCTCGGTCCGGCTCACCCCGGCGGGCCGCGCGTTCCTGGACGAGGCGCGCCGCCTGCTGCACCAGGCCGAGCACGCCGCGCTGTCGGCGCGGCGCGTCTCGGCGGGGGAGGCGGGCCGGGTCGCCGTCGGGTTCACGGCCGCGAGCGCCTACGCCGCGCTCGGCCGGCTGCTGGACACCGCGCGGTCGGCGCTACCGGACGTCGAGATCGTCCTGCGCGAGATGGTGACGCGCGACCAGCTGCGGGCGCTCACCGAGGGCGGTCTCGACCTCGGCCTGGTCCGCCCGCCCGTCGCCGCGCCGGAGCTGGCGGAACGGGCCGCCGGCCGCGAGGCGCTGCTGGCCGCCGTGCCCAACGGGCACCCGCTCGCCGCTGGCGGCGGGCCCCTGCCGCTGGACGCCTTCGACGGGCAGCCGCTGATCATGTACTCGCCGGTCGAGGCGCGGTACTTCCACGAGCTGCTGGTCGGGCTGTTCCGCCGGGCGGGCGTCTCCCCGGTGTACGTCCAGTACCTGAGCCAGGTGCACAGCATCCTCGCGCTGGTGGACGGCGGATGGGGGCTCGCGCTCGTCCCCGAGGCGGCGGCGCGGCTGCGGTACGCGGGTCTGACGTTCCGCCCGCTGGAGCCGTCCGATCCGGCTCCGGTGGAGCTGAGCCTGGCGTGGCGGCGCGGGAACGACAACCCGGCCCTGGCCCGGCTGCTGGAACACCTCTGAAAGTGTGGCGACGGCCACCGTCCGGTGGCGCGTCGCCGCCTTGACCGGCCGCTCCCGGCTCGCTTATTTTGGCGTCCAAATATTGGTCGTCAAAGTAACGGTCGCGAGCACCGGCCGCCCGGAGGAACGATGAGCGACTTTCCCGCGTACGCGCCGTCGGAGGAGCAGGAGCTGCTGCGGGCGACGGTGCGTGAGCTGGCGGATGCCAAGATCGCGCCGTTCGCGGCGGAGGTGGACGAGGAGTCGCGTTTCCCGCAGGAGGCGTTGGACGCGTTGGTCGCCAATGACCTGCACGCGGTGCACGTGCCCGAGGTGTACGGGGGTGCGGGGGCGGACGCTTTGGCGACGGTGATCGTGATCGAGGAGGTCGCGCGGGCGTGCGCGTCGTCGTCGTTGATCCCGGCGGTGAACAAGCTGGGCACGGTGCCGGTGCTGCTGTCGGGCTCGGAGGAGCTGAAGAAGAAGTACCTGGGGCCGGTGGCGCGGGGGGAGGCGATGTTCTCCTATGCGTTGTCGGAGGCCGATGCGGGGTCGGACGCGGGCGGGATGAAGACCCGCGCGGTCCGCGACGGTGACCACTGGGTGCTCAACGGCGCGAAGATGTGGATCACCAACGCGGGGGTGTCGGAGTACTACACGGTCATGGCCGTCACCGACCCCTCTGCCGGGGCGCGGGGGATCTCGGCGTTCGTGGTGGAGAAGTCCGATCCGGGGGTGTCGTTCGGGCCCAAGGAGCGCAAGCTGGGCATCAAGGGGTCCCCGACCCGTCAGGTGATCCTGGAGGACGTGCGGATCCCGGGCGATCGGATCATCGGCGCCGAGGGCACCGGGTTCAAGACGGCGCTGGCCACGCTGGACCACACCCGCATCACCATCGCCGCCCAGGCGCTGGGGATCGCCCAGGGCGCGCTGGACTTCGCGCTCGGGTACGTCAAGGAGCGCAGGCAGTTCGGCAAGCCGATCTCTGATTTCCAGGGTGTGCAGTTCATGCTGGCGGACATGGCGATGCGGTTGGAGGGGGCGCGGCAGCTGACCTACCACGCGGCGATCAAGTCCGAGCGGGCGATGCACGGTGAGAAGGTCGCGGACCTGACGTTCGTCTCCTCGGCGTGCAAGGCGCTGGCCTCGGATGTGGCGATGGACGTCACCACCGACGCGGTGCAGCTGTTGGGCGGGTACGGGTACACGCGGGAGTTCCCGGTGGAGCGGATGATGCGCGACGCCAAGATCACCCAGATCTACGAGGGCACCAACCAGATCCAGCGCATGGTCATCGCCCGCCAGCTCCTCAAGTGAACCGCGACCCCCGTCCGCGACGGGGCCGCGACTGACGGGACCTCTCCCGGGGCCACCGCCGGGACGGCGGATGACGGCGAAAGGGCTGTCGCCGCCGGGGGAGTACCGCCAGGATGGTGGTGCCGGCGGTCCACCCCGGACGAGGGAGCGCGCATGAGCGGAACCGGGCCCGTACCCGAGATCGACACGAGCGTCTCGCACGTGGCGCGCATCTGGAACTACTGGCTGGGCGGCAAGGACAACTACCCCGTCGACCGGGAGGTCGGCGACCGGATCCTCGGGATGCTCCCCGACGTGGCGCGCCTCGCCCGCGCCTCCCGGCTGTTCCTCAACCGGGTGGTCTGGCACCTGGCCGCCGAGGCGGGCGTCCGCCAGTTCGTCGACATCGGCACGGGCCTGCCCACGGTCGACAACACCCACGAGGTCGCGCAGCGCGCCGCGCCCGACGCCAAGATCGTCTACGTGGACAACGACCCGCTGGTCCTCGCGCACGCGCAGGCGCTCCTCACCAGCACCCCCGAGGGCGCGACCGCCTACATCGACGCCGACCTGCGCGACCCGGACCGCATCATCGCGAAGGCCGCCGAGACCGTCGACCTCGACCGTCCGGTCGCGTTCACGCTGATGGGGATCCTGGAGTTCGTCACCGACGACGAGCAGGCGTACGCGGTCGTCCGGCGGCTGCTGGACGCGGTGCCGTCCGGCAGCTACCTCGCCATGTACGACGGGACGAATGTCGTCCACGGCGAGGCGTCCGACCGGATCGTCGACGTGTGGAACGCCTCCGGCAACGCCGGCCTGGTGCTCCGCACGCCCGAGGGCATCCGCCGCTTCTTCGACGGCCTCGAACTGCTGGACCCCGGCGTCGTCCCGGTGAACGAGTGGCGGCCCGAGGTGACCGTCGGGACCGAGCCGGAGCCCGTCGACGCCTACGGCGGCGTCGGCCGCAAGCCCTAGCCCCGGCCGCCGGGGGCCTCGTCCGCGTGCCCCAGGATCTCGGTGATCGCGAACGCCGCGTCGAGCCGCCCGCCCTGCACGGCGGCCTGGTAGTAGACGAGCGCGGCCTCCCCGTCCGCCGCCGCGCCGCTCCGGCCCGCCTGGTCGCCGAGCAGGTGGGCGCGGCGGGCCGCCTCCGCGGCGTCCAGCCCGTCGGGCGAGGCGTCCAGCAGGTCCAGCGCGCCGGGATGGCCGGCCGCCGCGGCCTCGATCAGCAGCGGGACGGTCTCCCCGCCGCGGGCCGGATCGGTGCCGAGCAGCACCGCGACCCGGTAGAGCGCGTCGGCGTCCCCGACCGCCGCACGGTCGAGCAGCGCCCGGCCGCGCGGGCCGTACCCGGCGACGGTCGCGCGCTGCGACTCCGTCAGCCGCACCGGCCGGACCGGCTCGCTCTCCGGCGGCGCGAGCACCCGCTCCGGCGCCGTGCCCTCCCGCGTGCCCTCCTGCTCCGCGGGCGGCCGAGGAAGCGGGACGTCCAGGTCCGGGGACCGGGCGGCGCGCAGGCGGGCCTGCCACGCGGGCAGCGACGCGGTGCCCGGATCGCCGTCGTGCACGCCGGTCTCCCAGGCGCGGCGCTGGCAGCAGAGCATGAAGCTCGCCACCCAGGCGGCGGTGGGGAGCCGCTTGCGCCGCCCAGCGAGCACGTCGAAGATCCCGGTCGTCGACAGCGACGGCAGGTCCCGCCGGCCGTAGAGCTCGCCGAGGTGCTCGGAGACCTCCGCGAGCTTGCGGTAGGGCGGCCGGTTGCAGGAGTCGTAGAGCGCGTTGAGCGCGCGGATGAAGGCGTCCGGCCCGGGGGGCCGGGAAGCGTCGTCGGTCATGTCTGGGCGCCCTTGCCGGCGGGGATCTGACCTGTCCGCCTTCATGCTGCCAGCCGGACGGCCAGGACGCGGCCGGTTCGCCATCACAGTCCGCGCAGGATCCGCCACAGGATCGTCTGCGTCGCGGTGGCGGGCGCGGCGGCCAGCACGAGCCGGTTGATCGTGTGCCAGTAGGGCACCGCGTCGGGCCCGGACGGGTACACCGCCCCGTTCAATCGTTCCACGTACACGACGTCGGGCAGTTCGGGCTGCGGCGGCCGCAGCAGCGCGAACGAGCCGCCGGCCACGGGCGGCGCCGAGGCCGCCGCCAGCGGCAGCACCTGGACGGTGACGTGCGGCAGGTCGCAGACGTCCAGCAGGTGCTCGAACTGCGCGAAGGCGACCGCCCGCCCGCCGGGCCCGCGCCGCAGCGCGGCCTCCTCGATCACCGCCCACAGCCGCACGGGCGCCGGCCTGTGCAGGATGCGGCGCCGGACGGCCCGCAGCTCGGCGAGCCGTTCCGCCTCCCCTGCGGTGCGGTGCTGACCGTACAGCGCGCGCGTGTACGCCTCCGTCTGCAGCAGGTCCGGGACGACCTGCGCCTCGTACGCGCGGATGAGGCCGGCCGACTGCTCCAGCTCCAGGTACGGCTGGTACCAGCGCGGGACCACGTCCCGGAACGCGTCCCACCAGCGGGCCGCGTTCGCCTGCCGCGCCAGGCCGAGCAGCGTGGCGAGCACGGCCCGGTCGGTGGCGCCGTACGCGGCGCACAGGTCGGCGACCTCGCGCAGCCGCAGCTCCGCCCGGCCCAGCTCCAGCCGGCGGATCCAGTCCCGCGACCGGCGGAGCACGGCCTCGGCGTCCTCCAGGCTGTGGCCGCCGGCCTCGCGCAGCCGCCGCAGCTGGGCGCCGAGGACCATCCTCGCCACCGTGGGGCCGGTCTCCCACTCCTCGTGGAAGCCGTCCCCGGCCTGTTCGGCCGCAACTGTGCCCATGCCTGCCTCTGCGCGGACGGCCGCGGGGGCGTTCCCCGCTGCACGCTAACCCAGCGCGGCACGGCGTGTCCCGCGGTTCGGCGGGCGTTGCCGCGCCGGACCCCGCTCGCTACGCTGGCACATAAACGGGGAGTTCCCCGTTTATGTGCCGAAAGGATGCCCCATGCCCCTCACCATCGAGGACCGGCTGGCGATCACCGACGTGATCTCGCTGCACGGCCACTACGCCGACGCCGGCGAGCTCGACCGCATGACGGAGCTGTTCACCGAGGACGTCGTCTACGACGTGACCGCCGCCGGCGGCGGCCTGATCCAGGGCCGCGCCGCGCTGAAGCAGGCGGGGCTGGACCTCGGCGACCGCAACCCGCTGGCCCACCACGTCACCAACGTCGTCGTGACCGGCGTGGACGGGGACCGCGCGCACGCCGTCTCGAAGGCCATCGCCGTGCTGCCGGAGCGCGGCTGCGTCAGCGCCACCTACGACGACACGCTGGTGCGCGACGGCGACGGGTGGCTGATCTGCCACCGCACGGTCCGCCCGCGCCGCACGCCCCTGACGCCCTGACCGCCCCCGCCGCGGCGGGGGCGGGGCGGCCGTGGCCGGCGGACCGGGCCGAATAGCATGTGCGAGGCCGCTGGAGTCGACCACGTGAGGAGCGGTTCGTGCGAGACATCGCCGTGTTCAGCGGGAGCGCCCACCCCGAGCTCGCCGCCGAGGTCTGCGCCCATCTGGGCGTCCCGCTGAGCCCGGCCCGGGTGTCCCGGTTCGCCAACGACTGCCTCGAGGTCCAGCTCCAGGCCAACTGCCGCGAGCGGGACGTCTTCCTCATCCAGCCGCTCGTCGCTCCCGTCCAGGAGCACCTCGTCGAGCTGCTCCTCATGTGCGACGCGGCGCGCGGCGCGTCCGCGAGCCGCATCACCGTCGTGATGCCGCACTACTCCTACGCCCGGTCCGACAAGAAGGACGCGCCGCGCATCTCGATCGGCGGCCGGCTCGTCGCCGACCTGCTCGTCGCGTCCGGCGCGAGCCGCGTGCTGGCCATGACGCTGCACTCGCCGCAGGTGCACGGCTTCTTCTCCGTCCCGGTGGACCACCTGCACGCGCTCCGCGAGCTCGCCGAGCACTTCCGGCGCTACGACCTGTCGCGCACCACCGTCGTCTCGCCCGACCTCGGCAACGCCAAGGAGGCCGCCGCCTTCGCCCGCCTGCTCGGCGTGCAGGTGGCGGCCGGCGCCAAGCAGCGCTTCTCCGACGACCGGGTGCAGATCAGCTCGGTCATCGGCGAGATCGCGGGCCGGGACGTGATCGTGCTGGACGACGAGATCGCCAAGGGCAGCACCGTGCTGGAACTGCTGGACCGGCTCCGCGAGCTCGGCCCCCGCACCATCCGCATCGCCTGCACCCACGGCCTGTTCTCGGCGGGCGCGCTGAAGCGCCTGTCCGCCGAGCCGGACGTGCTGGAGATCGTCTGCACCAACACCGTGCCCGTCCCGGAGGGCGAGCGCGGCGACAAGCTGCGGGTCCTGTCCATCGCCCCGGCCCTGGCCGAGGCGGTCCGCCGCATCCACAACGGCGAGTCGGTCAGCGCCCTCTTCGAGAACCCCCACCCCTGACCGGCCCCACCGCTCACCCCTTCCGCCCGGCGCGGTACTCGAGCGCCTCGGGGACCTCGTTGTACTCGAGCAGGTGGTTGCCCGCGATGCGTTCGAGCACCTCGCGGACCTCGGCGGGCGTCGCGTAGAAGAACTCCCGGCGAAGGTTGACCTGGTTGACGCGGCGCTCGGCGAACTCCTGATGCAGCCTGCCCTCCAACCCGACGGCATCGTCACTGAAAATGAGCGCGCGCCTCGCCGGGGTCCACCTCGATACCGATGTAGTCGGGGCGCGGCATGTCCTGCACCGTCATCGCTTCCTCGCAGTGTCGCGTCAGGGCGGTGCGAGGAGCCGGGGGCGGGGGTCAGAGGAGCATGTCGCTGCCGCCGGACTCCTCTTCGCCGTCGGTCGTGTGCTCGGGTTCGAGGTACTCGTCCTCGGGCCAGAGCTCGTTGGCGAGGAAGGCGAGGTACTCCTCGTCGTCCGGGTCGAGCTCGGCGGTCATGGACTCGGGGTGGACGCCGCCGGGGTCGGGGGAGGGGGCGGCCTCGGGGTCGGGAGCGGGGTCGGCGGCGGGCGCGGGCTCGACGGCGGGCGGCCCGTCCTGGGCGGGGGGCGCCGCGGGACGGAGCAGGCACAGGCCGAACAGGGCGGCCACTGACACCAGGACCAGGACTGTGATCACGACACCACCCCGTCCTTTCGCGGTCGAGTTCCACATGATTCTTGCGTAAGTAGCAAAACAGTTGAACGCTACCTGGACGACCTATCGGATGGGAGCCGACATGCGGGCCGCCGGAGACAATGGCGCTGTGGAGTCTCATGCGGCGGTCGACGAGCGGGCCCGCGAACTGGCCCGCGTCGTCTGGGATCACCTGGTGCTCACCGGCCCCCTCTCCAAGGCTGACGCGATCCTCGCGCTGGGGTGCCACGACACGCGGGTGGCGGCGCACGCGGCGAGGCTTTGGCATGCGGGATGGGCTCCGGTGGTGGTCGTCACCGGCGGCCGAGGCAAGATCACTTCGGCGTGGGCGGAGACGGAAGCCCAGGTTTTCGCGCGTGTGGCGCGCGAGCACGGGGTTCCGGACGGCGCTCTGCTGCTGGAGGAGACCGCCACCAACACGGGGGAGAACATCACCGCGACCAGACGGTTGCTTGACGGACGCCTCGATCTGCGGAGCGGGATTTTGGTCGCCAAGCCGTACATGACCCGGCGGGCACTGGCCACGGCGCGCAAACAGTGGCCCGAAGCGGACTGGATCGCGGCCTGCCCGGACCTCGGGTACGACGCGTACGGGACCGGGGACGACGAGCGGCGGTTCGTTGAACTGATGGTCGGCGATCTGCAGCGCATGGAGGTGTACGCCGAGCGGGGGTTCCAGGTGCCGATGCCGGTTCCGGCGGCGGTGTGGGCGGCGTACGAGGAACTCGTGGCGCTCGGATTCGACCGGCACGTGATCAGGTGACGGTGGCACAATCGGACGCATGGCGTCAGTGACCACTTACTGCCGGATCTGCGAGCCGCTGTGCGGGCTGGAGGTCACCGTCGAGGACGGGAAGGTCGTCCGGATCCGCCCCGATAAGGAGCACCCGCTGTCGAAGGGCTTCGCCTGCCCCAAGGGCATAGCGATGACCGAGGTCCAGAACGACCCGGACCGGGTCGTGCATCCGCTGCGGCGCCGCCCGGACGGCGAGTTCGAGCGGGTGGGCTG
The DNA here is from genome assembly GCF_014706005.1 of Actinomadura sp. RB99. Taxonomy (NCBI): domain Bacteria; kingdom Bacillati; phylum Actinomycetota; class Actinomycetes; order Streptosporangiales; family Thermomonosporaceae; genus Actinomadura; species Actinomadura sp. RB99. The sequence goes on along the minus strand of NZ_JABMCA010000094.1, from coordinate 1,991 downwards.
GGACGAGGCGCTCGGCGGCATCGCCGGGCGGCTGAACGCCCTGCGCCGCGAGCACGGCGGGTCGTCGATCGGCTGGTACTTCGGCAACCCTGCGACGTTCTCCTACAGCCATCCGCTGTGGCTGAACGGGTTCATGGCGGCGCTGAAGTCGCCGCACCTGTACTCGGCGGGATCGCAGGACGTGAACAACCGGTTCGCGGCGAGCGCGCTGCTGTACGGGGCGCCCGTGCTGGTCCCGATCCCCGACCTCAAGCGCACCGGCCTGCTGCTGATGCTCGGCGCGAACCCGCTGGTGTCGCACGGCAGCCTGATCACCGCGCCGCGCATCCGCGAGGACCTGTCGGCGATCGTGGCGCGCGGCGGGCGGGTCGTGGTCGCCGACCCGCGCCGGACCGAGACGGCCCGCGCCTACGAGCACCTGCCCGTCCGCCCGGACGGGGACGCCTGGCTGCTGCTGTCGATGCTCCACGTGATCTTCGAGGAGGGGCTCCAGGACCGCGCCGCCTGCGCGGGCCAGGCGTCCGGCGCCGAGGAGCTGCGGGCGCTCGCGGCCGGCTTCGCGCCCGAGGAGACGGAGGACCGCAGCGGCGTCCCGGCGGCGACCGTCCGGGAGCTGGCGCGCGATCTGGCGCGGGCCGAGCGGGCCGTCGTGTACGGCCGAACGGGCACCTGCCTCGGCCGGCACGGGACGCTGACGGCGTTCCTCATCGACGCCGTGACGCTGGTGACCGGCAACCTGGACCGTCCGGGAGGCGCCGTCTTCGGCGCCGCGCCGCTCTGGCTGGACGAGATCCTGCGGCTGTCCGGCCTCGCGAGCTACGGCCGGACCCGCTCGCGTGTCGGCGGATACCCGGACATCCTCGGCACCTTCCCGGCCGGGGTGATGGCCGAGGAGATCACCACGCCCGGTCCGGGACGGCTCCGCGCGCTGATCGTCTCCGGCGGCAACCCGGCGCTGAGCGTCCCGGGCGGCGAGGCGCTCGGCGCGGCGCTCGACGAGCTCGACCTGCTGGTCACCATCGACCTCTACGTCACCGACACCGGCCGCAAGGCCGACTACGTGCTGCCGGCGACCACGTTCCTGGAGCGCGAGGACCTGCCGCTGCCGTTCCTGCAGAACCACCTCACCCCGTACGTGACGTGGACGGAGCCGGTCGTCGCGCCGCGCGGGGAGGCCCGCCAGGAGTGGGAGATCATCGACGCGCTGGCCCGCCGGATGGGGATCGGCGTCGGCGCCTTCCCGCTGCAGCGGCTCGCGCACCGGCTGGGCGTCCGGCCGTCGCCGCGGTTCCTGGCGGACGCGCTGCTGCGCACGGGCCCGGCGGGGGACTGGTACGGCCTGCGACGGGTCCTCGGCAGGCGCGACGGGCTCAGCCTGCGCCGGCTGAGGAGGTCGCCGCACGGCGTCGTGCTCGCCGAGCACCAGCGGACGGGGACGCTGCGCCGCCGCATCCTGCACAAGGACAAGCGGGTGCACCTCGCCCCGCCGGAGATCGCCGCCGAGGTGCGGCGGCTGGCCGGGGCGCCGGAGCCGCCGGACGGCTTCCCGCTGCGGCTGATCGGCCTGCGCGAGATGCGCTCGCACAACTCCTGGATGCACAACGCGCCCGCGCTGATGCGCGGCGGGCGCGTCCAGACGGCGCGGATCAACCCGAAGGACGCGGCCGCGCACGGGATCGAGGACGGCGCGCCGTGCCGGATCGCGTCACCGCACGGGGCGATCGAGCTGACCGCGATGGTCACCGACGAGATGACCGAGGGCACCGTCGCGGTCCCGCACGGGTGGGGGCACCGGGGCGGCTGGCGGACGGCGAACGCGGCGGGCGGCGCGAACGTCAACGCGCTCGCGTCGCCGGATCCGGCGGACCTGGAGCCGCTGGCCGGGATGGCGTGGCTCAACGCCGTCCCGATCACGATCGGGCCGGCCTGACCGGCGCGGCGGCGGGGACGACCGGCCGGCCGGCGCGGTCGCGCGCCGGAGCCGGGCGCCG
>NZ_JABMCA010000093.1:0-33030 GCF_014706005.1 Actinomadura sp. RB99 | reverse complement strand
GGCGGGTCGAGGTGTCCGGCGCGGGCGTCGCCGAGGGCACCGTCGTGGGGGTGCCGAAATGATCGAGCTGCGCGAGGTGACCAAGGAGTGGCAGGCCGCCGCCGGCCACGCCGCCGGCAAGATCGGCGTGGCGAGCGCGATCAAGGCGTTCTTCGGCAGCGCGGGCGGCATCGCGACGGCCGCCGCCGGGACGGCCGTGGTCGTCGGCGCCGGCGCCATCGCGGTCCAGCAGTTCGGCGGCGACGACCCGGCGCCGCGCCCCACGAGGACCCGGCCCGTCGCGGCCGTCGCGGCCGTCCGCGGCTGCCCCACCACCGACGCCGGCGGCCGGAGGACGACGCCGTCGCCCGGCCCCGCGCAGGTCCGCCTCCCCGAGCAGGTGAAGCTGCCGAAGGACGCCGCCGTCTACCGCGTCGACCAGGGCGGGTACCTGATCGGGCCCGCCTCGGCCTCCTGCTCGGGATCCCTCGGCGCGAACGCCGGCTACAACACGATCGGCGACGCCGGCACGCTCCAGATCTCGCAGAACTGGCAGGGATCCGTCGGCAACATCGCCTCGCAGGTCTGCATGTACTTCCCGAACTCCCCGGAGGGCGCGAAGGCGAAGCGGGACCTGGGCGACTGCACGTCGGACGTGCGGGCGCGGCAGGACGTCCCGACCGGGGTGCCCGCGCTGCGGCTGATGCTGGGGGTCGAGCTCCCGAACGGGCAGTCGCCGCCGTCGCCCTACGTGTCGGTGACCATGGCCACCATGGGTTCCAACGGGTTGCCGAACCCGGTCGGCTGCCTGGCGCCGGCGTCGCGCGCCGACATGTGCGACGCCGCCTTCACCTACTGGTTCGTCCAGGCCGCCCAGGACACGAAGATCACCAAGGCCGACCTGGACCGGGTCGCCGCGCGCATCGCCGCGTACGTCCGGTCGGCGGCCCGGTACTGAAGCGCCACTGGCGCGGCACCGGCGCGGCGGCGCCGGCGCTTCGGAGCGGATCGCCCGCGCGGAGGGCGGGGCGACGGGGCGGGGCCGAGGTAGGTGGTTCGTCTAGGTAGCCTAACGAGCGATGAGTGACACGACGATCGTTCACCTGCTGCGGCACGGTGAGGTGCACAATCCCGAAGGCGTCCTGTACGGCCGCCTGCCCGGCTACCGGCTCAGCGAGGACGGCGTCCTCATGGCCAAGGCCGCCGCCAAGTGGTTCGCCGACCGGGACGTCACCGCGCTGTTCTCCTCGCCGATGCAGCGGGCGCTGGAGACCGCCGCGCCGCTGGCCGACTCGTTCGACCTGCCCGTGACGGTGGACGATCGGCTGATCGAGGCGGAGAACCACTTCGAGGGGCTGACCTTCGGGGTGGGGCCGGGCTCGCTGCGCCGCCCCGAGCACTGGCGCCACCTGGTGAACCCGTTCCGCCCGTCGTGGGGTGAACCGTACAAGGAGCTCGCGGCGCGGATGCGCGCGGCCGTGATCCGGGCGCGGGAGGCGGCGCGCGGCCACGAGGCGGTGTGCGTCAGCCACCAGCTGCCGATCTGGATCCTGCGGCTGCACGCCGAGCACCGCCGCCTCTGGCACCACCCGAACCGGCGCGAGTGCGCGCTGGCCAGCGTGACCAGCCTCACGTTCGAGGGCAGCAGGCTCGTGGACGTCGGCTACCACGAGCCCGCCGAGGGGATCGCGAAGGGCCCCAGTGTCGCGGGTGCCTGACCGCACCGCTAAGTTGTGTACTACGTCCTGTAGTAGTAGGAGGGTCCGTTGAGCCCCCGAATCTCCCATGCGCGCGCGGCGGCCGGTGCCGTCGCGCTCTGCGGGCTGCTGGCCGGCTGCGCGGGAACCGGTTCGGCCAAGAGCGGCCCGGACGGGAACGACAACCGGTTCATCGCGGGCGACGGCAACGTCACCCAGTACCAGCCCGGCCAGCGTAAGAGCCTCCAAGAGGTCACCGGGCAGACGCTCGACGGGCAGGCGTTCCGGCTCGACTCCCTCAAGGGCAAGGTCGCCGTCGTCAACTTCTGGGCGTCGTGGTGCGCGCCCTGCCGCGGCGAGGCGCCGTCGCTACAGCAGATCTACACCGAGAACAAGGCGAAGGGCGTGGAGTTCCTCGGCGTCAACTTCAAGGACGCCAAGGACAACGCCAAGGCGTTCGAGCGCAAGTTCAAGGTCGGCTACCCCAGCGTGTTCGACGGGGACGGCCAGGTCACGCTCGCGTTCCGCGAGGTGCCGCCGAGCGCCGTCCCCAGCACCCTCGTCCTGGACCGGCAGGGGAGGATCGCGGCGCGCATCATCGGCGCCACCACCTACTCCAAGCTGAACCCGCTGGTCGCGAAGGTGCTCGCGGAAAAATGAGCGCGGCGCGGTGAACGTTGACGAGACGGTGACGAGCGGGTCGCTGGTGGCGGCGGCGCCATTGGCGGCGCTCGCCGGGCTCGTCTCGTTCCTGTCGCCGTGCGTGCTGCCGCTCGTCCCCGGCTACCTGTCGTACGTGACGGGGATGACCGGCGCGGACCTCGCCGAGCAGCGGCGCGGCCGGCTGCTGTCCGGCGTGCTGCTGTTCGTCGCGGGCTTCAGCGTGGTGTTCGTCAGCTACGGGGTGGCGTTCGGCGGCCTCGGCCGCTGGCTGCTGGAGTACCAGGACCAGATCACCCGCGTGCTCGGCATCGTCACGATCGTCTTCGGGCTGGCGTTCATGGGCCTGATCCCGGGGCTGCAGCGGACGATGAAGTCGGGCCGGCTCCCGTCGGCGGGCCTCGCCGGGGCGCCGCTGCTCGGCGCCCTGTTCGCGCTCGGCTGGACGCCGTGCATCGGGCCGACGCTCGGCGCCGTGCAGTCGCTGGCGATCAGCGAGGCGAGCGCCACCCGCGGCGCGCTGCTGTCGCTGGCGTACTGCGCCGGGCTGGGCGTGCCGTTCGTGGTGACGGCGATCGCCTACCGCCGCGCGCTCGGCGCGTTCGGCGCGGTGAAGCGGCACTACCCCCTCGTCATGCGGATCGGCGGGGGGATGCTCGTCCTCATCGGGGTGCTGCTGGTGAGCGGCCTGTGGGGGGAACTGAACATCGAACTGAAGTCGTGGATCAGCGGCTTCGAGCCGGTTCTGTGAGGCCGACGGATCGGCAGAGGCATTGATATGAGCGACATCAAGGACATCGAGACCGGCACGGAGGCGCCCGCCGCGCGGCAGGCGCCCGAGGAGGTGCCGCGGCCCAGGGGCATCGGCCCGCTGGGCTGGCTGCGCTGGGGCTGGCGGCAGCTCACCACGATGCGCACGGCGCTGATCCTGCTGTTCCTGGTGGCGCTGGGCGCGGTGCCGGGGTCGGCGCTGCCGCAGCGCGGGCAGGCGCCGGAGAAGGTCGCGGCGTACCTGTCCGACCACAAGACGCTCGGCCCGTTCTTCGACAAGCTCTCGCTGTTCGACGTGTTCGCCGCGCCCTGGTTCGCGGCGATCTACATCCTGCTGTTCGTGTCGCTGGCGGGCTGCGTCGTCCCGCGCGCCGTCAAGCACTACCAGTCGATGCGCGCCCGCCCGCCCGCGGCGCCGCGCAACCTCGACCGGCTGCCGCAGTCGGTGTCGTACGAGACGGACGACGCGCCCGAGGACGTCCTCGCCGAGGCGCGCAAGGTGCTGCGCGGCCGCAGGTTCCGGGTGGACGTGTCGGGCGGCGCGGCCGCCGCGGAGAAGGGCTACCTGGGGGAGACCGGCAACCTGGTCTTCCACCTGGCGCTGCTCGGGCTGCTGTTCGCGCTCGGCGCGGGCAACATGTTCGGCTACCGGGGCAGCGTGCTGATCACCGAGGGCAAGACGTTCGCGAACTCGCTCGGCCAGTACGACGAGTTCACCCCCGGCCGGCTGTTCAAGGACGGCGACCTCTCCCCGTTCACCGTCAGCCTGGACGACTTCAGGGCCAAGTACGAGGTGTCGGGCGACAAGCGCGGGCAGGCCACGGCGTTCGACGCCTGGATCCACTACCGGGACAAGCCGTCCGGCAAGGACAAGAAGTACGACCTGCGGCTCAACCATCCGCTGAAGGTCGGCGGCACGAAGGTGTACCTGCTCGGCCACGGCTACGCGCCGAAGTTCACCGTGAAGGACGCCAAGGGGAACGTCGCCTTCCAGGACGCCGTCCCGTTCCTGGCGATGGAGCCGCGCAACCTGACGTCCGAGGGCGTCATCAAGGTCCCGGACGCCGAGCCCGAGCAGCTCGCGTTCTACGCGATCCTGTGGCCGACCGCGGTCGCCAGCGAGGACGGCAAGCAGATCGTGTCGGCGTTCCCCGGCGCGCTGCGGCCCGTCATCACCCTGTCGTCGTTCAAGGGCGACCTCGGACTGGACTCCGGCACCCCGCAGTCGGTGTACAAGCTGGAGGGCATCGGCAAGACGCTCCAGCCCATCAAGGGCGGGGAGAAGCTGCTGGAGCCGGGCGAGACCTTCAAGCTCCCCGGCAACGCGGGCTCGATCACCTTCGACGGGATGGCGGAGTACGCGACGCTGTCGGTCAACCACGACCCCGGGCGCATCCCCGCGCTGATCGCGGCGGTGCTCGCGGTGCTGGGCGTGGCGACCTCGTTCCTCGTCCGGCGCCGCAGGGTGTGGGTCCGTGCGAGCGCCGGAGAGGGCGGGCGTACGGTGGTGGAGGTCGGCGGCCTCACGCTCGGCAACCCGACCTCGGAGTTCGACGACATCGTGACCGCCCTGCGCGGCCCCGGCGCCGAACCGGACACCGACCCGGGCACCGAACCGGAAGCCGAGAAGGCCGGGTCCGTCCAGGACGAGGGCGTCCAGGACAAGGCCGTGCAGGACGAGCCCGTCAAGGACGAGGCCGCGCCAGAACAGAACGGGTCCGAAGCGGAACCCGGCGCCGATCGGGGTTCCGGGTCGGCAACCGAACCGAAGGAGTGACGAGGTGAGCAACGCCGACCTCGCGAACCTGAGCGACAAGCTCATGCTGACCACCGTGGTGATGTACATCGTCGCGCTGGTCGCCTACGCGGCCGATCTCGGCTTCGGCCGCCGCTCCGCGGCGGTGGCCGAGGAGCGGGCCGAGGCGAAGGTGCTCGTCGGCGCCGCGGGCGCCGAGACCGTCGAGGACGCCGAGCCGGCCGGCGCGGCGGCCGCCGCGGACGGGGACGCGGAGCCGGAGCGCCAGCGGGTCGAATGGGCGCGGCTGGCGGTCCTGCTGAACGTGCTCGGCTGGGTGGCGCACCTCGGCATCCTGGTGACCCGCGGGCTGGCGGTGCACCGCTGGCCGTGGGGCAACATGTACGAGTTCATGACGGCCCTGTCGTTCGCCGCCGTGACCGCGTTCATGATCGTGGCGCTGCGCTACAAGGCGCGGTTCCTCGGCGCGTTCGTGATGGCCGCCGTGGTGATCGCGCTCGGCGTCGACAACATCTGGCTGTACGACTCGGCCGGCCCGGTCAGCCCGGCGCTGAACTCGTACTGGATCGCGATCCACGTCACCGCCGCGATCATCGCGACGGGCTCGTTCACGGTGGCGGGTGCCGCGACCATCCTGTACCTGCTGAAGTCCCGCGCGGAGGCGAGCGAGGCCGGGGTGGGCGGCGGGATGCTGTCGCGCATCCCGTCCGCCGAGGACCTCGACCGGCTGTCGATGCGGGTGACGACGTTCGCCTTCCCGATCTGGACGGCCGCCATCATCATGGGCGCCATCTGGGCCGACGAGGCGTGGGGCCGGTACTGGGGCTGGGACCCCAAGGAGGTCTGGTCGTTCGTCACCTGGATCGTCTACGCCGCCTACCTGCACGCGCGCGCGACGGCCGGGTGGAAGGGCCGCAAGGCGGCGATCCTGTCGCTGATCGGCTTCGGCTGCCTGCTGTTCAACTTCTTCGGCGTCAACTACATGTTCTCGGGCATGCACTCCTACGCCTGAGCGCGCTCCCCGAGCACGTCACGAGCAGGTCATCGAGGACCGCGGCCACCGTTCCGGCGGGTGCCGCGGTCCTCGCACATCCGCGCCCGCCCGTTCCGTGGTGACTCGCGGGGATGACGCCGTGTCGGGTTGCGGCTTACCCTGCCTCGGGGGCCCTCTCGCTCGGCGACTCCGCGGGCCCCGCTGACAGAGGAGCCCGATGCGCTTCAAAGGCATCCACCGAAAGCCCCGGGAGCTCAGGAATCGGGAGGCGCCCCGGGGCTCCGCGGCCCGCGGGGACGGCGCGGTCCGCGGGGACGACACGGGCTACGCGCCGTCGCCGCCGGACGCGGAGCGGCGCCCGGAGCCCGGGCATCTCCGGCCGCGCAGCAACCAGCCCCGCGACCGGTTCGGCCGGTTCCGCAAGGCCGGCCGCGACGACGACTTCGCGCTCGCCCCCGGTGCCGACCGCCCGGAGGCCGCCGAGGCGCAGAAGGGGCGGTACGGGCGGCGCGGCGCGGGCCGCCCCCGCCCCGGCGACTACGCGTGGAGCGACTTCGAGCTCGACGACGCGCTGCGCGTCGAGCCGTACCCGCCGGGCATGCCGCACGCGGCCGACGGCCGGCGGCACTGCGGCGTGCTGGAGAGCGTCCTGCACCGGCAGTGGGACGCGCGGCAGGGCCCGCCGCCGCCGGAGGTGATCCGGGCCGTCGACAGCCTCGCGTCGCTGCCGGAGCCGCTCAAGGAGAAGCTCGCGGGCGGCCTCGACGGCATCTACGTCGGGCCCGGCGGCGTCCCGCAGCTCGACGACATGGGCCACCTGCGCGACCGCCCGCTGCCGTCCGGCCGCGCCACCTGGGACATCTGCGCCGGCGCCTACGGCGACCGCAAGATCATCGTGGGGGACCGGCCGTCGCCGACCCCGGACGTGATGCTGCACGAGGTCGGGCACGCGCTCGACGACATCGACGGCGAGTCCGGCGGCTGGACCTCCGACAGCCCCGCCTTCCGGGAGCTGTACGAGCTGTGCCGCCCGCACCTGGCCAGCGACTTCCACCGGCAGCCCGACGCGCTCGGACGGCGCGAGTTCTTCGCCGACGCGTTCGCCGCGATCTCGTCCCGGCAGCGGCCCGCGCTGGTCGATATGCTCGCCGGCAACATCAGGACGGCACTGGAAGTCATGCTCTTCTTCAACCGCAGATACGGCATCTAGGACCCCGTGATGCCGGCGAAGGCGATGGACTCCGAAGGTGATCGACGATGTACGTGATCCGGCTCCCCGACGGCACGCTCCGGGTGCCCCACAGCGTCCTCGCCGACCCGGGCGACGACGCGGCGGGCGCGGGTCACGACGGGGCGGAGCGGGAGCGGGGCGGGCGGATCATCGCCGACGCCTACGTGGAGATCGGGCCCGGCGATCCCGACTACGACCGGCTCCTCGGCCAGTCGCTGACCGAGGAGGAGCTGGAGGACAGGCGCCGCCGGTGGCGGGACGAGGACGCCGAGCTGGCGCGCAGGTTCGAGGAGTGGCGGGACGGCGAGGCGGAGGAGTAGCCGTGCCGGATCATCGCGCTGCCCCGGCCGCCCGGGCTGGTGGACCGGCCGCAGGAGGGCGGCGGTCCGGGCGGTTCCGAGGCGGGGGCGCACCCCCGTGCGTCCCGGCCGGTGTCGCCGGGGTCAGTGCCTTCCGAGGGGGGACGGCCCTCCGCGTCCCCTGGCCGGCGTCGTCGGGTCCGGTCCTTCTCGGGGTGGGACGACCCGCGCGCCCCCGGCCTGTTCCGCCGGGGTCAGTGAACCGAGTGCTCGGCGACCGGCTCTTCCCCGCGCAGCAGCGCGTGGACCTCGGACTCCCGGAAGCGGCGGTGGCCGCCGGGAGTGCGGATGCTGCTGATCCGGCCGGCCGCGGCCCACCGGGTGACCGTTTTCGGATCGACCCGGAAGAGGGCGGCGACTTCCCCTGGGGTCAGCAGGCGCTCGCTCGTGCTCTCCACGTTTTCTCTCCCCCTTTGTCCCGCTCTCGGCGCGGGTGGACTGTTTAACAGTGTGGCGGGTCAAGACCGATTTCTCCCTTGTTTTCGGAAAACATCACGCTGCGTAATTCGCCGAGCAGCGGCGATGACGGTCGGTGCCCGCCACCTGGGCCTCCGCGGCCTCGCACACCACACTTGACCTGCCGTGTCACGCTGGAAACGGGCCCTTGACAGGCCGATGGCCGCTCGGTGCCGGCGCCGGGCGAACGCGCCGGCGAAAGCGCCGGCACCGCGCCGCCCGTGCGCGCGTTGACCGGCGTGTGCGGCGGTGGCCGCCACCCCATACCCTCGTGACCATGTCCGATCTTGTCTCGCTGCCGGAGATCGAGCGCGCCGCCGAACGCCTCGCCGGCGTCACCGTGCGCACGCCGCTGGTCCCGTTCCCCGGGCCGGGCGACGGGACGGAACTGCTGGTGAAGGCGGAGTCCCTGCAGCCGATCGGAGCATTCAAGCTGCGCGGCGCGTACAGCACCATCTCGGGGCTGTCCGAGGAGGAGCGCGAGCGCGGCGTCGTCACCCACTCCAGCGGCAACCACGCCCAGGCCGTCGCCTACACCGCCCGCGCGCTCGGCATCCCCGCCGTGCTGGTCATGCCGCACACCACCCCCGGCGTGAAGGTGGACGCCTGCATCGCGCTCGGCGCCGAGATCGTCTACGTCGAGCCGACCGCCGAGGCCCGCGAGGAGACCGCGGCCAAGCTCGCCGCCGCGCACGGCTTCACCCTCGTCCCGCCCTACGACGACGCCCGCGTCATCGCCGGCCAGGGCACCGTCGGGCTGGAGATCGTCCGCGACCGCCCGGACGTCGACGTCGTGCTCGTCCCGGTCAGCGGCGGCGGCCTGATCGCCGGCGTGTCCGCCGCCGTGAAGGCGCTGCGCCCCGAGGCGAAGGTGATCGGCGTCGAGCCCGAGCTGGCCGCCGACGCGCGCGACTCGATGCGCGAGGGGCGGCCCGTCGCCTGGGACGCCGAGAAGACCGGCCGCACCATCGCCGACGCCCTCCGCGTCCAGCGCGTCGGCGCCCTGCCGTTCGCGCACATGCGCGAGCACGTCGACGGCATGATCGCCGTCACCGAGGACGAGATCCGCCGCACCATGCGCCGCCTCGCCCGCGAGGCCCGCCTCATCGCCGAGCCCGCCGGCGCCGTCGCCACGGCCGCCTTCCTCTACCATCGCGCCGAACTCCCCGCCGGCACCACCTACGTCTCCGTCCTCTCCGGCGGCAACGTCGACCCCGCCCTCTTCCTGGACGTCCTCAAGTAACCCGCGAGGAAGATCGCCACGGGCGGGCACGCGGAGCGAGCGCAGCGAGCGCAGCGGGCCTGCCTGCCGACCGTGGCGGGGGTTCCAGGGGGTCGCTCCCCTGGCACAACACAGCCGGGGGTAATCTCGAAGGGTCATGCGTTCCGTACTGCTCTACACCGCCGGCCGGCTGGCGATCTTCGCGGCCACGGCCGGCGTGCTCGCGCTGTTCGGGGCCCGCGGGTTCCTGCTCCTGCTGCTGGCGCTGCTGACCAGCGGCATCGTCAGCTTCGTCCTGCTGTCCGGCCAGCGCGACCGGATGTCGGCCGCGGTGACCTCCGGCCTGAGCGCCCAGCGCGACCGGTTGCAGCGCGCGAAGACCCGCGAGGACGCGTAGCCCGGTACCGCACGGGCGCCTCGATGGCGCGCGCGGGGCGGCAATAGGCTGGCCCCATGACCCGCGCCTCCTTGGATAAGAAGCCCGCCGACGTGGCGGCGATGTTCGACGGCACCGCAGAGCGGTACGACCTGCTGAACACGCTGATGACGGGCGGGCAGGACCGGCGCTGGCGGCGGGCGGCCGTCCGGGCGCTGGACGCGCGGCCGGGCGAGCGGATCCTCGACCTCGCGGCCGGGACCGGGACGTCCTCGGTGCCGTTCGCCGAGGCCGGCGCCCAGACCGTGGCGTGCGACTTCTCCCTCGGCATGCTCCGGGTGGGGGTGCGCCGGCAGGCGGGCGTGCCGCGGCTGCGCTTCGCGGCCGGCGACGCGCTGCGGCTGCCGTTCGCGGACGGCTCCTTCGACGCGGTGACGATCTCCTTCGGGCTGCGCAACGTCGCCGACACCGGGCGGGCGCTGCGCGAGCTGCGGCGGGTGGCCAAGCCCGGCGGCCGGCTGCTGATCTGCGAGGTCAGCCATCCGCCGAACCCGCTGCTCGCGCTCGGCCACAAGGCGCACCTGAAGTACGGTCTGCCGCTGCTGGCGCGGGTCAGCTCCAACCCCGACTCCTACCGCTACCTCGCCGAGTCGACGCTCGCCTGGCCCGACCAGGCGGCGCTGGCCCGGCTCGTCCAGGACGCGGGCTGGACGAAGGTGCGCTGGCGCGATCTCACCTTCGGGGTGGCGGCGATGCACCATGCGATCAACCCCGGCTGATCGCCCGCCCGGCGGGTACGGGACCGGTCCAAAACTGAACCGGCCCAGAAGTACCCACCGGTCGTGATAAAGGAATAGACTCCCCACCGGATCCTTGTGAAGTACTTCACAAGCGAACGAGCTAAAGAGGAACGCCGTGACCGACTCCACCCGACACGCGGACGTGATCGTCGTCGGGGCAGGCCCCGCCGGATCGTCGACCGCCTACTGGCTCGCGCAGGCCGGGCTGGACGTGCTCCTGCTGGAGAAGGCCACCTTCCCGCGCGACAAGATCTGCGGCGACGGCCTCACCCCGCGCGCGGTCCGCGCGCTCATCGGGATGGGCGTCGACATCAACGACCCCGGCTGGGGGCGCAACAAGGGGCTGCGCATCTACGGCGGTGGCGTGAAGGTGGAGCTGCCCTGGCCGGAGCTCGCGAGCTTCCCCGACTTCGGCCTGGTCCGCAAGCGCACCGACCTCGACCAGCTGCTCGCCGAGCACGCCGCGAAGGCCGGCGCCCGGCTGCTGCAGGGCTGCACCGTGACCGGCCCGATCCTGGACGAGCGCACCGACCGGATCAAGGGCGTCACTGCCCGGTACGAGGACGAGGACGTCGAGTTCCACGCGCCGCTGGTCGTCGCGGCCGACGGCAACTCCACCCGGCTGTCGCTGGCGATGGGCCTGCGCCGCCGCGAGGACCGCCCGATGGGCGTCGCCGTCCGGCGCTACTTCCAGACGCCGCGCCACGACGACGAGTACATGGAGGCGTGGCTCGAACTGTGGGACGGCGAGCGCCTGCTCCCCGGCTACGGCTGGGTGTTCGGCGTCGGCGACGGCACGTCCAACGTCGGGCTCGGCCTGCTCAACACCAGCAAGGCGTTCCAGAACGTCGACTACCGGGGCATGATGCGGCGCTGGTGCGCGCAGATGCCGGAGGACTGGCAGTTCGACGAGGAGCACGCGACCTCGAAGATCCGCGGCGCGGCGCTGCCGATGGGCTTCAACCGGCAGCCGCACTACACCCGCGGGATGCTGCTGGTCGGCGACGCCGGCGGCATGATCAACCCGTTCAACGGCGAGGGCATCGACTACGCGCTGGAGTCCGGCCGGCTGGCCGCCGACATCATGGTGCAGGCGCTGGCGCGGCGCACCCCCGCGCAGCGCGAGCGGACCCTGTACGAGTACCCGCGCATCCTGAAGGACGAGCACGGCGGCTACTTCACGCTGGCCCGCGTGTTCGTGCAGGCCATCGGCGACCCGCGGATCATGAAGTTCCTGACCGCGCACGGCCTGCCGCACCCCACCCTCATGCGGTTCACCCTCAAGCTGCTCGCCAACCTGACCGACCCGAAGGGCGGCGACGCGATGGACCGGGTCATCAACGCGATGCAGAAGGTGGCGCCGGCGGCATGAGCGAGTTCCGGATGCTCCCGCAGATATCGCTGTTCGCCGCGAAGTCGCAGGTGAGCGGACTACAGTGCATTACCCGACCCCCTGAGGGGAGTGCTATTGATCACCTTGGCTAGGGTGGCGACCCGTGCTCGTGAGAATTTTCACGAGCGTGCGAAGGGTCACGCCGCCGAGGCGCGCCGGTCCGGCCCCGGACCCCGCGCCCCGTACAGCGTCGTACGTACCGAGGAGGGGCGGTAGAGACATGGATCTCTATGTTCCGATCATCGTGCTGGGAGCGCTCGCCGCCGTCTTCGCCGTCGGCTCGGTGGCGATGGCCTCGCTCACCGGCCCGAAGCGCTGGAACCGCGCGCGGCTGGACGCCTACGAATGCGGCATCGAACCGACCCCGCAGCCCGTCGGCGGCGGGCGGTTCCCCGTCAAGTACTACCTGACGGCGATGCTGTTCATCGTCTTCGACATCGAGATCATCTTCCTGTACCCGTGGGCCGTCGCCTTCGACCACATGGGCATGTTCGGCCTCGTGGAGATGGTCCTTTTCATCGTCACCGTTCTCGTCGCCTACGCCTACATCTGGCGTCGCGGCGGTCTGGAGTGGGACTGACATGGGTCTTGAGGAGAAACTCCCCAGCGGGTTCCTGCTGACGACGGTCGAGCAGGTCGCGGGCTGGGCGCGCAAGAGCTCGGTGTGGCCGGCGACGTTCGGCCTGGCGTGCTGCGCGATCGAGATGATGGCGACCGGCGACCCGCGGCACGACTTCTCCCGGTGGGGGATGGAGCGCGCCTCCGCGACGCCGCGGCAGGCCGACCTGATGATCGTCGCGGGCCGGGTGAGCCAGAAGATGGCCCCGGTGCTGCGGCAGATCTACGACCAGATGACCGAGCCCAAGTGGGTCATCGCGATGGGCGTGTGCGCCTCGTCCGGCGGCATGTTCAACAACTACGCGATCGTGCAGGGCGTCGACCACATCGTCCCGGTGGACATCTACCTGCCCGGCTGCCCGCCGCGGCCGGAGATGCTGCTGGACGCGATCCTCAAGCTGCACGACAAGATCCAGAACACCAAGCTCGGCCCGCAGCGCAAGAAGCAGATCGTCGAGCTGGAAGAGGCCAAGCGCCGCCAGCTGCCGCTGCTGGGACAAGGAACGGTTTAGATGTCTTCCGAGAACCCTGAGCAGAGGGCCGAGCAGGGCGCCGACCAGCTGCCCGCGCAGGCCGAGGAGGAGCGCCGCGAGCAGCCGATCGCCCGCACGGGCATGTTCGGCGCCAAGACGACCGGCGACACCTCCGGATACGGGCGGCTGGTCATCCGGCAGAGCCCGAAGGTCACCGCGCCGCGCCCCTACGGCGGGCCCGGCGGCGCCGCCGAGGCCGGCGAGTTCGACGAGATCGCCGACGAGCTGGAGCGCGCGCTCCCCGACTTCGGCGACGCGATCGAGCGCGTCGTCGTGCACCGCGGCGAGCTGACGTTCTTCGTCAAGCGCGAGCGGCTCCTGGACGTCGCGCGCACCATGCGGGACGAGCCGACGCTGCGCTTCGAGCTGTGCTCCGGCGTCTCCGGCGTGCACTACCCGAAGGACGAGGGCGCCGAGCTGCACGCGGTCGTGCACCTGCTGTCGATCACCCACAACCGGCGCGTGCGGCTCGAGGTCACCTGCCCGGACGCCGACCCCCACGTCCCGTCGCTGGTGCCGGTGTACCCGACGTGCGACTGGCACGAGCGCGAGACCTACGACTTCTTCGGGATCGTCTTCGACGGTCATCCGGCCCTCACCCGCATCGAGATGCCCGACGACTGGGTCGGCCATCCGCAGCGCAAGGACTACCCGCTCGGCGGCATCCCCGTCGAGTACCGAGGCGCGGAGATCCCCCCGCCGGACGAAAGGCGGTCGTACGTATGAGCTCCACGAAGTACACCGAGTACGACGCCTACGCCGCCGAGGAGGCGGCCGAGGGCCGCGTGTTCGACGTCAACGGCCAGGACTGGGACCAGGTCGTCGCGGGCGCCGAGGACCTCGGGGACGAGCGCCTCGTGGTCAACATGGGCCCGCAGCACCCGTCCACGCACGGCGTCCTGCGGCTGATCCTCACGCTCGACGGCGAGACCGTCGACGACTGCCGGGTGGGCATCGGGTACCTGCACACCGGCATCGAGAAGAACATGGAGTACCGCACCTGGACGCAGGGCACCACGTTCTGCACGCGCATGGACTACCTCGCGCCGATCTTCAACGAGACGGCGTACTGCCTGGGCGTGGAGAAGCTCCTGGACGTCACCGACCAGGTGCCGGAACGGGCCCAGATCATCCGCGTGATGATGATGGAGCTGAACCGGATCTCCTCCCATCTGGTCGCCATCGCCACGTTCGGCCTCGAACTGGGCGCGACGACCGTCATGCTGAACGGCTTCATCGAGCGCGAGTACACCCTTGACCTCTTCGAGGAGATCACGGGTCTGCGGATGAACATGGCGTACGTCCGTCCGGGCGGCGTTGCCCAGGACCTGCCGAGCGGTGCGCTCAGCAAGATCCGCGACTATCTCGACCGGATGCCCAAGCGGATCCAGGCGATGCGGAAGCTGATGGACGCCAACCCCGTCTATCTGGCCCGGACCAGGGACATCGCGTATCTCGACCTTACCGGGTGCATGTCGCTGGGCATCACCGGCCCCATGCTTCGCGCGACCGGTCTGCCGTGGGATCTGCGCAAGTCGCAGCCCTACTGCGGCTACGAGACCTACGACTTCGAGGTCGCGACGCAGGACACCTGCGACGTGTACGGCCGCTATCTCGTGCGGATGCAGGAGATGGAGGAGTCGCTGAAGATCGTCGAGCAGTGCGTGGAGCGGCTGCAGCGGGTCAAGGGCCCGGTGATGATCGAGGACAAGAAGATCGGCTGGCCGGCGCAGCTCGCGATCGGCGCGGACGGGATGGGCAACTCGCCCCGGCACATCGCGCACATCATGGGCACCTCGATGGAGGCGCTGATCCACCACTTCAAGCTGGTGACGGAGGGCTTCCGGGTGCCGGCGGGGCAGGCGTACTCGCACATCGAGTCGCCGCGGGGCGAGCTCGGCGCGCACGTGGTCAGCGACGGCGGCACCCGCCCGTACCGCGTGCACTTCCGCGAGCCGTCCTTCGTCAACCTGCAGGCCGTGCCCGCGATGGCGGAAGGCGGCATGGTCGCCGACGTCATCGCGGCGGTGGCCAGCATCGACCCGGTCATGGGGGGAGTGGACCGATGACGTTCGAACCGGAGGTGCGCGAGCGCCTCGAACGCGACGCCAAGCAGATCATCGGCCGGTATCCGAAGCCGCGGTCGGCGCTGCTCCCGCTGCTGCACCTGGTGCAGTCGGAGGAGGGGCACGTCTCGCAGGACGGCATCGAGTTCTGCGCCGAGCAGCTCGGCATCACGCCGGCCCAGGTGACGGGCGTGTCGACGTTCTACACGCAGTACAAGCACGAGCCGGTCGGCGAGTTCCACGTGGGTGTGTGCATCAACACGCTGTGCGCGGTGATGGGCGGCGACCAGATCTGGCAGGAGCTGACCGAGCACACCGGGGTCGGGCACGACGAGGCCACCCCGGACGGCAAGGTCAGCCTGGAGCGGATCGAGTGCAACGCGGCCTGCGACTTCGCGCCGGTGATGATGGTCAACTGGGAGTTCTTCGACAACATGACTCCCGAGAAGGCCAAGCGGCTGGTCGACGACCTGCGCGCCGGTAAGGAAGTGCTTCCTTCGCGCGGCCCGAACAAGCTGTGCAGCTGGAAGGACGCGTCCCGGGTGCTCGCCGGGTTCCCCGACGGCCGCGCCCACGAGGGCGTGCAGGCCGGGCCCGAGTCGCTGCGCGGCCTGGAGCTGGCCAAGCAGCGCGGCTGGGAGGCGCCGTCCGCCGACACCGGCCGGGAGGCGCCCGAGGAGCCGGTCCAGGCGCGGGAGATCACCGATCCGCCGCCCAACGAGCCGGGCGAGCCGATCGGCGGCGACGTGAAGCCGGGCAGCCAGGAGGGGCGGAACCAGTGACCACGCTCACCCCGATCCTCACGAAGAACTGGGACCAGGCCGACTCGTTCACCCTCGCGGGCTACGAGCGCGAGGGCGGCTACCGGGCGCTGCGCAAGGCGCTCGGGATGGCGCCGGACGACATCGTCCAGATGGTCAAGGACTCCGGCCTGCGCGGCCGCGGCGGCGCCGGGTTCCCCACCGGCATGAAGTGGGGGTTCCTGCCCGCCGAGAGCCCGAACCCGCGCTACCTCGTCGTCAACGCCGACGAGTCCGAGCCGGGGACCTGCAAGGACATCCCGCTGATGATGGCGAACCCGCACGTCCTCGTGGAGGGCGTCATCATCAGCTCGTACGCCATCAAGTCGAACCAGGCGTTCATCTACGTGCGCGGCGAGGTGCTGCACGTGATCCGCCGGCTGCAGCAGGCGGTCGCCGAGGCGCGCGAGGCCGGGTACATCGGCACGGACATCCTCGGCTCCGGCTACGACCTGGACGTGGTCGTGCACACCGGCGCCGGCGCCTACATCTGCGGCGAGGAGACGGCGCTGCTGGACTCCCTCGAAGGGTTCCGCGGTCAGCCCAGGCTCAAGCCCCCCTTCCCGGCGGTCTCGGGCCTGTACGGCGGCCCCACCGTCATCAACAACGTCGAGTCGATCTCATCGGTTCCCTCGATCGTGGAGAACGGCGCCGACTGGTTCACCTCGATGGGCACCGAGAAGTCCGCGGGCTACGGGATCTTCTCGCTGTCCGGGCACGTCACCCGGCCCGGGCAGTACGAGGCGCCGCTCGGCATCACGCTGCGGGAGCTGCTCGACATGGCGGGCGGGATCCGCGCGGGGCACCGGCTGAAGTTCTGGACGCCCGGCGGGTCGTCCACCCCGATCTTCACCGACGAGCACCTGGACGTGCCGCTGGACTTCGAGTCCGTCGGCGCCGCCGGGTCGATGCTCGGCACCCGCGCCCTGCAGATCTTCGACGAGACGACCTGCGTCGTCCGCGCGGTGCTGCGCTGGTCGGAGTTCTACGCGCACGAGTCGTGCGGCAAGTGCACGCCGTGCCGCGAGGGCACCTACTGGTACAAGCAGATGCTCAAGCGGCTGGAGGCCGGCCAGGGCAAGGAAGAGGACCTGGAGACGCTCCTCGACCTGTCCGACAACATCCTCGGCCGCTCGTTCTGCGCCCTCGGCGACGGCGCGACGAGCCCGGTGGTCTCGTCGATCAAGCTGTTCCGGGACGAGTACCTCCAGCACTTCGAGCAGGGCGGCTGCCCGTTCGACCCGGCCAAGTCCACCCTCTGGGGAGGTGCGAAGTGACCGTCACCGACGACAAGTCGGCGGTGGAGAAGCCGGTCGAGATGGTCTCCTGCACCATCGACGGCTTCGAGATCGAGGTGCCGAAGGGCACGCTGATCATCCGGGCCGCCGAGCTGCTCGGCATCCAGATCCCGCGGTTCTGCGACCATCCGCTGCTGGACCCGGTCGGGGCCTGCCGGCAGTGCCTGGTGGAGATCCCCGACGCCGGCAACGGGCGCGGCATGCCGAAGCCGCAGGCGTCCTGCACCACCACGGTGATGCCCGGGATGGTCGTCAAGACCCAGCTCACCTCGCCGGTCGCCGACAAGGCGCAGCACGGCGTGATGGAGCTGCTGCTGATCAACCACCCGCTGGACTGCCCGATCTGCGACAAGGGCGGCGAGTGCCCGCTGCAGAACCAGGCGATGTCCAACGGGCGCGGCGAGTCCCGGTTCGTCGAGACGAAGCGGACGTTCCCCAAGCCGATCCCGCTGTCCAGCCAGGTGCTGCTGGACCGGGAGCGCTGCATCCAGTGCGCCCGCTGCACCCGGTTCTCCGACCAGATCGCCGGCGACGCGTTCATCGACCTGCTCGACCGCGGCGCGAAGGAGCAGGTCGGCACCGCCGAGGGCAAGCCGTTCCAGTCCTACTTCTCCGGCAACACCGTGCAGATCTGCCCGGTCGGGGCGCTGACCGGCGCCGCGTACCGGTTCCGGTCCCGGCCGTTCGACCTGGTGTCGCAGCCGAGCGTCTGCGAGCACTGCGCGTCCGGCTGCGCGCTGCGCACCGACCACCGGCGCGGGAAGATCACCCGCCGGCTGGCCGGGGACGACCCGCAGGTCAACGAGGAGTGGAACTGCGACAAGGGCCGCTGGGCGTTCACCTACGGGACGCGCCCCGAGCGGCTCACGCACCCGCTGATCCGCAACGCCGACGGCGAGCTGGAGCCGGCGTCGTGGCCGGAGGCGCTGACCGTCGCGGCCCGCGGGCTGTCGGCGGCGCGCGGCTCCGCGGGCGTGCTGACCGGCGGCCGGGTCACCCTTGAGGACGCCTACGCCTACGCCAAGTTCGCGCGGATCGCGCTCGGCACCAACGACGTCGACTTCCGCGCCCGGCCGCTGTCGGACGAGGAGACGCGGTTCCTCGCCTCCTCCGTCGCGGGTCGCCCGATCGAGGTGTCCTACGCCGACCTGGAGAAGGCGCCCGCGGTCGTCCTCGCCGGCTTCGAGCCGGAGGAGGAGTCCCCGATCGTGTTCCTGCGGCTGCGCAAGGCGTTCCGCAAGAACGGGCTGAAGGTGTTCGGGATCGCGCCGTTCGCGACGCGCGGCCTGCGGAAGGTCGGCGGGACGCTGCTGGCGACGGCGCCCGGCTCGGAGTCGGAGACGCTCGGCTCGCTGATCGGCGACCCGTCGCGCGCCGGCGTCCGCGCCCTGCTGGAGACGCCCGGCGCCGTCATCATGCTGGGCGAGCGGCTCGCCGCCAGCCCCGGCGCGCTGACCGCGGCGGTCCGGCTGGCGCAGGTGACCGGGGCCCGGCTGGCGTGGGTGCCGCGCCGGGCCGGGGAGCGCGGCGCGATCGAGGCCGGGGCGCTGCCCGGGCTGCTGCCGATCGGCCGCCCCGTCACCGACCCGGAGGCGCGTGCGGAGGTCGCCCGCGCCTGGGGCGTCGCGGACCTGCCCGCCGGGCCCGGCGAGGACACCGCCGGGATCATCGCGGCGGCGGCCGCCGGACGGCTCGGCGCGCTGCTGGTCGGCGGCGTCGACCCCTACGACCTGCCCGACCCGGACGCGGCGCTGCGGGCGCTCGACGCCACCCCGTTCGTGGTGAGCCTGGAGCAGCGGCCGAGCGCGGTCACCGACCGCGCCGACGTGGTGCTGCCCGTCGCGGCCGTCGCCGAGAAGGCCGGCACGTTCGTCGACTGGGAGGGCCGCGGCCGCCCGTTCGACGTCGTGCTGAAGTCCGCCGGGAAGATGTCGGACCTGCGGGTCCTGCAGTCGCTGGCCGACGAGATGGACGTCCACCTCGGGCTCCCGGGCCCGGAGGCGGCGCGGCGGGAGCTGGCGCAGCTCGGCTCCCACCGCGGCGAGCGGCCGGAGCCGCCGGACGTCGCGCCGGCGCTGCCGCCGCACCCCGAGCAGGGCGAGGCGCTGCTGGCGACCTGGCGGCTGCTGCTGGACCGGGGCCGGCTGCAGGACGGCGAGCCGTTCCTCGCGGGCACCGCGAAGGCGGCGGTGGCCCGGCTGTCGCCCGCGACCGCGGCGGAGATCGGCGCGACCGCGGCGGTCACGGTGTCGGGGCCGCGCGGCGAGGTGACGCTCCCGCTGGAGATCACCGCCGACCTGCCCGACCGGGTGGTGTGGCTGCCGACGAACTCGGCGGGCTGCGCGCTCCACCGGGACTTGGGCGCGGCGGCGGGCGGCGTCGTCAAGATCGCGAGCGGGGTGCTCGCCCGCCCGACCGAGAACGCGGGAGGTACCCGATGAGTCCGCTTGCGGCGCCCGCCGCCGATCCCACGCTCGCCACGTTCGGCAAGGACCCGTGGTGGCTGATCGGCGGCAAGGTGCTGGTCATCTTCGTCTTCCTGGTGCTGACCGTCCTGCTGTCGATGTGGGTCGAGCGGCGGGTCATCGGGAGGATGCAGCTGCGCGTCGGCCCGAACCGCGCCGGGCCCCAGGGCCTGCTGCAGGGCTTGGCCGACGGCGTGAAGCTGGCGCTGAAGGAGGACATCGTCCCCCGCCAGGTCGACAAGGTCGTGTTCGTCCTCGCGCCGGTGATGTCGGCGGTGCCGGCGTTCATCTCGTTCATCATCATCCCGTTCGGCCCGACGGTGTCGATCTTCGGGCACCACACCGCGCTGCAGGGCACCGACCTGCCGGTCGCGGTGCTGCTGGTGCTGGCGATGTCGTCGATGGGCATCTACGGGATCGTGCTGGCGGGCTGGTCGTCGATGTCGCCGTACTCGCTGCTCGGCGGGCTCCGCTCGTCCGCGCAGATGATCTCCTACGAGATCGCGATGGGGCTGTCGTTCGTCGCGGTGTTCATGTTCGCCGGGTCGATGTCCACCTCGGAGATCGTCGCCAAGCAGGACCACATCTGGTTCGCGGTGCTGCTCGCCCCGTCGTTCGTGGTCTACGTGATCACGATGATGGGCGAGTCGAACCGCATCCCGTTCGACCTCCCCGAGGGCGAGGGCGAGCTGGTCGGCGGGTTCCACACCGAGTACTCGTCGCTGAAGTTCGCGATGTTCTTCCTCGCGGAGTACATCAACCTCGCGACGCTGTCGGCCCTCGCCACCACGCTGTTCCTCGGCGGGTGGCGGGCGCCCGCGCCGATCTCCACCGTCTGGTCGGGGGCCAACTCCGGCTGGTGGCCGGTGCTGTGGTTCCTGGTCAAGCTGTGGCTGTTCATCTTCTTCTTCATCTGGCTGCGCGGTTCGCTCCCGCGGGTGCGCTACGACCAGCTGATGAAGCTCGGCTGGAAGATCCTGATGCCGGTCTCGCTGGCCTGGATCCTGCTGGTGTCGACCATCAAGGCGTTCAAGAACGACGGCTACGACATCCAGCAGATCCTGTGGATCACCGCCGGGGTCATCGCCGTGGTGCTGGTGGTCACGGTGGTCTGGGAGATGGTCCGCGGCGGCGACGGCGGCGAGATCGTCCCGGGTGCGGAGCGGCCGGCGCCCGGCGCGCCGCAGGGCGACCCGTTCGCCGGCGGGTTCCCGGTGCCGCCGATGGACGCCCCCCACTACCACGGCCGGGCCCGCGACGAGCCGGCCCGCCCGGCCACGATCGAATCCGCCTCTGAGGAGGTCACCAGTGGGACTCACTGATTTCCTGAATCCGGTCAAGGGGTTCGGGGTCTCGTTCCACCAGATGTTCATGAAGAGCGAGACCGTTCAGTACCCCGAGGTGAAGAAGCCGACCGCCCCGCGCTTCCACGGGCGGCACCAGCTCAACCGGTGGCCGGACGGCCTGGAGAAGTGCATCGGCTGCGAGCTGTGCGCCTGGGCGTGCCCCGCCGACGCCATCTTCGTCGAGGGTGCCGACAACACCGAGGACGAGCGGTACTCGCCCGGCGAGCGGTACGGCCGCACCTACCAGATCAACTATCTGCGGTGCATCTTCTGCGGCCTGTGCATCGAGGCGTGCCCGACGCGGGCGCTGACGATGACCAACGAGTACGAGCTCGCCGACGACAGCCGCGAGAGCCTGATCTACACCAAGGACATGCTGCTCGCCCCGCTGCGCGAGGGCATGGAGACGCCGCCGCACGAGATGCGGCTCGGCGACACCGAGGAGGACTACTACCGCCTCGGCCTCCAGCCCGAGGACGCGGCGCCGACCGTCCCCGCCGAGGGCGGCGGACGGGCGAGCGCCGACAGCGCGGTGAAGCGGGAGAAGGCGGCCAAGGGCGGTGAGGGCAAGTGAGCGCCGCGCTCTCCGCCGACCACCTCGCCGCCGCGCACGTGCTGGCCGGGCACGTCGCCGACAAGCAGTCGGGTGAGCCGTTCTTCTTCTGGCTGCTCGCCGTCGTGTCCGTCTGCGCCGCGCTCGGCATGATCCTCGTCCGCAAGGCGGTGCACTCGGCGCTGCTGCTGGCGACCGTGATGCTCTGCCTCGCCGCGATGTACGCGATCCAGAACGCGCCGTTCCTGGCGTTCGTCCAGGTGATCGTCTACACCGGCGCGGTGCTGATGCTGTTCCTGTTCGTGCTGATGCTCGTCGGCGTCACCTCCACCGACTCGCTGGTGGAGACGATCAAGGGCCAGCGGTTCTGGGCGGTCATCGTCGCGATCGGGTTCATCGTGCTGCTCGGCACCGGGCTCGGCAACGCCGCGCTCGGCGACTCCGCCGGGCTGAAGGCCGCCAACGCCGACGGCAACGTCCTCGGCCTCGCGCGGCTGCTGTTCACCAAGTACGTGTTCGCGTTCGAGGCGACCAGCGCGCTGCTGATCACCGCGGCGCTGGGCGCGATGGTGCTGGCGCACCGCGAGCGGACCGAGCCGAAGCCGACGCAGAAGGACCTGTCCAAGCAGCGGTTCGCGTCCGGCGCGCACCCGGGCCCGCTGCCCGGCCCCGGCACCTACGCGCGGCACAACGCCGTCGACATGCCGGCGCTGCTGCCGGACGGGACGCCGTCGGAGCTGTCGATCAACCCCGTCATCGCGGCCCGCACCGACACCTCCGAGCGCCACGCCGACCTGTACGGCGGGACCGAGCAGGGCGCGGTCGACGAGGACGTCGCCGCGGTCAAGGCGGCCACCGAAGAGGCGAAGGACGCGGACGCCGAGTCGCGCGTCGTCAGGGCCGGGACACCGGCCGCCGGCGGGTCCGGCGGCGGCTCGGCCAACGAGCGTGAAGGCGAGGCTGGTCAATGAGTCCGGGGCACTACCTGGCGCTCTCGGCGATCCTGTTCACCATCGGCGGTCTCGGCGTCCTCGTGCGCCGCAACGCGATCGTGGTGTTCATGTGCGTCGAGCTCATGCTGAACGCCACGAACCTCGCGTTCGTGACGTTCTCCCGCATGCACGGCACCCTCGACGGCCAGATCATCGCGTTCTTCGTGATGGTGGTGGCGGCGGCGGAGGTCGTGGTCGGCCTGGCGATCATCATGACCATCTTCCGGACCCGCAGGTCCTCGTCGGTGGACGACGCGAACCTGCTGAAGTACTGAGAGGTCGGGGATGAAAGCGGAAGGCATCCAGGCCGCGTCCTGGCTTCTCATCGCGCTGCCCCTGGTGGGCGCCGCGATCCTCCTGCTCGGAGGGCGGCGCACCGACAAGTGGGGGCACCTGCTCGGCGTGGCGACGCCGGTGGCGTCGTTCGCCATCGGCGTCGCGATGCTCGTCCAGATGCTCGGGTACGACGACGCCGCGCGCCGCCGCACCGTGCACCTGTGGGACTTCATCAGCGTCGGCGGATTCAAGATCGGCATGGACCTGCTGGTGGACCCGCTGTCCATCAGCTTCGTGCTGCTGATCACCGGGGTGGGCTCGCTCATCCACGTCTACTCCGTCGGCTACATGGCCGAGGACCCCGACCGGCGCCGGTTCTTCGCCTACCTGAACCTGTTCGTCGCGGCGATGCTGCTGCTGGTGCTCGGCGGCAACTTCCTCGTGCTGTTCCTCGGCTGGGAGGGCGTGGGCCTCGCCTCGTACCTGCTGATCGGGTTCTGGCAGCACAAGCCGACCGCGGCGACCGCGGCGAAGAAGGCGTTCGTCGTCAACCGCGTCGGCGACATGGGGCTGATCATCGCGATCGCGCTGATGTTCTCCACGTTCGGGACCGTCGACTTCGGGCCGATCCTCGGCGCGGGCGCCGAGCACGCCGGGCTCGCCGCCAAGCTGAGCACCGGCACCGCGACCGCGATCGGGCTGCTGCTCCTGCTCGGCGCGTGCGGCAAGTCGGCGCAGCTCCCGCTGCAGTCCTGGCTGCTGGACGCGATGGAGGGCCCGACCCCGGTGTCGGCGCTCATCCACGCGGCGACGATGGTGACCGCGGGCGTCTACCTGATCGTCCGGTCCGGGCCGATCTTCGAGATGTCCGACACCGCCCAGCTGGTGGTGACGATCGTCGGCGCGGCCACGCTGCTCGCCGGTGCGATCATCGGTTGCGGCAAGGACGACATCAAGAAGGCCCTCGCCGGGTCGACGATGTCGCAGATCGGCTACATGACGCTCGCCGCCGGCCTCGGCCGGCCCGGCTACGTGTTCGCCATCGCGCACCTCATCGCGCACGGCTTCTTCAAGGCGGGCCTGTTCCTCGGCGCCGGCTCGGTCATGCACGGCACCAACGACGACGTGAACATGCGCCACTACGGCGCGCTGCGCGGCGTCATGATGGCGACGTACGTGACGTTCGGGCTCGGGTTCCTCGCCATCATCGGGTTCCCGTTCCTGTCCGGCTGGTTCACCAAGGACGCCATCATCGAGGCCGCGTTCGACAAGGGCGGCACGTCCGGCGCGATCCTCGGCGTCTGCGCCGTCATCGGCGCGGGCATCACCGCGTACTACATGTCGCGCGTGATGATCATGACCTTCTTCGGCGAGAAGCGCTGGGAGGAGGGCGTGCACCCGCACGAGTCGCCCAAGGTGATGACGATCCCGCTGATGCTGCTGGCGGTCGGCTCGGTCTTCGCCGGTGGATGGCTGATCCTCGGCGGGTTCTCCGACTTCCTGGAGCCCGTCACCGGCAAGCCGGCGCACGCGGAGTCGTTCAAGTGGGTCACGCTGCCCGGCATCGTGGTCCTCGTCCTGATGGTCGCCGGTTTCGCGATCGCGTGGATGCAGTACGGGCGCCGTCCCGTGCCGCGCGAGGCGCCCAAGGGGTCGTTCGTCACCGTCGCGGCCCGCAAGGACCTGTACGGCGACGCCCTCAACGAGTCGCTGCTGATGCGGCCCGGCCAGTGGCTGACCCGGCTCGCGGTCTGGTTCGACGGGCGCGGCGTCGACGGCGCCGTCAACGGGCTCGCCGCCCTCATCGGCGGCACGTCCGGCCGGTTCCGCCGCATCCAGACCGGCTTCGCCCGTTCCTACGCACTCTCGATGTTCTTCGGCGCAGCCCTTGTGGTGGCCGCCCTCCTGGTGGTGAACGTGTCATGAGTGACTTTCCCTGGCTGAGCGTCCTCATCGCGCTGCCGCTGCTGGGCGCCGTCGCGGTCAGCGTGCTGCCGCGCGACAACGAGCCGCTCGTCAAGTGGTTCTCGTTCGGCGTCTCCCTCGTCGTCGCCGCCCTCTCGATCGGCATGGCGGCCGGCTTCGACGCGGGCGGCGACCGGTTCCAGTTCACCGAGAAGTACTGGTGGATCAAGGAGTTCGGGATCCACTGGGCGCTCGGCGTCGACGGCGTCGCGCTGGTGCTGATCCTGCTGTCGGTCATCCTCGTCCCGCTCGTCATGCTGGCGTCCTGGACGGACGACGAGCGGTCCGGCGGGGTGGACGTCCCGGCGAAGCGGTCCGTGAAGACCTACTTCGCGCTGCTGCTGTCCCTCGAGGCCGCGATGATCGGCGTCTTCGCGGCGACCGACGTGTTCCTGTTCTACGTCTTCTTCGAGGCGATGCTCATCCCGGTGTACTTCATCATCGGGCACTACGGCGGCGGCGCCGCCCGCGAGCGCTCCTACGCCGCCGTGAAGTTCCTGCTGTACTCGCTGTTCGGCGGGCTGCTGATGCTCGTCTCGGTCATCTGGCTGTACCCGCTGTCGAACAAGCCGGTCAGTGAGGGCGGCCTCGGCCACGGCACCTTCATGTTCGAGGAGCTGCGCGGGCTGCACGTCGACCCGACCACCGCCAAGTGGCTGTTCCTCGGCTTCTTCGTCGCGTTCGCGATCAAGGCGCCGATGGTGCCGGTGCACACCTGGCTGCCGACCGCGGCGCAGCAGTCGCCGCCCGGCGCGCTCGTCCTGATCGTCGGCGTGCTCGACAAGGTCGGCACCTACGGGATGCTGCGGTTCTGCCTGGAGCTGTTCCCCGGCGCGTCCAAGTGGGCCACGCCCGCCGTGCTCGTGTTCGCGGTGATCAGCATCATCTACGGCGCGATCCTCGCGATCGGGCAGGTCGACCTGAAGCGGCTCATCGCCTACACGTCGGTGTCGCACTTCGGGTTCATCGTGCTCGGCATCTTCGCGATGACATCGCAGGGCCAGTCCGGCGCCGCGCTGTACATGGTGAACCACGGCTTCTCCACCGGCGCGCTGTTCCTGGTCGTCGGCTTCATGATCGTCCGGCGCCGGTCGGCGCGGATCACCGACTTCGGCGGGGTGCAGAAGGCGGCACCGGTGCTCGCCGGGACGTTCCTCGTCGCCGGCCTGTCCGGGCTCTCGCTGCCCGGCCTGTCGCCGTTCGTGTCGGAGTTCCTGGTGCTGGTCGGCACGTTCAGCCGCTACAAGGTGGCCGCGTGCTTCGCCGTGACCGGCGTCGTCCTCGCCGCCATCTACGTCCTCTGGATGTACCAGCGGACGATGGGCGGCCCGAAGGTCCCGGCCGTCGAGGGCATGAAGGACCTCACGGCCCGCGAGAAGTGGGCCGTCGCCCCGATCATCGCGATCATCGTGGCGATGGGCTTCTTCCCGCAGCCGGTGCTGCATGTGATCAACCCGTCGGTGAAGGAGACGCTCGCCCGTGTCGACCGGCACGACCCGGCGCCGACGCTCACCGGTAACGTCGCCGAGAACGGAGCCCGTCCATGAGCCCTGCCAGTCACGTGAGCCCGGTGGCTCATGGGGTGCTCGCCCAGGGGGGTGACATCCCGGCGCCGCACATCGAGTACGGGCAGATCGGCCCGCTGCTGCTCGTCCTCGGGATCGCCCTCGCGGGCGTCCTCGTGGAGGCGTTCGTCGGCCGCACCTGGCGGTACGCGGCGCAGGTGCCGGTCGCGTTCCTCGGCCTCGCCGGCGCGTTCGCCTGGACGGTCCTGCTCGGCTGGCGCGACGATCCGCACCACGTCGCCGCGCAGGGCGCCCTCGGCGTGGACGGCCCCACCCTGTTCATCCAGGGCACCATCCTCATCCTCGCCCTGGTCAGCCTGCTGCTCATCGCCGAGCGCGGGAACGGCCGGGACGGCGGCGTCGTCGGTGGCCACTTCGCCGCGCAGGCGTCCGCGCTGCCGGGCAGCGAGGCGGAGCAGCGCAGCACCGCCGCCGGGATCACCCAGACCGAGGTGTTCCCGCTGATGATGTTCGCGGTCGCGGGCATGATGATGTTCCCCGCCGCCAACGACCTGCTCACCATGTTCGTGGCGCTGGAGGTCATGTCGCTGCCGCTGTACCTGCTGTGCGGCCTCGCCCGCCGGCGGCGGCTGCTCTCCCAGGAGGCGGCCGTCAAGTACTTCCTGCTCGGCGCGTTCTCCTCGGCGTTCTTCCTGTACGGGACGGCGCTGCTGTACGGCTACGCCGGCTCGGTCCGGCTGTCGGACATCTCCGCGCAGGTCAGCAAGGACGCCGGCAGCGAGACGCTGCTGCTGGCGGGCGTCGCGCTGCTGTCGGTCGGGCTGCTGTTCAAGCTCGGCGGCGTCCCGTTCCACATGTGGAAGCCGGACGTGTACCAGGGCGCCCCGACCCCGATCACCGCGCTGATGGCGTCGTGCACGGTCGTCGCCGCGTTCGGCGGGATCCTCCGCGTGTACTACGTCGGGTTCGAGACCATGAAGTGGGACTGGCGGCCCTACATGTGGGGCGTGGCGATTCTCACGATGGTGGTCGGCGCGATCATCGCGATCACGCAGTCCGACATCAAGCGGATGCTGGCGTACTCGTCCATCGCGCACGCGGGCTTCCTGCTCATGGGCGTCATCGCCACCTCGCGCGACGGCCTGTCCAGCACGATGTTCTACCTCGTCGCCTACGGCTTCACCTCCATCGGCGCCTTCGCGGTCGTCACGATGGTGCGCGACGCCGGCGGCGAGGCCGGGCACCTGTCGCGCTGGGCGGGGCTCGGCAAGCGCTCCCCGGTCGTCGCCGGGGTGTTCGCCTTCTTCCTGCTCGCCTTCGCCGGCATCCCGCTGACCAGCGGGTTCACCGGCAAGTTCGCGGTGTTCAAGGCCGCCATCGAGGGCGGCGCGACCCCGCTGGTCGTGGTCGGCGTCATCTCCTCCGCGGTGGCCGCCTTCTTCTACGTGAAGGTGATCGTCGTGATGTTCTTCAGCGAGCCGGAGGCGGACGGCCCCGTCGTCGTCGCCGGGCCGGCGACCGCGGCTGCGGTGGCGCTCGGTGCGACGGCTACTGTGGTACTCGGCGTGATCCCGCAGCCCGTTCTGGACCTCGCGGGCCACGCAACGACCCACATGTTCGTCCGGTAGGGAGTCTTGGGTGAGCGACCCAATCGCTGAGAAGTCCGGCGGGCCGGCTCGACTGGAGTCCGGCCCGTTCGGGCTTCCCGTCGACTCGGCCCTCGCGGCCGATGCCAGGGAGCGCCTGGCCGCAGTCGAGGAACTGCTGCTGGAATCCGTGCGGGGCGAGGACCCGCTGCTCACCCAGGCCTCCAAGCACCTCGTCGAGGCGGGGGGCAAGCGGTTCCGGCCGATGCTGGTGCTGCTCGCCTCCCACTTCGGCGACCCGGCCGCGCCCGGTGTGGTGCCCGCCGCCGTCGTCGTGGAGCTGACCCATCTCGGCACCCTCTACCACGACGACGTGATGGACGAGGCGACCGTCCGGCGCGGCCAGGCGTCCGCGAACTCCCGCTGGACGAACACCGTCGCGATCCTCACCGGCGACTACCTGTTCGCCCGCGCGTCGGACCTGCTCGCCGACCTCGGCCCGGAGGCCGTCCGGATCCAGGCCCGCGCGTTCGCCCGGCTGGTGCGCGGCCAGATCCAGGAGACCGTCGGCCCCGCCGAGGACGCCGACCCCCTCAAGCACTACCTCCAGGTCGTCGCCGACAAGACCGCGTCCCTCATCGTGGTGTCCGGCCAGTTCGGCGCGCTGCTGTCGGGGGCCCCCGCCCGCGTCGTCGACACCATCACCTCCGCCTGCGAGAAGATCGGCATCGCGTTCCAGCTGTCGGACGACATCCTCGACATCGAGTCCGAGACCGAGGAGTCCGGCAAGACCCCCGGCACCGACCTCCGCGAAGGCATCCGCACCCTCCCGATGCACCACGTCCTCGCCGGCGTCGGCTCCGGCCCCGACGACGCCCGGCTGCGCGAGCTGCTCGTCCAGGACCTGTCCGGCGACGAGCTGCACGCCGAGGCCCTCGCCCTCCTGCGCGCCCACCCCGCCATGGACCTCGCCCGCGCCGACCTGCGCCAGTACGCGGAGGACGCCCGCGCGGAGCTCCTCACCCTCCCCGCCATCCCCGCCCGCGACGCGTTCACCGGTCTCTGCGACTACGTGGTGTCGCGCACCGGCTGACGGCTACGGCCGCCGGTCCGGCACGCCCTGGGGGCGCGCCGGGACCGGCGCCGGGGCCGGCCGGTCGTCCCGTTCCGCCCGGCGGCCGAGCACTGCGGCGGCGGCCAGGGCGACACCGCCCAGCGACCCGCCGAGCCACAGGGCACCCGACTCCCCGGTGGCGTCGGCCACGCGCCCGCCCGCCAGCGCCCCGACCGAGATGGCGACGTTGAACGCGGCGACGAACAGCGCCGACGCCGGCTCAGCGGCGTGCGGAGGCGCGGCCCGCAGCAGCCAGGTCTGCAAGGTGACGGACACACCGCCGTAGGCGGCGCCCCACAGCACCAGCAGCACGATCGCCGGGAGCGGGGCCCGTCCGACGACGGGGAACAGCAGCACGGCCGGCGCGAGCACCGCGGCGAGCGCCAGGAGGGTGCGGCGCGGGCCGCGCGCGGCGGCGGTCCCGGCGGCGAAGTTCCCGGCAACGCCCGCGACGCCGTACAGCAGCAGCAGGGTGCTGACCAGGTCCGGGTCCACGCCGGACACCCGCTCCAGCACCGGACGCACGTAGGTGTACGCCGCGAAGTGGCCGGTGACCAGCAGCAGCGTCACCACGAGCCCGGCCCGCGCACGCGGGGCGCGCAGCACCCGCGGCACGTTCCGCAGGCCCGCCGGGCCGGTTCCGGGCAGCGGCGGCAGCAGCACGGCGAGCGCCGCGCAGGCGGCCAGGGACAGCGCGCCCGCGACGGCGAACGTGGCGCGCCAGCCCGCGAGGTCGCCGACCAGCGTGCCGGCGGGGACGCCCACCACCGACGCGACCGAGATCCCGCCGAAGACCACCGAGGTGGCGGTCCCGGCGGAGCGCTCCGGCACCAGCCGCGCCGCGAGCCCGCCCGCGATCGCCCATACCCCGCCGATCGCGACGCCGACCAGGACCCGCGACGCCAGCAGCGCCGGCAGTCCGGGCGCGGCGGCCGAGCCGAGGTCGGCCGCCGCCAGCAGGCCCGCCAGCGCGGCCAGCACGGCGCGGCGGTCCAGCCGCGCGGTGGCCGCGGACAGCGCAGGCGCGCAGAGCGCGGCGACGAGGCCGGGCGCGGTCATCGCCAGCCCGGCCGTGCCCGCGGACGCACCGAGGTCCGGGCCGATCGAGGTCAGCAGCCCCACCGGCAGCATCTCGCTGGTGACGACGAGGAACGTGGCCGCGGCGACCGCGAGCACCGCGGGCCAGCCGCCTCGGGGCGGGGAGTCGGGAGGAACCGTCATGCCGTCGACCCTGGTCCGGCGGCGCACCGGGAACAACGGCGAAGATCGCATCCTTCTATGAGCGAGGCTCATCGATCGGCGACGGGGGAGCGACGTGCCGGAACTGGAGGCCAGGGAACTAGAGTGCTTCCTCGTCCTCGGCGAGGAGCTGCACTTCGGCCGGACGGCGGAGCGCCTGTACCTCTCCCAGAGCCGCGTCAGCCAGCTCCTGCGTTCCCTGGAGTCGCGGATCGGGGCCCGGCTCGTGGAGCGCACCAGCCGCCGCGTCCGGCTGACCCCGCTCGGCGCGAGCCTGAGAGACGAGCTGGCGCCCGCCTACACGGCCCTCCTCGACGTCGTCGAGGCGGCCCGCGCCCGGGCCCGCGGCGTCGACGGCGTGCTGCGGATCGGCTTCGTCGGATCGCTGGACGAGGACCTGACCGGCCTCGTCCGCGCGTTCGAGCGCGACCATCCCGGCTGCGAGGTGCGGACCGTCGAGGTGCCGCTCGCCGACCCGTTCGGGCAGATACGCGACGGGGACGTGGACGCCGCGATCGTGCTGGCGCCGGTGCGGGAACCCGGACTGGTCCCCGGCCCCGCGTTCTCGGAGGCGCCGCTGAGCCTCGCCGTCCCGGCCCGCCATCCGCTCGCGGACCGCCCGTCGGTCCCCGCCGAGGAACTGGCCGGGCACCCGCTCATCCGGATCGCCGGACCGGCCCCGCGGTACTGGCGCGACGTGCAGTCGCCGACGGCGACGCCCGGCGGCCGCGCGATCCCGTCCGGGCCGGCCGCGGGCACGATCCAGGAGGCGCTGGCGATGGTCGCCGCAGGACGCGGCGCGATGCCGCTGTGCGTCCCGACAGCCCGCCGCCACGTCCGCGGCGACGTCGTCTTCGTCCCGCTCACCGGCCTGCCCGACTCGGCGCTCACCCTCGTCTGGCACCGCGACCGCGCCACCGCGCGCGTCCGCGCCTTCGCCCGGGCGGTCGCCGGGGCCGTCCAGCACGAGGCCCCGGACGCCCCCGTCCAGGGCGCCGGGGCCGTCCGGGGTTAGGCGCCCTGCGACTCCAGCGCGGGGAGCCCCCGGTACTTCATCGCGTGCAGGACCAGGTCGATGAGCACCTGCTTGCAGGAGTCGAGACGGCGGGCGTCGCAGAGCATGACCGGGACCTTCGGTCCCAGGTTCAGCGCCAGCTGGATCTCCGCGAGGTCGTACTGCCGGGCGCCCTCGAAGCAGTTGACCGCGACGACGAACGGGGTGCCGCGGCGCTCGAAGTAGTCGACGGACGGGAAGCAGTCCGACAGCCGGCGGGTGTCGGCGAGGACGACGGCGCCGAGCGCGCCGAGCGACACCTCGTCCCACATGAACCAGAACCGCTCCTGCCCGGGGGTGCCGAACAGGTACAGGACGTAGTCGTCGCGGAAGGTGAGCCGCCCGAAGTCCATCGCGACCGTGGTGGTCTTCTTGCGCTCCACCCCGGAGACGTCGTCGACACCGACGCTCTCGTCGGTGAGGATCTCCTCGGTGCGCAGCGGCCGCGTCTCGGAGACCGTGCCGACCATCGTCGTCTTGCCGACCCCGAAACCGCCCGCGATCACGATCTTGACCGCGGTGGGCATCCGGCGGGCGCGGGCGTCATGCCGCCCGCCCCCGGCGTCAGAGAGCCCGGAGACCATCGATCACCGCCTTGTAGAGCCTGATGTCGTGCATGTCCGCCTCCGGTTCGGGCTCCTGCATCGTGACGAGCCCCTTGCCGAGCAGGTCGCCGAGCAGCACCCGCACGGTGGCCACCGGAAGGTCGAGGTGGCCGGTCAGCTCGGCGACCGACATCACCTGCTGGCAGAGCCGGATGATCGCCAGGTGCTCGGGGCCGAGGCCGATCGGGCCCTCCGGCTCCGGCCCGGCCGCCACCACCAGGGTGATCAGGTCGAACTTGCCGTGCACGGGCTCGATGCGGCCGCTCGTCATCACGTACGGGCGCACCATCGGGCCGGCGCTCTCGTCGTAGATCCGCTCATGGCCGGGGGTGTGCAGCGCGGGGTCCTGCGGCCAGGGCTCCTGCCCCGGCTCCTCGGGCGGCATCATGCGGGCCGGCCCTCCTCCGCCGCCTCCGATCGCGACGGCGAGGTGAGATGGTGGCCCATGCTCGTGACGAGCATCGCCATCTCGTAGGCGATGAGGCCCACGTCGGCCTCCTCACCGGCCAGCACCGCCAGGCAGGCGCCCTTGCCGGCGACCGACACCAGCAGGAACGCCGACTGCATCTCGACGATCGTCTGCCGGACGGGGCCGCCGCCGAACCGGGTGCCCGCGCCCTTGGCGAGGCTCTGGATGCCCGCCGCCACGGCGGACAGGTGCTCGCCGTCGTCCTGGCTCATGCCCGCCGAGGAGGCCATCAGCAGGCCGTCGGCGGACAGCACCACCGCGTTGCGCGCGTGCGGCAACCGATGGACCAGGTCGTCCAGCAAAAAACCCAGATCGGATGAAGAACCGGTCTTCTGCGTCACTGACCTTCCTCGCCTTCCGCTGCTTGATTGCCGAGGGCCTCGGCCGCGTCCGACCGGCCCTGCCGGGTGCCGCGCTGGTACGAGCCCATGATCCGCTGGATCTCCTCGGGCGAGCGGCCCGGGTCGTCCGGTTCGTCGTGCTCATCGGAGACGAGCGGTTCGTCCGTGCGCAGCGGTTCGGCGAGGTTCGCCTGCGGCACGCGGACCGGCAGGCCGGACGGTGTGGTGGAGATGTCGGGCACGGGTGGCAGGTCCTCCGGCTGGGTCGGTTCGGGATGCCCGCCGCCGGTTCCGGTGAGGCCGGATGAGAGGGACGCGGCGCCGTCGTGGGAGCTCGCCTCGTCCGCGGGGGGCTCGTCCTGCCGTCGGGGCAGGCCATGTTCTGAGGAGTCGCCGCCGGGGGCGCCCCCGGACCGCGGGACCGGCGCGCCGGCCGGGTCCGGTGCGTCCGCCGGCTCCGGCGCGGGCGGGGGCACCGCGACCAGCGCGG
>NZ_JABMCA010000092.1:0-33575 GCF_014706005.1 Actinomadura sp. RB99 | reverse complement strand
GGCGCCGCGGCGGGCCGGGCGAACGGGACGGGCCGCGGGTCCCGGCGCGGCGGGCTGCTCGTCCGCGCCGACGAGCACCTGCCGGAGCTGCTGCTGCAGGAGGGCGGCTCGCTGGCGGCGCTGGTGGCGGCGCGGCGGCTGGCCCCGCTGGAGGCCGCGGGCCCGCGGCAGGGCGTCCGGCTGGCGGAGACGCTGCTGGAGTGCATGAAGCACGGCTTCAACGCCACCGGCGCCGCCGAGGTGCTGTGCGTGCACCCGCAGACCGTCCGGTACCGGCTCGCGCAACTCCACGA
The DNA here is from genome assembly GCF_014706005.1 of Actinomadura sp. RB99. Classification (NCBI taxonomy): domain Bacteria; kingdom Bacillati; phylum Actinomycetota; class Actinomycetes; order Streptosporangiales; family Thermomonosporaceae; genus Actinomadura; species Actinomadura sp. RB99. The sequence goes on along the minus strand of NZ_JABMCA010000092.1, from coordinate 33,282 downwards.
GATGTTCGACTTCGACATCGAGGACCCCGATCTCCGCCTGGAGATGATGCTGCTGCTCAGCACCTGGATCCGGGCCCGTTCCTCTTCCTGAGCGCCTCCCGCCCGAACGGCGTGCCGATCCGCGCGCCTTTTCCGGTGCCGCGCCGCGCCGCGACGTCATGGTGGGGCGCGGAATCCGCTACGGTCAGGGGCGCCGCGTTGGCGAGGGGAAGGAACACAAGGTACAGATGGCCGAGAAGGTCATTCGAGTCGACGACATCGACGGCTCCGAAGGGGACGATGTCACCAAGCGGGACTTCGAGGTCCTGGGCCGGACGTTCACGATCGACCTCAGCGAGGACAACTACAAGCGGTTGAACGAGATGCTGGACGCGCTCGCGCCCTTCATCGAGAACGCCGCGGAGGTGAAGCCCGCGGGGAAGGGCCGCAAGCCTCGGGTAGCGAAGATCAAGGGCTACACGAACGGCGATGTCCGCGACTGGGCATTGCGCGAGGGCGTCGAAGTCTCCGAGCGTGGCAAGATATCGGATGAGGTCTATGCTGCATTCATCGACGCTCATCCGGACGCGAAGCCGGACGCATAGCTAGAGGGAGTCCCCGCATGGCACAGAAGGTCGAAGTCCTTCTCGTGGACGACATCGACGGTGGCGAGGCCGACGAGACGGTCAGCTTTTCACTCGATGGCACCAGTTACGAGATCGACCTGAGCAAGAAGAACGCCGCGAAGCTGCGCGACGGGCTGGAGCCGTTCGTGGCCGGTGCCCGCAAGGCGCGCAAGCCGGCGGGCAGGCAGGCCCGCGGCACGCGTACCGCGGGCAGCCGCGAGCGGTCCGCCGAGATTCGCGAGTGGGCGAAGAACCACGGCATCAAGGTCAATGAGCGGGGCCGTATCCCCGCCAATGTGATCGAGCAGTACGAGGCCGCGCACTAGCGCCGCGCGCGGCCGGCCGAGTTCCGGCAGAGCGCCGAGGGGCCGGAGTGAAATTCTCACTCCGGCCCCTCACGCATTAGTGCGCACCGGGCAAATCGCCTTTCGCTCGGCATTCCCCGAATTCCACATGCTGGACATCCTCGGCGGGCGAGTCGGTAGGGTGACGCCCGGGGGGACCGGCAAAGGGGGCAAGCGGGGTTGAAGCACGCGACGCGACGGGACCGTGTCCGGTACTGGTTCGACACGACGATGTCGAAGGGCACGCCGGCGCTCATCGGCTGGCTCGGGCTCGCGTCGGCGGCGCTCGTGCTCGTGGTGGCGACCGCCGCGGTCGTCCTCGCGCCGCGCGACAGCGACCGCAACGGGCACTGGCCCGGCATGGTGTGGCGCAGCCTGCTGCGCACCCTGGACCCCGGCACGATGGGCGGCGACAGCGGCGGCGTCGCGTTCCTCGGCCTGATGCTCGTCGCCACGGTCGGCGGCATCTTCATCGTCAGCTCGCTGATCGGCGTGCTCACCACCGGCCTGGAGAGCAAGATCACCGAGCTGCGGAAGGGCCGGTCGCGGATCGTCGAGCAGGGCCACACCGTGCTGCTCGGCTGGTCGGAGCAGGTGTTCACGGTCGTCGCCGAGCTGGTGGAGGCCAACCAGAGCGAGCGGCGCTCGTGCGTGGCGATCCTCGCCGACCGCGACAAGGTCGAGATGGAGGACGCCATCCGGGCGCGGGTCGGCGAGTTCGGCCGGACCCGGATCGTGTGCCGCACCGGCAACCCGCTGAAGGTCGCCGACCTGGAGCTGGTCAGCCCCGGCACCGCGCGGTCCATCATGGTGATCTCGCCGGAGGTCGAGGACGCCGACACCCACGTCATCAAGGTGCTGCTGTCGCTCGGCGCGCGCGCCTGGGAGCGGCGCCGCCCGCACGTCGTCGCCGCGGTGCACGACTCGGCGAACCTGCCCGCGGCCCGGCTGGCCGGCGGCGAGGCCGCGTGGGTCATCGACGCCGACGACATCGCGATCCGTCTGATCGTCCAGTCGCACCGGCAGTCCGGCCTGTCGCAGGTCTGCACCGACCTGCTGGACTTCGCCGGGCACGAGTTCTACATGCGCGCCGAGCCGTCGCTCGCGGGGCTGGCGTTCGGCGAGACGCTGTCGCGGTACGACCTCGGCGTCCCGGCGGGGCTGCGGCACAGCGACGGCACGGTCGCGCTGAACCCGCCGATGGACACCCCGGTCCGCGCCGACGACGAGATCATCGTGCTGGCCGAGGACGACCTGCTGATCCGGCTCGCGTCCGGGCCGCCGCCGCCCGTCCGGGAGCGGGCGATCACCACCGCGACCGCGCGGGAGCCGGTGCCGGAGCGCACCCTGCTGCTCGGCTGGAACCACCGCGCCCAGAAGATCATCGAGCTGCTGGACGACTTCCTCGCCCCCGGTTCGGCGCTGACGGTGGCCGCGCCGCGCGAGGACCCGACCGGCGGGCTCGGCCCGTTCGCCAACCTCAAGGTCGGCTTCGTGCGCGCCGAGCCGACCGACCGGCCGTCCCTGGAGTCCCTGGACGTCGGGTCCTACCAGCACGTCATCGTGCTGTCGGAGGCCGGCTACGACCGCGAGCACGCCGACGCGCGCACGCTGGTGACGCTGCTGCACCTGCGCGACATGGAGGACGCGCTCGGCGACCCGTTCTCCATCGTCAGCGAGATCAACGACGACGCCAACCGGGAGGTCGCGCAGGTCACCAAGGCCGACGACTTCGTGGTCAGCGACAAGCTGATCAGCCTGATGCTGACCCAGCTGAGCGAGAACCGGCACCTGTACGACGTGTTCGCCGACCTGCTCGACCCGGCCGGGTCGGAGATCTACCTCAAGCCCGCCTGCGACTACCTCGTGCCGGGCGGCACCGCCGACTTCGCGACGCTGATCGAGTCGGCGCGGCGCCGCGGCGAGGTCGCGCTCGGCTACCGGCTGAGCGACCGGTACCACGAGCCGCCCGGCTACGGCGTGGTGCTCAACCCGGACAAGACGGCCCCGCTGGTGCTGTCCGCGCACGACCGCGTCATCGTCCTCGCGGAGAACTGACGCCCGCCCGCGCACGGCCCGCGGTTACGGTCTGTCCGGAATGCGGGGCCGTGGAAATGCCGGTGCGCGAACGGCCACGGATCGCCCACAATTGGACCGACGGGGTGATCAATCGTGGGCGATCAGATGCTGCGCCTTGGAGCGCGCATAGCCGAGATCGAGGCGCTGTACGGCTGCGCGCTGGACGAGCGGGACGGCCGCGCCGCGCGCCGGCTGCTGGCCGAGCTGGCACGGGCGGGGGCCCTGCTGGCCGAGGAGGCCGACCGGGCGGCGGGGCCCGTGCGGCGCACCGCCGGGACGCGTCCCGGCCGGACGCGCCTGCGCCGCCGCATGGCCGGCACCCAACGCACCGCCGACCGCATCATCGCTGTGTTCTCACAAACCCGGCCCAAGGGCCTCGCCTAGCGGCTCGGCCCTTGACCGGGCTTGGGCGAGCGCGAACTCGCTTCGCGAGCTTCCCGGTGGGGGCTCGCCTTCGGCATCGCCCCCACCGGTCAGATAACGCGCTCGCGCGACGGCTTGACCTTGTGGTGCGGCCGACCCTAGTGCGTCTCTTCGTGGTCCTTGGGGAGGGCGAGTTCGGGGGCGGTGGGCAATGCCTCGGCGACCTCCTCGCGGAGGGCGCGTTCGGTGCGGTGGGCGTCCTCGGCCATGCCGCGGATCTCGGCGGCGGCCATCTCGTCGCCGACCGTGCCGGCGAGCAGGTCGCGGTAGCGGGCGTTCTGCTCCGGCAGCGCCGCCAGGACGCGCGACTCGTGGAAGGCGTCGTCGGCCTCGCCGACGCGGCGCGCGTACGCCTCCAGCGCCTCGATCCGGACGGTGACGGAGCGCGCCGACAGCGCGAGCGCGCGCTCCTGCGGTTCGAGCAGGGCCCGGACCCGCGGGGATAGTCGCTCGGTCTGCTGCACGACGCGCTCCCGGCGCAGCCGGGTGTGCTCGGCGAGCGTGGACGCGATCGCCCACTCCTGCCGGGGCAGCACGACCGTGTTGCCGACGTCGTCCAGCAGCCCGGTGCGGTGGGACTGCGAGCGGAGGACGGCGTCGATGGCGCTCTGGGCGCGGACCAGCAGCCGGGCCGCGGGCCGGTCGAAGTCGGCGGGCAGCAGGTAGCGGCCATGGTGCTCGCGGGCGGCGCGGGCGGCCGCGGGCTCGCGCAGGTGCCGCAGCGCGCCGACGACCCAGCCGGTGAAGCTGACGGCGGCGAGCAACACGGCGGCCTCCTGCTGCCCGAGCAGCAGCAGGAGGACCTGCAGCGCCGGGGTGAGCATCATCGCCAGGACGGGCAGCCTCCCCCACCGCAGCGCGCCGCCGACGAGGTCGTCCTGGTCGAGCGAGGCGAGGAAGAAGACCCGCAGCCAGCCGCCGGGCAGCACGCCGTAGAAGAAGGCGAACGCCGGGATCCACAGCATCCGGCCCGCGACGGTGGCGGCGGTCACGGCCGGCGGCGCGGGCGCGGGCAGGCTCGCCGCGACCAGCCGCTCCGGGGCGGCGGCGAGCACGGCGCGGTCCGCGACGGGAATGCCCGGGTCGAACACCGGACGGGGACGGCTCTCATCGTTCATCGGCGCTCCCCACCGCCTCAGGACGTCCCGCGGCCGGCGGTGCCGCCCGCGGGAGATCTGCCCGTTCTGCCTTCGTTCACTTGCTATCACTTGTGCCCAGCCATCCCCGGAATGTCACGAGATCCGGAAATTCGGGCCGCCCGAGCTGCCGCAGACCCTTTAGCCATGACCTAAATCAATGCCGGTGACGGCCCGTTCGCGGTGGGGTGGGCGGATGACCGTCGCCCTCGCCGTGATCCTCGCCGGAGTGCTGCACGCCGTCTGGAACGCGATCGCGAAGGGCGCGCCGGACCGGTGGGCCTCGTTCGCGCTGATCGGCCTCGGGGAGGCGCTGGTCGTGCTGCCGATGGGCGCGGTCGTCGGGCCGCCGGACCGGGCGGCATGGCCGTGGCTGCTGGCGTCGGTCGCCGTCCACATCGTCTACATGGGCCTGCTGCTCGTGTCGTACCAGCTCGGCGACTTCAGCCAGGTGTACCCGCTGGCGCGGGGCAGCGCGCCGCTGCTGGTGGCGGCCGTGGCGGCGGTGGTGCTCGGCGAGCGGCTCACGTGGGCGCAGGACGCGGGCGTCGCGGCGGTCTGCGGCGGGCTCGGCGTGCTGGCCTTCGCGGGCCGCCGCGACGGCGCCGGGAAAGGCGGCACGGACGCCGGAGGCGGCGTGGACACGGGTGGCGGCGTGGCGCGGGAGCGCGACCCGCGCGCCGTCGCGGCGGCGCTGCTGACCGGCGTGTCCATCGCGGCCTACACGCTCCTGGACGGCGTCGGGGTGCGGCACGCAGGCGGATCGCTGTCGTACACGTCGTGGATGTTCGGCATACAGGCGCCGGTGACGGTCGCGCTCGTGCTGGCCCTGCGCGGCCGCGCGACGATCACCCGGCTGGACCGGGCCGCCGCGCTGCGCGGCCTGGCGGGCGGCCTCATCTCGATGGCGGCGTACGGGATCGTGCTGTGGGCGCAGACGCGCGGGACGCTGGCGTCCGTGGCGGCGCTGCGCGAGACCGGGGTGATCTCGGGCGCGGTCATCGGCGCGGTGTTCTTCTCCGAGCGGCTCGGGCCGCGCCGGATCGCGGCGGCCTGCGTGGTCGCGGCGGGCGTCGTCCTCATCACGGCCCACTAGGCGGACCCCGGGGCCGTCCGCCGCACCGGACGGGCGGGCGGGTCTCGCGGCGCGTGCCGGCTGCTGGCAGGGTAGAAGGGATCTTGCCAGGGACGCGTGGAGGGGAGGGCCGGTGAACGGTGCGCTGGGCCTCCTCGCGGTGCTGGTGCTGACCGCCGCGACCGGCTACTTCGTCGCGCAGGAGTTCGCGTTCGTCACCGCGGACCGCCCCCTCTTGGACCAGCGGGCGGCGGAGGGCGACCGCGCGGCGCAGCGCGCCGTCCGGGTGATGGAGCGGCTGTCGTTCATGCTGTCGGGCGCGCAGCTCGGCATCACTGTGACCGCGCTGGTGGTGGGGTTCATCGCCAAGCCGGCGCTGGCCGACCTGATCTCGCCGGTGCTGTCGGCGGCGGGGGTGCCGCGCGGCGCGTCCGGCGGCGTCGCGGTCGCGCTCGGGTTCGTGCTGGCGACGGTGCTGCAGATGGTGCTGGGCGAGCTGTTCCCGAAGAACCTGGCGCTGGCGCGGGCGGAGGCGATGGCGCGGTGGCTGGCCGGGTCCACGCTGGTGTACCTGACGGTGGCGGCGCCCGTGATCCGGCTGTTCGACGCGGCGGCGAACCGGCTGGTGCGGGCCGTCGGGATCGAGCCGGTCGAGGAGCTGCACCACGGCGCGACGCTGGAGGAGCTCGGGCACATCATCGGCGAGTCGGGCGAGCAGTTCCAGGAGGCGCACGCCGACCTGCTGGAGCGCGCGCTGGTGTTCTCCGAGCGGGACGCCGAGGAGGTCATGGTGCCGCGGGTGGACGTGGTGACGGTGCCCGCGTCGGCGCGCGCGTCGGAGCTGAGCGAGGTCATCACCGCGAGCGGGCACTCCCGCTACCCGGTCGTCGGGGAGCGGGTCGACGACGTGGTCGGCATCGTGGGGCTGGACGAGCTGATCCTGCTCGGCCCGGAGGAGTCGGAGCGGACGCCGGTGGGCGCGATCGCCCGGCCGCCGCTGCTGCTGCCGTCGTCGCTGCCGCTGCCGGACGTGGTGGCGCGGCTGCGCGCCGCCGACGCGCCGGTGGCGTGCGTGGTCGACGAGTACGGCGGCTTCGCGGGGCTGATCACCTGGGAGGACGTCGCGGAGGAGCTGGTCGGGGAGATCGCCGACGAGCACGACCCGGACGAGGACCTGGCGATCCGGCGCGGCGAGTGGTGGACGACCGACGCGGGGCTGCGGGTGGACGAGGTGGCGCACGAGACCGGGATCGCGCTGCCGGAGGGCGACTACGAGACCGTCGCGGGCCTGCTGCTGCGGCGGCTCGGCCGGGTGGCGCGGCCCGGCGACGTGGTGCGGGTGGAGCTGGAGCAGTCCCGGCTGGACGAGCCGCCGCGCACCGCGGTGGTGGAGGTGCTGACGGTGCACCGGCACGTCCCGGAGCTGATCCGGATCCGGACGGTCGTCACGGCGCCCGGCGGGCGGGACGGCGGGGAGCGGTGAACCTGGCCCTGGGCGTCCCGGTGACGCTGGCGCTGCTGGCCGGCAACGGGTTCTTCGTCGCGACGGAGTTCGCGCTGGTGGCGGCGAAGCGGCCGCGGCTGGAGCGGGCCGCCGCGCGCGGGAGCCGGGCCGCGGGGGCGGCGGTGGCGGGGATCGGCGAGCTGTCGCTGACGCTCGCGGGCGCGCAGCTCGGCATCACGATGTGCTCGCTGGGGCTGGGCCTGGTGTCCGAGCCGGTGTTCACCGAGGCGCTCGCGCCGCTGTTCCACGCCGCGGGCCTGTCGGGCGGTGTGGCGCACGCGATCGGGTTCGTGATCGCGCTCGGCGTGGTGACGTTCCTGCACATGGTCGTCGGGGAGATGGCGCCGAAGTCGTTCTCGATCGCGGGGCCGGAGCGGTCGGCGACGGTGCTGGCGCTGCCGTTCCGGGCGTTCACGACGGTCGTCCGGCCGGTGCTGGCGGCCCTGAACGGCGCGACGAACCTGCTGCTGCGCGCGGCGGGCGTGCATCCGGGCGAGACGCGGGAGGTGTCGCGGACGCCGGAGCAGCTGCGCAGCATCGCCGAGGACTCGCGGCGGCTGGGGCTGATCGGGCAGCGCGACCTGACCCTGCTGACCGCCGCGCTGGACGCGCCGCGCGCGCCGCTGTCGGGGCTGGTGGTGCCGGTGTCGGAGATCGTGTCGGTGCCGCCGGAGGCGTCGCCGCAGGAGATCGTCGACACCGCGGCGCGCACCGGCCGGGTCCGGATCATGCTGCGCGGCTCCGGCCGGGGGCAGGCGCGGATGGTGCACGTCCGCGACGCCTACCTGGCGCGGGCGCGCGGCCGGGACACCACGGCCGGGGAGCTGGCGCATCCGGTGCCGGCGATGCCGGTGAGCACGCCGGTCGGCGAGGCCGTCGCGACGCTGCGGGCGCGGCACAGCCAACTCGGCCTGGCGGTCGGCCCGGACGGGCGGGTGGCGGGGCTGGTCAGCCTGGACGACCTGCTCACCACGCTGCTGGAACTCTCCTGACACGGATCGCGCGTCAACATCGGTTGACAGCGGCCCGGATGTCAACCTACATTGACAGGCATGAGCGATGGAGTGACGCTCGCCCAGGAGGCGAGCAGCAGGGACCCGGCGGTCGGCCTGCGGGCCGTCCGCGCGCTGCGCGAGCTGGCCGAGCGGCTGGAGGCGCTGCAGGTGGCCAGCGCCCGGGAGCAGGGCTGGTCCTGGCAGGACATCGCGGTCTGCCTCGGCGTGAGCCGGCAGGCCGTCCACAAGAAGCACGGCGGCGGGCGCCGCCTCTCCCTTCCGACGAGGTCGGCCGGGGGGCGCGGGGGGTCGTCCCCCCTCGGAAAAGCAGAGAAGGAGCAGTAGGAGATGTTCGAGCGCTTCACCGAGGACGCGCGGCGGGTCGTCGTCCTCGCCCAGGAGGACGCCCGCATGCTGAACCACCACCACATCGGCACCGAACACCTGCTGCTCGCGTTCTGCGCCCACGACAACGCCCTGAGCGGGACGCTGCGGGCGCACGGGCTGGAGCCGTCCGGTCTGCGGGCCCGGGTCGCCCGCCACGGCGACGACCCGCTCGACCCGGATGCCCTGCGCACCCTCGGCATCGACCTGGACGCCGTCCGGGAGGCGACGGAGGAGGTCTTCGGCGAGGGCGCCCTCGACGCCCCGCCCGGGCGCAAGCGCCCGACCGGCCACATCCCGTTCACGCCGCAGGCCAAGAAGGCCCTGGAGCTGAGCCTGCGGCACGCGGTGCGGCTCAAGCAGAAGCAGATCCGCAGCGGCCACATCCTGCTCGGCGTCCTGCACGACGACGACTTCCTGGCGGTGCGGCTCGCGGCCGAGGCGGGCGTCGACGTCCGGGGACTGCGCGCCGACATCACCCGGCTGCTCACAGCCGAGGCTGCCTGACCACCGCGCCGACCGCGGGGCCGACCACCGTGCCGACCGCCGTGTGCACCGCCGGGCCGACCACCGCGCCCGTCCGCGCGCGAGCGATGATGTGATTTCGTGGGGACATGCCCGCTTTCCTGGACGCCCTCCGCGCCGCCCTCCCCGCCACCCGGCTCGTCACCGACCCGGACGTGGTCGCCTCCTACGCGCACGACGAGGCGGAGTGGGCGCCGCACGGGACGCCCGCCGCGCTCGTCCGCGCCGGGTCCACCGAGGACGTCCGGGCCGTGGTGGCGGCGTGCGCCGAGCACGGCGTCCCGGTCGTCCCGCGCGGCGCCGGCACGGGGCTGTCCGGCGGCGCGAACGCCCTGGACGGGTGCGTGCTGCTGTCGCTGGAGGCGATGAACGAGATCGTCGAGATCGACGCCGCCGAGCGGCTCGCGGTCGTCCAGCCCGGGGTCGTCAACGACGCGCTGCGGCTCGCCGCCGCCGAGCGGGGCCTGTGGTACCCGCCGGACCCGGCCAGCTCGCCGTGGTCCACGATCGGCGGCAACGTGGCGACCAACGCCGGCGGGGTCTGCTGCGTCAAGTACGGCGTGACCCGCGACTACGTGCTGGCCGTGCAGGCCGTGGTCGGGCGCGGCGAGGTGGTGCGGCTGGGCCGCCGCACCGCCAAGGGCGTCGCCGGGTACGACCTGTGCGGGCTGATGGTCGGCTCGGAGGGCACGCTCGGCGTGATCACCGAGATCACCGTGCGGCTGCGCGGCGCCCGCGCCCCCGAGCACACCGTCGTCGGGTACTTCGACACCCTGCGGGACGCGGGCGAGGCGGTCAGCCGCGTCACCGCCGCCGGGATCGTGCCGAGCGCGCTGGAACTGGTCGACCGGCACTGCCTGGAGGCGGTCGACGCGTGGCGGAACATGGGGCTGTCCGCCGACGCGAACGTCCTGCTCCTCGGCCGCACCGACCTTCCCGGGGAGGCGGGCGAGGCGGAGGCCGACGCGATGGCCGCCCTGTTCAAGGAGGCCGGCGCGACCTGGAGCGCCCGCTCGTCCGACGAGGCGGAGGCCGAGGCGCTGTTCGCCGCGCGGCGGCTCGCCTACCCGGCGCTGGAGCGGCTCGGCCCCGTCCTCACCGAGGACGTGTGCGTCCCGCGCGCGCTCGTCCCGGAGATGCTGGCCCGCATCGAGGCGGCCGCGTCCGACACCGGCACCCACATCGCCAACATCGCGCACGCCGGCGACGGCAACCTGCACCCGCTGATCATCGCGCCCGCGGGCGACGACGACGCGCGGGTGCGGGCCCAGCGGGCGTTCGACCGGATCGTGGCGGACGCCCTCGACCTCGGCGGCACCGTCACCGGCGAGCACGGCGTCGGCCTGCTCAAGCGGCGCGGCCTGCACGCCGAGCTGGAGCCGGCGGTGATCGCCATGCACCGCGCGGTCAAGGACGCGCTGGACCCGGCGGGCGTCTTCAACCCGGGCAAGGTGTTCGGGACGCCCTGAGCCGGGCGCGGCGCGGGGAGGCCGGCGCTCCCCGGCGGGTTCAGCCGCGCGCCGCCTCCCAGCCCTGGACCAGCTCGGCGGTCGCGTCGCCGACCAGCCCGACGGTCAGCCGCCCGTCCTCGCCCTGCTCGATCCGGACCCCGACCGGCCGCAGGTCGGGGACGCGGCCGCTGTAGAACCCGGCGCGCTCCTCCATCCGCTCGTACTCCCCCGGACGCCACCAGTAGAGCTGCGGGCTGATCGGCCGCTCCCCGTTCCCGGCGAGCCGGTCCGCCACCTCCTGCATCGTCTTGAGCGCCAGGACGAGGTGCTGGTCGTTCCCGATCTCGTGCACCGCGACGTACTCCGGCAGCGGGAAGGCGACGAGGGCGCCGAACGGCAGCGGCCCCGGGAAGTGGCGGCGCAGCACGTGCGCGTGGGCGCCGATGTAGCGGTGCTGCTCGCCGATGTGCGCGATCTTCACGCCGTCGACGTCGGTGGCCTGCACGTAGTGCGGCTCGGCCTCGATGGAACGGGCCAGCGCGGCGCCGAACGCCTCGTGCTCGGGCACGTCGCCGAGGTCGGCCCGGTTCAGCGGGACGATCGAGTCGGGCAGGTCGGCGACGACCGTCTCCAGCAGCCCCGGGGCGAGCGGCCGGGTCACCAGCGCGGCCCGCATCCGCTCGTCGAGCGCGCTCTCCGGGTAGAGCCGGACGCGCAGGCTCCCCTCCTCCAGCATGCGCCGCGCGCCTCCGCCGGCGGGCGCGGCGGCGGGCCCGCGCTCGATCGCCTGGACGGCCCGGTCGGCGTACTGCGCGGCGAGCCCGGGCAGGTCGGCGCGCGAGTTGCGGCCGGCGTAGGCCCGCCACTCGGAGATGTCCGCGCGCGCTTGGGAGCCGTCCTTGAACGTGATGGCGACCGTGTTCGGGTCGGGCAGCGAGCACGGGTATCCGCGCCGTGCGAAGGCGTCGATGAGGGCGGCGGCGATGGCGTCGTTCGGGTTCATGGTCATGTACGACCCGTCCCGGGCCGCCGGGGTTCCCGTGATCTCGATCATTTCGCGTAGTAGCGGGTGAGGGCGGCGACGCAGGCGGCCTGCCGGGCCGGGTCGCCGGGGAACCTGCGGCGGCACTCCGGGCCGATCCACGACGGGGCGGCCGGGCGCGCGGTCTGCGGTTTGGACGGCACGTGCGGGCGCGGCGCGGGCCGGGGGCGGGGCCGTGGGCGCGGGGACCTGTGCGGTGGTTGCGTGGCGGACGGGCGGGCGTGCACCGGACCCGCCTGCGCGTGCCCGTCCCCCGACGACCCGCGCGGCGCCGCCGTCCCCGACGGTCCGCCTCCTGGCCGCGCCCCTGGCGGGTCGTCCTGCGTGTTCACCGGGCCGCCGGGCACGGGAGCGGGCACGTCCGGCGCGACTCCCGATCCGGCTCCAGGCAGCGTCGCCGACGGGCCGGACGGCGACGCCGGTGCGGCCGACGCGGGCGCGGCCGGACTCACCGCGTCCGGCCGGAGGCTTCTCGCCGGGGGCTCGCGCCTCGTTCCGTAGCCGATCACGCCGATGATGCCCGCCGCCAGGACGAGGGCGAGCGCAGCGGCCGGGAACGGCGAGCGACCGCGAGAGACCAAGGCCGCGCGGGCGCCGAACAGGCGGGAGCGGAGAGGCGGGCGGGGCGTGGCGCGGGTGTATCCGGCCGGGGGGAGGTCACGGGATTCGGGCACGGTCCGATCGTCACGGTCCGCGCACGGCCGCACACGGAGAATGCCAGAGACCGTTGCCCGCTCGATACAGTCACGGACCCCGCGGCCCCCGGCGGGCGGTCGGGTGAGGCCCAGGTCAGGTCAGGGCAGCGGGACGGTGGTGAAGCGGCGCAGCGACAGCGCCGGGTTCTTCTTTCGCACGGCCGCGACCCGCTCGGGCGACACGTCGGCGGACGCGGTGCCGGTCGTCTCCCCCAGCGCCGCGACGACGACGCCCATCGGATCGACGATCATGCTGTTGCCCGCGCCGGTCGGGGCGCACTGGTCGGCGGCCGCCACGTAGATCGTGTTCTCGATCGCGCGGGCCCGCACGAGCGTGCGCCAGTGGTCCTCCTTGAGCGGCCCCGGCACCCACTCGGCGGGCAGCGCGAGCACGTCCGCGCCCGCGTCCACGATCCGCCGCGTCACCTCGGGGAACCGGACGTCGTAGCAGGTCTGCATGCCGAACCGCACGCCGTCCACGGTGAACGTCTCCGGGTCGCCGATCGGGCCGGGCCGGACGACCTCCGACTCCTTGTAGCCGAACGCGTCGTACAGGTGCGTCTTGCGGTAGGTCGCGGCGACGGCGCCGTCCGGGCCGATCGCGAGGAGGGTGTTGGAGATCCGGCCGGGGTCGTCGAGCCGCTCGTTCACGCCCGCCACCACGTGCACGTCGTGCCGGCGCGCCAGCTCACCGAGCCCGGCCGCGAACGGGCCGTCCAGCGGCTCGGCCGTGTCGAGGAAGCGCCGGTCCAGCTTCGGCGCGGTGAACATCGCGAACTCCGGGAACACGACGACCCGCGCGCCGCGCCCCGCCGCCTCCGCGGCGAGCTTGCCGATCGCCGCCAGGTTGGCGTCCTTGTCCTCACCCGGCGCGAACTGCGCGACCGCTACCTGCACCATCTCGGCCCTCCCGTCCCGTCCGGCCGGTTCCCCGCCCGGCCGATCACATGCGGTCCACGGCGGTGACCCGGACGACCGCCGCGCCCTCCTGGTCGGAGCCCGCCAGGTCGACCTCGGCGGAGATGCCCCAGTCGTGGTCGCCCGCCGGGTCGTCGAACACCTGCCGGACCCGCCACAGCGCGTCCTCCGGCACCTCCTCGATCCGCAGCAGCTTCGGCCCGCGCGCGTCCGGGCCGGTGAGCAGCTCGTCGTGGTCGTCGAAGTAGCCGTCCATCGCCTCCCGCCAGGCGTCCTCGCCGAAGTCGGGGTCCATCTCGCCGAGCTCCCGGTACCGCTCCAGCGCCGCCAGCTCCACCCGGCGGAACATCGCGTTGCGGACCAGCACCCGGAACGCCCGCGCGTTCGCGGTCACCTTCGTGACCCGGTCCTCGATCGGCTCGTCCACGGCCTCGTCGGCCGGGTTGGCGAGCTGCTCCCACTCGTCCAGGAGGCTGGAGTCCACCTGCCGCACCAGCTCGCCGAGCCACTCGATCAGGTCGATGAGGTCGTCGGTCTTGATCGACTCGGGGACGGTCTGCTGCAGCGCCTTGTACGCGCCCGACAGGTACCGCAGCACCAGCCCCTCGGCCCTGGCCAGCTCGTAGTACCCGATGTACTCGGTGAACGTCATCGCCCGCTCGTACATGTCCCGGACGACCGACTTCGGCCGCAGCGGATGGTCGCCGACCCACGGGTGCCCGGCCCGGTAGATCTCGTACGCGGCGTCGAGCTCCTCCTCCAGCGGCTTCGGGTGGTCGACGTCCTGGAGCAGCTCCATCCGCTCCTCGTACTCGATCCCCTCCGCCTTCATCTCCTGGACGGCCTCGCCGCGCGCCTTGTTGACCTGCGCGGCGAGGATCTGCCGCGGGTCGTCCAGCGTCGCCTCGATCACCGACAGCACGTCCAGCGCGTACGACGGCGACGCCGGGTCCAGCACCTCGAACGCGGCCAGCGCGAACGTCGACAGCGGCTGGTTGAGCGCGAAGTCCTCCTGGAGGTCCACGGTGATCCGCGCGTACCGGCCGAGGTCGTCGGGCTCCGGCAGCACCTCCACCACCCCGCCGGCCAGCAGCGACCGGTAGATCGCGATGGCCCGGGAGATGTGCCGGCGCTGCGCCGACGGCTCCTCGTGGTTGTCGGTCAGCAGCCGCTTCATCGCCTGGAACGCGTTGCCCGGACGGGCGATCACCGACAGCAGCATCGCGTGCGACACCTGGAACCGGGACCGGAGCATCTCCGGCTCGGCGTCCTGGAGCTTCTTGAAGACCTCCTCGTCCCAGCCGACGAACCCCTCCGGCGGCTTCTTGCGCTGCACCTTCCGCCGCTTCTTCGGGTCGTCGCCCGCCTTGGCGAGGGCCTTCTCGTTCTCCACCACGTGCTCGGGCGCCTGCGCGACGACGAACCCGACGGTGTCGAACCCGGCGCGCCCGGCCCGCCCGGCGATCTGGTGGAACTCCCGCGCCCGCAGCCGCCGCACCCGGTGCCCGTCGTACTTGCTCAGCGCGGTGAACACCACCGTCCTGATCGGGACGTTCACCCCGACGCCCAGCGTGTCCGTCCCGCAGATGACCTTCAGCAGCCCCGCCTGCGCGAGCCGCTCCACCAGCCGCCGGTACTTCGGCAGCATCCCGGCGTGGTGCACCCCGATCCCGTGCCGGACGAACCGGGACAGGTTCCGCCCGAACTTCGTGGTGAACCGGAACCCGCCGATCAGCTCGGCGATCCGCGCCTTCTCCGCCTTCGTGCACACGTTGATGCTCATCAGCGACTGCGCCCGCTCGATCGCCGCGGCCTGCGTGAAGTGCACCAGGTAGATCGGCGCCTTCTGCTCGGCGAGCAGCTCCTCGATCGTCTCGTGCAGCGGCGTCACCCGGTAGTCGTAGATCAGCGGGACGGGCCGCTCCGCCGACGTCACCAGCGCGGTCGGCCGGCCCGTGCGGCGCGTCAGGTCCTTCTGGAAGAACGACACGTCGCCGAGCGTCGCCGACATCAGCAGGAACTGGGTCTGCGGCAGCTCCAGCAGCGGGATCTGCCACGCCCAGCCCCGCTCCGGCTCGGCGTAGAAGTGGAACTCGTCCATCACGACCACGCCGATGTCGGCGTCGGCGCCGTCCCGCAGCGCGATGTTCGCCAGCACCTCGGCGGTGCAGCACACGATCGGCGCGTCCGCGTTCACGCTGGCGTCGCCGGTCATCATCCCGACGTTCTCGCGGCCGAACATCTCGCACAGGTCGAAGAACTTCTCCGACACCAGCGCCTTGATCGGCGCCGTGTAGAACCCGACCTGGTCCTTGCCGAGCGCCGCGAACAGCGCCCCCGCCGCCACCAGGCTCTTGCCGGACCCGGTCGGCGTCGAGAGGATCACGTTGGCGCCCGAGACGACCTCGATGAGCGCCTCCTCCTGCGCGGGGTACAGCGTGATCCCGCGCCCGGACACCCATCGCTCGAACGCCTCGAACAGCGAATCGGGATCGGCGTCGGTACCGG
Source organism: Actinomadura sp. RB99 (assembly GCF_014706005.1). NCBI lineage: Bacteria > Bacillati > Actinomycetota > Actinomycetes > Streptosporangiales > Thermomonosporaceae > Actinomadura > Actinomadura sp. RB99. The sequence continues at coordinate 17,598 of NZ_JABMCA010000092.1, read as the reverse complement.
AAGGAAGCTCATCGATCAGACTCACTCCTCCATCCTGCCCCGGATCGCCCACTGCTCGCGTCACCCGCCGCCGCGCGGCCCGTCCGAGCGGTGAGGACGGGCGGCCCGAAAGGGCCGCCCGGCGTCAGACGAGCGTGTGACCGTACTCGGCCGCCAGGGGCTCCAGATCAGGCTCGCCGTAGAGCTCGCGCATCGCCTTGAACGCCGCGACCTTGTCGCCGCCGAACCGCCGCACGTGCACCGCGAAGGACGAGGCGTTGACGAACGCGGGCGGGTCGGTCTTGCTGTGGAACTTGTCCGCGTACATGACGAGCCGCTCCTCGCCCGTCTCGGCCAGGTAGTCGGCGCGGGGCAGGGGCAGGTTCTGCCGCTCGACGTCGTCCCTGGTCAGCCCCATCCCGGTGTGGTGCGAGCAGAACCGGCAGAGCGCCTCGGGGAGCCCCTCCCCCGCGAGCGCCTCGTGCCCGAGCACCCCGTGCCGGATGTACTGCTTGTGGTCGAGCTCCCCGGTGACGTCGTACAGCCGGTACACGCCGACGTCGTGCAGCAGGCACCCGGCCCGCACGAGCTCCTTGTCGACGTCCAGGCCGCCGGCGTCCATCAGCTGCTCGGCGATCCGGCACACGATCACGCAGTGCGTCCAGACCAGCTCGAACGCCCCGCGGCCCGGCGCCAGCCGCTCGTGCAACGCCCGAATCTCGCCGTCCTCCGGTATCCGCACGCGCCCGACCCTATCCGGGCGTCCGGCGGCCGGTTAGGGAGCGGACGTTCGGTTAGAACGTGCTGGACGAAACAGCGAGACGAGGAGACGGAGCCATGGCGAAGAAGAAGTACGACCCCGCCGACCGGGGCCCCGGCGCCAGCTCGGGGCACGAGGAGCTGCCGCACGAGCGGATCGTGCCCGGGAACGGGAGCGCCGCGGAGGGCTACGAGTCCAGGGAGGGGAGCGGGACCCGGGACGGCAACCCGATCGCGGGCGTGGAGCGGGAGGACGGCGACGCGTGACGGGCCCGGGACCGGGCCCGTCCGGCGCCCGCCGCTGATCGCCGGACGCCGGCCGGGCCCCATACGCCTCGGGGCGGCCGTCAGGACGCCGGCAGGGGGCGCCCCCGCTCCCCGGCGAGAGCGCCGGTCAGGACGTGACCTCTGTGCGGTCGCCGCCCCAGAGGGTGTGGAAGGAGCCGTCGCGGTCGACACGGCGGTAGGTGTGCGCGCCGAAGAAGTCGCGCTGGCCCTGCGTGAGCGCGGCGGGCAGCCGGTCGGCGCGCAGCGAGTCGTAGTAGGCGAGCGCGGTGGCGAACCCCGGCGCGGGGACGCCGATGCGGGCGGCGGTGGCGACGACGTCGCGCCAGGCGTCCTGGGCGTCGCCGAGGGCCTCGGCGAAGTGGTCGTCGGTGAGCAGCGTCGGCGTGGACGGGTCGGCCTCGTACGCGGCGCGGATCCGGTCGAGGAACCGGGCCCGGATGATGCAGCCGCCGCGCCAGATCGTGGCCATCGCGCCGGAGTCGATGTCCCAGCCGTACTCGGCGCTGCCCGCCTGGATCTCGTGGAAGCCCTGCGCGTAGGCGACGATCTTGGACGCGTACAGCGCCTTCTCGACCTTGTCGGCGAAGCCGGCGTCGCCGGCGGTGCCGCGCGCCGGGCCCGGCAGGTTCCGGGACGCCTCGCGCAGGTCCGCGTGGCCCGAGACGGACCGGGCGAACACGGCCTCGGCGATGCCGCCGACGGGGACGCCGAGGTCCAGGGCCGTCTGGACGGTCCAGCGGCCGGTGCCCTTCTGCTCGGCCTGGTCCAGCACCACGTCCACGAACGGCTTCCCGGTCGCGGCGTCGGTGTGCGCGAGCACCTCGGCGGTGATCTCGATCAGGTAGGACTCCAGCCGGCCGGTGTTCCAGGTGCGGAACACCTCGGCGATCTCCGCGGGCGCGAGCCCCGCGGCGTGCCGCAGCAGGTCGTAGGACTCCGCGATCAGCTGCATGTCGGAGTACTCGATGCCGTTGTGCACCATTTTCACGAAATGCCCGGCACCATCCGGGCCGACGTGGGTACAGCAGGGCGTCCCGTCGACCTTCGCGGCGATGTCCTCCAGCAGCGGGCCCAGCGCCTCGTAGGACTCGGCGGAGCCGCCCGGCATGATGCTCGGGCCGTGCAGCGCCCCCTCCTCGCCGCCGGAGATGCCGGTGCCGACGAAGTGGATCCCGCGCTCGCGCAGCGCGGCCTCGCGGCGGCGGGTGTCGGCGAAGTGCGCGTTGCCCCCGTCCACGATCATGTCGCTGGGCTCCAGCAGCGGCGCGAACTCGTCGATCACCGCGTCGGTCGGCGCGCCCGCCTTCACCATGATCACCAGGCGGCGGGGCCGCTCCAGCGACGCGACGAACTGCTCGGCGGTCTCGGCGGGCAGGAAGGTCCCCTCGCCGCCGAACTCCTCCACCAGCGCCTTCGTACGGGCCGCGGTGCGGTTGTGCACGGCGACGGGATGACCGTGCCGGGCGAGGTTGCGGGCCAGGTTGCGGCCCATCACCGCGAGCCCGGTGACGCCTATACGCGCCGTTTCCATTGGTTCTCTCCTCTTCGTGTGCCACCCTGGCCAAGGGGTCGTACGACGATCATGATCCCCCCGTTCGAACGCCGGCCCCGCATGTCCTGTTCCGGCACGGGAACGGGAACGGACGTTGAGAGCGATTCCGATCGTGTCATCCAGGGGGTGCGGATGCTGGGACTGCCGGACGCGGCGGCGGCGTGTCTGTTCGATCTCGACGGGGTGCTTACCCGCACCGCGGCCGTGCACGCGGCGGCGTGGAAGGAGATGTTCGACGGCTACCTGCGCGAACGCGCGGACCGGACCGGTGAGCCGTTCGTCCCCTTCGACCCGGTGAAGGACTACGGGACGTACGTCGACGGCAAGAAGCGCGAGGACGGGACGCGCTCGTTCCTGGAGTCGCGCGGCATCACGCTGCCCGAGGGCGACCCGGACGACCCGCCGGAGAACGCCACCGTGCGCGGCCTCGGGAACCGCAAGAACGCCCTGGTCCTGGAGCTGATCCGGACCAAGGGCGTGGAGACCTTCGACGGGTCGATCGACTTCGTCCGCGCGGCCCGCGAGGCCGGGCTGCGGACGGCGGTGGTGTCCTCCAGCGCCAACACCGTGCAGGTGCTGCGCTCGGTCGGGATCACCGACCTGTTCGACGCCCGGGTGGACGGCGTCGTCGCGGCGCGGCGGAACCTGCCCGGCAAGCCCGCGCCCGACATGTTCCTCGCGGGGGCGAAGGAGCTGGACGTGCCCGCGAGCCGGGCCGTGGTGTTCGAGGACGCGCTCGCCGGCGTGGAGGCCGGCCGGGCGGGCGGGTTCGCGTACGTGGTGGGCGTCAACCGGGTCGACGGCGACCACGCGAAGGAGCTCGCCGCGCACGGCGCCGACGTGGTGGTGAACGACCTGTCCGAGCTGCTGGAGGACAAGTGACGGACCCGGAGGGACAGACCAGCGTCGACCGGCCCGTGTTCACCGTGGAGCCCTGGTGCGTCCGCGAACCGGAGCTGCGGCTGGACCGGCTGGCGCAGAGCGAGTCGGTGTTCGCGCTGTCGAACGGCCATCTCGGCCTGCGCGGCAACCTCGACGAGGGGGAGCCGCATGGCCTGCCGGGCACCTACCTCAACTCCTTCTACGAGCAGCGGCCGCTGCCGCAGGCGGAGACCGCCTACGGCTACCCCGAGTCGGGGCAGACGGTCATCAACGTCACCAACGGCAAGGTGATCCGGCTGCTGGTGGACGACGAGCCGCTGGACGTGCGGTACGGGCGCGTCCACCACCACGAGCGCGTCCTGGACATGCAGGCCGGGACGCTGACACGGCACGTGGAGTGGACGTCGCCCGCCGACCAGCGCATCCGGGTGACCTCCACGCGGCTGGTGTCGCTGACGCAGCGCGCGGTCGCGGCGATCTGCTACGACGTGGAGCCGGTCCACCAGTCCATGCGGGTGGTCGCGCAGTCGGAGCTGGTCGCCAACGAGGCGCTGCCGGACGGCGACAAGGACCCGCGCGCGTCGGCGATCCTCGACCATCCGCTGATCAGCGAGGAGCACGTCGCCAACGGCACGAAGGTGCTGCTGCTGCACCGGACGCGGCAGAGCGGGCTGCGGATGGCGGCCGGCATGTCGCACCACATCGAGGGCCCCGAGTCGATGGCGATCGAGACGGAGAGCTCGCCGGACGTGGGCCGGCTGACGGTCGCGACGCGGCTGGAGCCGGGGCAGCGGCTGCGGATCATCAAGTACCTGGCGTACGGGTGGTCGAGCCAGCGGTCCCGGCCGGCGCTGCACGACCAGGTGGTCGGGGCGCTGGCGGGCGCGCGGCAGACCGGCTGGGAGGGGCTGCTGGCCGAGCAGCGGCACTTCCTGGACGACTTCTGGTGCGGCGCGGACGTGGAGGTCGACGGCGACGCCGAGATCCAGCAGGCGGTCCGGTTCGGGCTCTTCCACACCCTGCAGGCCGGCGCGCGCGCGGAACGGCGCATGATCCCGGCCAAGGGCCTGACGGGTCCGGGTTACGACGGGCACACGTTCTGGGACACCGAGACGTTCGTGATGCCGGTGCTGACCTACACCGCGCCGGACGCCGCCGCCGACGCGCTCGCCTGGCGGCACATGACGCTGCCGCTGGCGTGCGAGCGGGCCGCCCAGCTCGGGCTGACCGGCGCCGCGTTCCCATGGCGGACGATCCGCGGCCACGAGTGCTCCGGCTACTGGCCCGCCGGGACCGCGGCGTTCCACATCAACGCCGACATCGCCGACGCCGTCGTCCGGTACGTGGACGCCACCCAGGACGAGCGGTTCGAGCGGGAGATCGGGCTGGAGATCCTGGTCCAGACGGCGCGGCTGTGGCGCAGCCTCGGCCACCACGACGTCGGCGGGGTGTTCCGCATCGACGGCGTCACCGGCCCGGACGAGTACAGCGCGGTCGTGGACAACAACGTCTACACCAACCTCATGGCCCGCCGGAACCTGCTGGAGGCGGCGGAGACGGCGATGCGCCATCCCGACATGTGCGACCGGCTCGGCGTGGACGCCGAGGAGGCCGCGTCGTGGCGGGACGCGGCGTCGGCGATGGTGATCCCCTACGACGAGCGGCTGGGCGTCCACCCGCAGAGCGAGAACTTCACCAACCACGCGCGCTGGGACTTCGCGGCGACCAAGCCGGACCACTACCCGCTGCTGCTGAACTACCCCTACTTCGACCTGTACCGCAAGCAGGTCGTGAAGCAGGCGGACCTGGTGCTGGCCCTGCACCTGTGCGGGGAGGAGTTCACCGACGAGCAGAAGGCCCGGAACTTCGAGTACTACGAGAGCCTGACGGTGCGCGACTCGTCGCTGTCGGCGCAGACGCAGGCGGTCGTGGCGGCCGAGGTCGGGCACCTGGAGCTGGCGCACGACTATCTCGGCGAGACCTCGCTGATGGACCTGCACGACCTGAACCGCAACACCCGCGACGGGCTGCACGTGGCGTCGATGGCGGGCGCGTGGAGCGGGCTCGTCGCCGGGTTCGGCGGGATGCGGGCGAGCGGCGGGCGGCTGCGGTTCGCGCCGCGGCTGCCGGGCGGCATCAGCCGGCTGGCGTTCCGGATGCGGTACCGGGGCAGCCGGGTGCGGGTCGAGGTGACCGGGGAGTCGGCCGCCTACGAGCTGCTGGACGGCCCGGCCATCACGCTGTGGCACCACGGCGAGGAGTTCGAGCTCGCGGACGAGCCGGTCGAGCTGCCGATCGAGCAGGTCCCGACCCGTCCGGCGCCGACCCAGCCGACCGGGCGGGAGCCGGCGCCGCGCCGCATCGACCCGCACAGCAGGGAGCCGCGGCCCGGCATCACCTGACCCGGTGCGCCGCCGGCCGCTTCCGGCCCCGGTCCGGCCTCCGGCGCGCGCCGGGCCGCGCCGGAGGTCAGGAGCGGGCGGCGCAGGACACCGGGTCGCAGTCGTCCTCGGACGCGGCGCCCTCGCCGTCCCCGTCCGGGGCCTGCCGGGGCGCGGGGCGGGCGGCGTCGACCAGCAGGCGGCGCGGGCCGGGCCCCTCGTCGCCGAGCCGGTCGTAGGGGTTGGCGAGCGCGCACTTGTTGATCGACAGGCAGCCGCAGCCGATGCACTCGGTGAGGTCGTCGCGGAGCCTCTCCAGCTGCCGGATCCGGGCGTCGAGGTCGGCGCGCCACAGGTCGGACAGCCGCGCCCAGTCCGCGACGGTCGGCGTGCGCTCCTCGGGGAGCGTGGCCAGCGCGTCCCTGATGTCGGCGAGCGGGATGCCGACCCGCTGCGAGACCTTGATGAACGAGACGCGGCGCAGCGTGTCGCGGGTGAAGCGGCGCTGGTTGCCGGCGGTCCGGCGGCTGCGGATCAGCCCCTTGGCCTCGTAGAAGTGCAGCGCCGAGACGGCCACGCCGCTGCGCTCGGCGAGCTGCCCGACGGTCAGTTCGTGCTTGCGGTGCTCCAGGCGCGTCATGACGCGCATCCTATGCGACCTCAACCGGACTTGAGGTTACCTGGCGGTCAACACCGGAGCGCGCCCGCCGGACCCGCCGGACAGGTCAGTGCCGCCCCGCGAGCCGCTCCAGGTGCCGTTCGATGCGCTCGAGCCGCGCCCGCAGGTCGGCGACGTCGCCGGCGGAGGCGGACTGCTCGGCGTCCCGCAGCCGGACCACGACCGCGCCGCCCGGTTCGAGGGTGACCAGCCGGGTGTCGGCGACGTCGTCGCCGCCCTGCTCCTGGATCGCCTCGTCGACGTCGCCGGGCCGCAGCCCGAGGCGCAGCAGCGTCCGCCGCCGGTACGCCCCGTCCTCCGCCAGGACGCTCGCGCGGCCGTGCACCAGGCCGGAAAGCCACGGCAGGAACAGCGCCGCCCGCACCAGCGCCGCGTTCAGCGCCAGCAGCACCACGGCGCCGAGCACTCCCCCGGTCAGCGAGTCGTCGGGGCCGATGACCGCGTTCTGCACGACGTTCGACAGCAGCAGCATGACCACGAAGTCGAAGCCGTTGAGCTGCGCCAGCTCCCGCTTCCCGGCCATCCGCAGCAGGACGACGACCACCAGGAAGACCGCCGCCGACCGGATCACCTTGTCGGCCACCGGGACGCCCATCCCGAACAGGTCATGCCACATGTTCCGCTCCGATCCCCAAAAGGCTCGCGCCCGCTCGCTGAAGGATCTCAGCGAGCGGGCGCGGACGGGCGGACGGGCCCGCCCCGCACGGCCGGCAAAACGGGCCGTGGCGGGACGGGCGGTGCCGGATCAGGCCTCCAGGCGGCGCACCAGGTCGTGGTACTCGTCCCAGAGCGCCTTCGGCATGTGGTCGCCGAACTTCTCGAAGAACTCGGGCACGAGGGCGGCCTCCTGCTTCCACACCTCGGTGTCGACCGACAGCAGCGTCTCCAGGTCGGCGTCGTCGATCACCAGGCCGTCGGTGTCCAGCGACTCCTTGGTCGGCAGCTGCCCGATCGGGGACTTGGCCGCGTCGGCCTTGCCGTTCAGCCGCTCGACGATCCACTTCAGCACCCGGCTGTTCTCGCCGAAGCCGGGCCAGATGAACGTGCCGTCGGCGTTCTTGCGGAACCAGTTGACGTAGTAGATCCGCGGGAGCTTCTCGGCGTCGGTGGCCTTGCCGATCTCCAGCCAGTGGCCGAAGTAGTCGCCCATGTTGTAGCCGCAGAACGGCAGCATGGCGAACGGGTCGCGGCGCAGCTCGCCGACCGTGCCCTCGGCCGCGGCGGTCTTCTCGGACGCGATGTTCGCGCCGAGGAACACGCCCTGCTGCCAGTCGAAGGACTCGGTGACCAGCGGCACCGCGGACGCGCGGCGGCCGCCGAACAGGATCGCCGAGATCGGCACGCCCTTCGGGTCCTCCCACTCGTCCGCCGCGATCGGGCACTGCCCGGCCGGGGTGGTGAAGCGGGCGTTCGGGTGCGCGGCGGGCGTCCCGGACGCGGGCGTCCAGTCGTTGCCCTTCCAGTCGGTCAGGTGCGCGGGCGGCTCGTCGGTGAGGCCCTCCCACCACACGTCGCCGTCGTCGGTGAGCGCCACGTTGGTGAAGATGCTGTTGCCCCACAGCGTCTTCACCGCGTTGGCGTTGGTGCTCTCGCCGGTGCCGGGCGCGACGCCGAAGAAGCCGGCCTCGGGGTTGATGGCGTAGAGGCGGCCGTCGTCGCCGAACCGCATCCAGGCGATGTCGTCGCCGATCGTCTCGACCTTCCAGCCCGGGATGGTCGGCTCGAGCATGGCGAGGTTGGTCTTGCCGCACGCCGACGGGAACGCGGCGGCGACGTAGCGGGTCTCGCCCTCCGGCGGGGTGAGCTTGAGGACGAGCATGTGCTCGGCCATCCAGCCCTCGTCGCGCGCCATCGTCGAGGCGATGCGCAGCGCGTAGCACTTCTTGCCCAGCAGGGCGTTGCCGCCGTAGCCGGACCCGAAGGACCAGATCTCGCGGGTCTCGGGGAAGTGGGTGATGTACTTGGTGGAGTTGCACGGCCACTTGACGTCGGCCTGCCCCGGCTCCAGCGGCGCGCCCACCGAGTGGACGGCCTTGACGTAGGTGCCGCGCTCCTCGATCAGCCGCAGGGCGCCCGTGCCCATCCGCGTCATGATCCGCATCGAGACCGCGACGTAGGCGGAGTCGGTGATCTCCACCCCGAGCTGGGAGATGGTGCCGCCCAGCGGGCCCATGCAGAAGGGCACCACGTACATGGTGCGGCCCTTCATGCAGCCGTCGAAGAGCCCGTCGAGGGTCTGCCTCATCTCGGCCGGCGCGATCCAGTTGTTGGTCGGCCCGGCGTCCTCCTCCTTCTCGGAGCAGATGAAGGTCCGGTCCTCGACCCGGGCGACGTCGGTCGGGTCGGAGGCGGCGTGGAAGCTGTTGGGCCGTTTGGCCGGGTCGAGCCGCGTGAGGGTGCCCTGCTCGACGAGGAGGCCGGTCAGACGCTCCCACTCCTCGTCCGAGCCGTCACACCACTCGACGCGGTCGGGCTTGGTCAGCTCGGCGATCCCGCGTACCCACTCCACTAGTTCGGTGTGGCCGGTAGGGGCCTGGTCGAGGCCGGGGACCTGGTTGGACACGGGCAACTCCTTCAGCTGTTCGCAGGATGTTTGCATGATGAACAAGAGCCGACGTTTTTGCCATTTGGTCTGGACCAATCCCGTCGCCTTCTGGGCCTTCCCGTGCAGTTTTGTGATTGATATCACTGGAGCACGGGCGCCGACGGCCGCGCGCCGCCGCCCCCGGCTTCGACCCGCTCAAGCTGGGTAAACGTGGGTTTCGGTGGCCTTCACGGCCGCCCAAATCGTGCTGCCCTCGGACAAATCGAGTTCCGCGACCGATGCGGGAGTGATGTCCGCGACGGCGTCGAAAGGCGGGCCGGACAACCGCACCCGCACCCGGTCTCCATGGCGTTCGACCGCCGCGACACGCGCGCGCCAGAGGTTGCGCGGGCTGCCGTCGGGGCGAGTACGGTACAGCGCGACCGACGATGGCGCGAAGGCCAGGAAGACCTCACCCTGAAGCGAGTCGACTGTGTCCAGCGTGTGCTCGCTCTCGGTGCCCCCGATGACTACGGTGCCCCCCTCGGCCTTCCCCCGGTACAGGTTCAGCCCGACGAGCCGGGCGACGTAGTCGGTGCGCGGCCGCCGGGCGACCTCCGCGGGCGTGCCCTCCTGGACCAGCCGGCCGCCCTCCACCACGGCGATCCGGTCCGCCAGCACCATCGCGTCCAGCGGGTCGTGGGTGACGAGCACCGCGGCGCCCGCGAACCCGGCCAGGTGCCGGCGCAGCGCGGCGCGGATCTCCAGCCGGGTGTGCGCGTCGAGCGCGGCGAGCGGCTCGTCCAGCAGCAGCAGGCCCGGCTCGACGGCCAGCGCGCGCGCCAGCGCGACCCGCTGCGCCTGCCCGCCCGACAGCGCCCGGGGGCGCGCGGACGCGTACTCGGCGAGCCCCACCCGCTCCAGCCACTCCGCCGCCCGGCGCCGCGCGGCGCGGCGTCCGGCGCCCTGGCAGCGCGGCCCGAACGCGACGTTCTCCAGGACGCTGAGGTGCGGGAACAGCAGGTAGTCCTGGAAGACCATGCCGACGCCGCGGCGCTCGGCGGGCAGCGGGCGCAGGTCCGTCCCGTCCAGCCGGATGTGGCCGCCGGGCATCGCGACGAGCCCGGCGAGCGCGCGCAGCGCGGTGCTCTTGCCCGCGCCGTTCGGCCCGAGCAGCGCGACGACCTCGCCGGGCGCGGCGGCGAGCGCGAGGTCCAGGTCGAACGCGCCCCGCCGCACGACGAGCCGCGCGTCCAGCCCCTTCGCGCCGCCGTCCCCGCCGGCGCCGCCGTCCCGGGTCGCGCCGCCGTCCCCGGACGTCACGTCTCCACCCAGCGGTCGCGGAGCGCGGCCAGCACGGCCACCGACACCGCGAGCAGCACCAGGCTCAGCACGATCGCGGCCTGCGGGTCGTTCTGCAGCGCGAGGTAGACCGCGAGCGGCATCGTCTGGGTCCGGCCGGGGAAGTTGCCCGCGAAGGTGATCGTCGCGCCGAACTCGCCGAGGGCCCGCGCCCAGCACAGCACCGCGCCGGCCGCGACGCCCGGCGCGACCAGCGGCAGCGTGACGCGGCGGAAGATCGTCCAGCGGCCGGCGCCGAGGGTGGCGGCGGCCTCCTCGTAGCGCAGGTCGGCGGCGCGCAGGGCGCCCTCCACGCTGATCACCAGGAACGGCATCGCGACGAACGTCTCGGCGAGCACCACCCCGGCGGTGGTGAACGGCAGCGTGATCCCGAACGCCGAGTCCAGCCACTCGCCGACGAGCCCGCGGCGGCCGAGCGCCAGCAGCAGCGCGACGCCGCCGACGACCGGCGGCAGCACCAGCGGCACGGTGACCAGCGCCCGGACGATCCGCAGGCCGGGGAACGACGCCCGCGCCAGCATCCAGGCCAGCGGGACGCCGAGCAGCAGGCACACGCCGGTGGCGAGCGTGGCGCTCAGCAGCGACAGCCGCAGCGCCTCCAGCACCTGGCCCCGGCCGAGCCGGGTGCCGAGGGTGGACCACGGGGCGCGGGCGAGCAGCCCGGCCAGCGGCAGCACCAGGAACGCCAGTCCGGCCAGCGCGGGCAGCAGCAGGAACCAGGGCGGCCGGCCGGACCGGTTCACGGCGCCTCGAACCCCGCCGCGGTGAGCGCGGCCCGGCCCTGCGCCCCGAGGACGAGCTGGATGAACCGCTCGGCGAGCGCGCCCTGCGGCGCCTTCTTCACCTCGACGATCGGGTAGTCGTTGACCGCCTTGGCCGACTCGGGGAACTCGATGGCCTTCACCTTCCCGGCCGCGGCCTTGGCGTCGGTGCGGTAGACGAGCCCGGCGTCGGCCTCGTCGAGGCTCACCTTGGTGAGCACCGCCTTGACGTCGCTCTCCTCGGACGCGGGCGCGACCTTGACGTTCGCCGCCGCGAGCGCCTTCCTCGCCGCCGCGCCGCACGGCACCGTCGGCGCGCACAGCACGACCTTCAGCCCGGACCGCGCCAGGTCCGCCAGCCCGGCGACCTTGCCGGGGCCCTTCGGCGGGACGGCGATGACCAGGCGGTTGCGGGTGAACACCCGCGGGGTCCCGGCGGCGTCGCCCGCGTCGGTGACGGTCTTCATCGTCGCCGGGCTGGCGGAGGCGAACACGTCAGCCGGGGCGCCCTGCGCGATGCCCTGCGCGAGGCTGTCGCTGCCGCCGAAGTTGAACCGGACCTTCACCCCGGGGTGCGCGGCCTCGAAGGTCTTGCCGAGGGCGGTGAAGGTCTCGGTCAGCGAGGCCGCCGCGAACACGGTGAGGGTCTTGGACCCGCCGCCCGAGGAGGTGCCGCCGCCGGTGCCGTCGCCGGTGTCGCCGCAGCCAGCCGCCGCCAGTGCCAGGGACGCCGCGAGCACGGCCGCCGATGTGCGCTTGAACATGTCACTCCTCAAGGGGGTCAGCCCGGGTCGGACACCTCGACGACGACGTTGGTCGACTTCACCACCGCCTCGGCGACCACGCCGACCCGCAGGCCGAGCTCGTCGGCCGCCTCGCGGCTCATCAGCGACACGAGCCGGAACGGCCCCGCTTGGATCTCCACCTGGGCCATCACGCCGTCCCGGACGACCTCGGTGACGATCCCGCGCAGCCGGTTGCGCGCGGAGGAGAACCGCTCGGCCTGCTCGGAGGGCGCGGCGCCGCGCGCCTGGTCGCGCGCCTGGTCGCGCACGAAGGCGGCCAGCTCGGCGCCCGGCACCCGCCGGTGGCCGTGCTCGTCCCGCTCGGCGGGCAGCCGCCCGCCGTCCACCCAGCGCCGGACGGTGTCGGCGCTGACCCCGAGCAGCGCGGCCGCCTCACTGATCCTGAACGTCGTCACGAGGGATGATCGTAGCCCTCGCAGATTCGACCTGCATCTATGAATATGGCCAGATATTGCAAGCCGTTAAGGGCGTTCGCTCTGGCATTTGCCACAGCCGCGCCTCACCGCCCCCCGGCTTCGGGAGGACGGCGGCCGGATGTCACCATCTACTTACATCCCCGTCGCGAGGAGGACCCGGTGACGCAGCCGCACCCGACGACCCTGGTCATCGAACGCCACGGGACCGCGAGCCTGCGGTCCCGCGCGGTCTCGGCGGGGATCCGCCGCTTCCTGCGCCCCCGGCTGGCCAAGGCCGCCGCGCTCCCCTTCGACGACCGGGCGCTGCGGCGCGCGGCGGCCCTGGACCGGCTCGCCGCACGGGCCCCGGCACCGCGGGGCGTCCGCACGGAGAAGGTCCGCTTCGACGGGTTCGGCGCGGAATGGGTGCGCGGGCCCGGCGCACCGTCCGCCCGCGACCGCGCGATCCTCTACCTGCACGGCGGCGGCTGGGTCTGCTGCGGCCTCAACACGCACCGCCGGATGATCGCCTCGTTCGGCTCCGCCGCCGGTGTCCCCGCGCTGTCGGTCGACTACCGGATGATCCCCGCCGTCCCGTTCGAGCGGGAGGTCGAGGACTGCCTCACCGCCTACCGGTGGCTGCTGGACGAGCGGGGCGTCGACCCCGCGCACATCGTCATCATGGGCGACTCGGCGGGCGGGCACCTCACCTTCGCCACCGCGCTGCGCGCCCGCGCCGAGGGCCTGCCGATGCCGGCGGCGCTCGCCGCGCTGTCCCCCATGCTCGACATGGACCTGACCGACAAGCTCGCGCACGCCAACATGGGCCTCGACCCGTCCGACCCGGGCGTGCTGCTGGAGCGGCTGGTGGAGGCGTTCCTCGGCCACCTCGACCTCAAGGACCCGGCGGTCTCCCCCGTCCGCGCCGACCTGGCCGGGCTGCCGCCCGTCCTGCTCACGGCCGGCTCCACCGAGCTGCTGTACTGCGACTCCGAGCTGATGGCGCGGCGGCTCGCCGAGGCCGGCGTCCCCGTGACGCTGCAGGTGTGGGACCGGCAGATCCACGTCTTCCAGATGTTCGGCCCGTACCTGCCGGAGTCCCGCGCGGCGATCCGCGCGCTCGGCCGGTTCGTCCGCGACGCGCTGGACGGCCGCCTCGCCGCGGCCCCGGACGGCACGCCCGCCGGCCTGGAGAGCGCCGGTTGACCTGAATCGCGGTTGAGGTCCTAGCGTCGGCTCCGTGAGCACCACCGCAGATCGGAGAGCGACGATGACCGACCCGTTCACCCCGGCCGAGCGCGCCTACCTCGGCACGCAGAGCCTCGGCCGGCTGTCCACGATCGGCCCGGACGGCGGGCCGCAGACGCGGCCCGTCGGGTTCCGGCTGAACGGTGACGGGACGATCGACATCGGCGGCCCGGACAACGCGGCCAGCCGCAAGTACCGCAACGTCCTCGCGGACCCGCACGTGTCGTTCCTCGTCGACGACAAGCCGCCCGCCGACGACCCGGACGCGGTGCGGCCCGGCTGGGGGCGCGGCGTGGAGATCCGCGGGACCGCGGAGCCGGTCAAGGGCCGCATGCACATCGGCGAGGGCTTCTTCAGCGACGACCTGATCCGGATCCGCCCGGTCCGCGTGATCAGCTGGCACATCGATGCCGAGCGCCCCGAGCAGCAGGCCCGCACGGTGGCCTGAGACGGCGGTGTGGACGCGGACACCGCGGGTAAAGGGGGTGCAAAACAGAATCCGTAGCCCGGTCAGGAGGAATGATCATGACTGGGACCATGCGCGTACCGCGCACCAGGGGCGGCTTCAGCGGGATCCTGCTGGTGCTGCTGGGCCTGTGGGGCGGGCTGCTGCCCTTCGCCGGCCCCTACTTCGACTTCGGGTTCGCGCCCGACGACACCTGGGTCTACGACACCGACCGGCTCCAGCTCAGCATCGCCCCCGCGGCCGCCGCCGTGCTGGGCGGGCTGATCGTGCTGTTCAGCGCGCACCGCGCGATCGCGATCCTCGGCGCGTGGCTGGGCGTCCTCGGCGGCGCCTGGTTCGCTGTGGGCGGGCCGCTCGCCACGCTGTGGGACGTCCCGGGCGTGGGCGCGCCGCTCGGCACGGGCGAGGGCCGGCACCTCGCCGAGCAGCTGTCCGGCTTCGCCGGGCTCGGCGTCGTCATCGTGTTCTTCGCGGCGCTCGCGCTCGGGCGGTTCGCGGTGGTCGGCGTCCGCGAGACGGTGCCGCCGGACGAGCCGCAGCAGGAGTCCGCCGGCACCACGCAGCCGCTGGTGTTCGGCCGCTACGCGCGGGAGAACGCCGGGCCGGGGCAGCCGGTCGAGCCGGGGCGGCCGCCCGCACCGCGCCCGCCGGGCGACCAGCGGGTCGCGGGCGAGCAGGGCCGCGTCGAGCGGTAGGAGGCCGGACGGCGGCCGCCCGGACCGTGGCGGTGCGGGCGGCCGCTGTGCGGGCGGCCGTGCGGGCGGTCAGCGGTTCCGGCTGCGCATGTTCCGGACGGACTTGGTGGTCTCGTAGCTGCCCTTCTCGTCGTCCAGCTTCACGTCGTCGCGGTCGGTGAACATCGCGACGAACGCGACGAGCAGGCCGACGCCGCCGATCCACGGCTCGCGCCAGACGAAGCTGGCCGCCACGCAGGCGACCGCAACGGCAATGAGCAGCAAGAGCTTCACGTCGCACCCCTCGACCGCGCCATGAACGTCCGGGAGAACCGCTCACCCAGACTAGAACACGCATTCGTTGCGAGATCAACGAGTAATGGAAGACTTACGCGCTGCCCGCAGGGTGCATCCTGACACGCCGCGGCCCGCCGGGGAAAGATCCCCGGCGGGCCGCGGCGGAAAATCCGGCTACTTGCGGGCCTTGCCGCGCTTCTCGCGGATCTTCATCGCGATGTCGAGCGGCGTCCCGGCGAACCCGAACTCCTCGCGCAGCCGCCGCTCGATGAACCGCCGGTACCCCTCCTCGAGGAACCCCGAGGTGAACAGCACGAACCGGGGCGGCCGCACCCCCGCCTGCGTCGCGAACAGCACGCGCGGCTGCTTGCCGCCGCGCACCGGGTGCGGGTGCGAGTTCACCAGGTCGGCGAAGAACTGGTTCAGCTTCGACGTCGGGACGCGGGTGTTCCAGCCGTCCAGCGCCGTGTCGATCGCCGGGACGAACCGGTCCATGTGCCGGCCCGTCCGGGCCGAGATGTTCACCCGCGGCGCCCACCGCGCGTTGTGCAGCTGCCGGTCGATCTCCCGCTCCAGGTAGTGGCGGCGCTCCTCGTCCAGCAGGTCCCACTTGTTGTAGGCGATGACCAGCGCCCGGCCCGACTCGATCACCATCGACACGATCCGCAGGTCCTGCTCGGCGAGCGGCTCCGCCGCGTCCACCAGCACGACCGCGACCTCGGCGCGCTCCAGCGCCGACTGGGTGCGCAGCGTCGCGTAGAAGTCGGCGCCCTGGTTCTCCCGGTGCCGCCGCCGGATCCCCGCCGTGTCGATGAACCGGAACGTCCGGCCGCCCAGCTCGATCAGCTCGTCGATCGGGTCGCGGGTGGTGCCGGCCACCGCGTCCACCACGGCCCGGTTCTCCCCCGCCAGCTGGTTCAGCAGGCTCGACTTGCCGACGTTCGGACGGCCCAGCAGCGCGATCCGGCTCGGCCCGCCCTGCTCCCCGAACGTCTCGCGCGGCGCCTCCGCCGGCAGCGCCTCCAGCACCGCGTCCAGCAGGTCCCCGCTGCCGCGGCCGTGCAGCGCCGACACCGGGTGCGGCTCCCCGATCCCCAGCGACCACAGCATCGCCGCGTCCGCCTCGGCGCCCGTGTCGTCGACCTTGTTGGCCACCAGCACCACCGGCTTGCCGGACCGGCGCAGGATCTCCACCACGGCCTCGTCCACGTCCGTGGCGCCCACCGTCGCGTCCACCACGAACATCACCACGTCCGCCAGGTCGACCGCGAGGCGCGCCTGCTCGGCGATCGCGGCGGCCAGCCCGGCCGCGTCCGGCAGCCAGCCGCCGGTGTCGACGACGGTGAACCGCCGCCCCGACCACGTCGCGTCGTAGGCGACCCGGTCCCGGGTCACCCCCGGCACGTCCTCCACGACGGCCTCGCGGCGCCCCAGGATCCGGTTCACCAGCGTCGACTTGCCGACGTTGGGCCGCCCCACCACCGCCACCACCGGCGCGGGGCCGGCGTCGGCGGCGACGTCCTCGACGACGTCCGCGGTCTCGATCTCGTAATCGCTCACAGTCACATATCCCCACAGGGGCCGTCAGGCCGCCCGCTCACTCATGCTCTTTGGCGAGGCGGACGACCGCCTCGATGACCTCGGCGAGGCCCAGTTCCGTCGAGTCGATCTCGTGCGCGTCCGCCGCCTTCGCCAGCGGCGACGCCTTCCGGGTGGAGTCCAGCCGGTCGCGGCGCGCCTGCTCCGCCTGCGTCACCGTCACCGACGCGCCCGGGTCCGCCGCCAGGTCCTTCGCGCGGCGGGCCGCCCGCACCTCCTCGCTGGCGGTGAGGTACACCTTGACGGGCGCGTCCGGCGCGACGACCGTGCCGATGTCGCGGCCCTCCACGACGATGCCCCCGTCCGTCATGATCTCACGCTGCAGCGCCACCAGCCGCGCCCGGACGGCCGGGACCGCGCTGACCGCGCTGACCGCGTTCGTCACCTCGCGGGTCCGGATCGGCTCCGAGACGTCCTGCCCGTCCACGCTGATCGACGGGGTGTCCGGGTCGGTGCCGGACACGATCACCGGGTCCCCCGCGCGCGCGGCGACCGCGTCGGCGTCCTCGACCGGGACGCCGTTGCGCAGCATCCACCACGTCATCGCGCGGTACATCGCGCCGGTGTCGAGGTAGCGCAGCCCGAGCGCGCGGGCGACGCCCTTGGACGCGCTGGACTTGCCCGAACCGGAGGGTCCGTCCATGGCGATGACGAGCGGCACGATCGCTCCCTTTCGTCGGCGTCGAAGCGCCCGCCGGCGCGGGCGGGCGGCGGGCGGGGCGGGCGGCGGAACGCGAGCGTTTCCCTCGCGGGGGCCCAGCGCATCAGGCTACCGGCCCGCGCGCACCACCGCGGCCCGCCGCAAGATCCGCGGCCCCGGCTAGCTGTACTCGGTCATGACGTTGGTGACAGGCGGGTGATGGGTGGGTGGCCGCCGAGTGCGGTGTGTGGGCGTTGGGTGTTGTAGTAGTTCAGCCAGGGTGTCAGGCGGTGGGTGCGTTGGGTG
>NZ_JABMCA010000091.1:0-34185 GCF_014706005.1 Actinomadura sp. RB99 | reverse complement strand
CGCGCTGGCCGCGGCCGAGGCCTGACCGGCCCGGATCCCGCCGCCCCGCGCCGTGCGCGCGGGGCGGCGCCGGCTCAGCCGGCGGCGGGCCTCAGGAGCGCCTCCTGGGCGATGGACGCGACGAGCGTGCCGTCGGCCGTGTGGAGGGTTCCGCGAGCGAGGCCCCGCGCGCCGTGGTTCGTCACCGGCCCCGCCGAGAAGAGAAGCCACCGGTCCGCGCGCGGCGGGCGGTGGAACCACATCGCGTGGTCCAAGGTGACGGCGGTGACGAGCCGCTTGGGGGACCCGGGGGCGCGGGCGCTGCTCACCATCCCCATGTCGGACAGGTAGGCCAGCAGGCAGGCGTGCAGGGCGGGATCGTCGCCGACGGGCCGGTCCGTCCGGATCCAGAACGGCTGCGGCACGGGGAACCCGTCCTCGTCCGGCGGGTCCACCACGCGGACCTCGAAGCCGTCGGGGTGCCGGGAGAACCCGGGCGGCGTCCAGTGCTCCGGCAGGTCCTCCGGGGCCGGGGTCCCGGACGGGCCGGGCGCCTGCCAGTCGAACCCGTCCTCCGGCTCGTGGAACGAGGCGATCAGCTCCAGGATCGGCTTGCCGCCCTGGCTCGCGGTGACGTGCCGGGTGGAGAACGAGCGCCCGTCGCGGGTGCGGGCCACCTCGAACCGCAGCGGCTCCTCGGGGGCGCCGGGACGGATGAAATAGGCGTGCAGCGAGTGCGGCGGCCGCCCGTCCGCGGTGCGGCAGGCCGCCCGCAGCGCCTGCCCGGCGACCTGCCCGCCGAACAGCCGGGACCGCCCCACCGACGGGGAGTCCGCCACGAAGACGTCGCCGCCCAGCGCCGTCAGCTCGAACAGCCGCGCCATGTCCCGCGGGACGCCCATGCACCCTCCCCGTGAACCCGCCGGAACCCGTCCGGCCGCGTACGGCGCCGACCTTATCCGCGCGTCCGGACGAACCGGTCATCCGGGTGGGAACACTCCGCGGTTGGGGAGAGCGTTGCGAGCGCCGCGCGCCGCCGACCTATGATCGCCGTGGGGGACGGCGGAGCGCCCGGGGGCCGTCGGCGCCCGTCCGGCCCCGCCGAGGAGATGAGAGAGGCAATGGCTGATATCACCGAGTCGCCCGAGTGGACGGCGCTGGCCGAGCACCAGGCGGAACTCGCGGGCCGGCACCTGCGGGAGCTGTTCGCCGAGGACCCGGGGCGCGTCGAGCGCATGACCGTGACCGCCGGGGACCTCTGCCTGGACTACTCCAAGCACCGGGCGACCGACGAGACGCTGCGGCTGCTGGTGGCGCTGGCGGAGCGGGCGGGGCTGCGCGACCGGATCGCGGCGATGTTCTCCGGGGAGCACATCAACGTCAGCGAGGACCGCGCCGTCCTGCACACCGCGCTGCGGCTGCCGCCGGGGGAGGCGCTGACGGTCGACGGGCAGGACGTCGCCGCCGACGTGCACGCCGTCCTGGACAAGATGTCCCGGTTCGCCGAACGGGTCCGGTCGGGGGAGTGGACGGGGTTCACCGGCAAGCAGATCACCACCGTCGTCAACATCGGCATCGGCGGCTCCGACCTCGGCCCCGCGATGGCCTACGAGGCGCTGCACGACTACGTGGACGCGGGGATCTCCTGCCGGTTCGTCTCCAACATCGACCCGGCCGACATCCTCGGCAAGCTCGCCGGACTCGACGCCGAGCGGACGCTGTTCGTCATCAGCTCCAAGACGTTCGGCACGCTGGAGACGCTGACGAACGCCAAGGTGGCGCGGCAGTGGCTGATCGACGCCCTCGGCGACGACAAGGCCGTCTCCCGGCACTTCGTCGCGGTGTCGACCAACGCCGAGCGGGTCGCGGACTTCGGCATCGACACCGACAACATGTTCGGCTTCTGGGACTGGGTCGGCGGCCGCTACTCCTTCGACGGCGCGATCGGCCTGTCGCTGATGATCGCGATCGGCGGCGAGGGCTTCCGGGAGATGCTGGCCGGCTTCCGGTCGATCGACGAGCACTTCCGCACCGCGCCGTTCGAGGCGAACATGCCGGTGCTGATGGGCCTGCTCGGCGTCTGGTACACCGACTTCTTCGGCGCGCAGACCCGCGCCGTGCTGCCCTACAGCCAGCGGCTGTCGCGCTTCCCCGCCTACCTGCAGCAGCTGACGATGGAGTCCAACGGCAAGTCGGTGCGGGCCGACGGCGCGCCGGTCGTGGCGCAGACCGGCGAGATCTTCTGGGGCGAGCCCGGCACCAACGGCCAGCACGCCTTCTACCAGCTGCTGCACCAGGGCACCCGGCTGGTCCCGGCCGACTTCATCGGGTTCGCCGAGCCGTTCGAGGACCGGGCCGGCATGCACGACCTGCTCACCGCGAACCTGCTCGCGCAGACGTCCGCGCTGGCGTTCGGCAAGACCGCCGACGAGATCGCCGCCGAGGGGACGCCCGCCGCGGTCGTGCCGCACAAGGTGATGCCGGGCAACCGGCCGACCAGCACGATCCTGGTCCCGAAGCTGACCCCGAAGACGCTCGGCGAGCTGGTCGCCCTCTACGAGCACATCGTGTTCGTCGAGGGGACGGTCTGGGGCATCGACTCCTTCGACCAGTGGGGCGTCGAGCTGGGCAAGGTGATGGCGCAGGACCTCGCGCCCGCGCTCACCTCCGAGGAGCCGCCCTCGGACGCGCCGGACGCGTCCACCGCCGCGCTCGTCCGCAGGTACCGCGAGCTGCGCGGACGCCGGGTCTGACCGGCGCGGACGCAACGGGCCCGCCGGCGCGACCGGCGGGCCCGTTCCGTTCCGTCGCGTCCGGGGTCAGGCCCAGCCCTGCTCCTCGAGGATCGCCCGGTACTCGCCGTAGGAGATGAACCCGTCGAGGTTGGCGTCGGCCCTCTCGAACCTGTCCTGCGTCTCCGCGCGCGACCACGACAGCCCGAGGTGCTCCAGGACGAGCGTGAACTCCATCAGGTCGAGCCGCTCGTCCTTGCCGAGGTCCGCCCTCGTGAACACGGCGAGAAGATCGTCCTCGGTCGGCCTGGTGGTCATCTCACTCCTCTGATCCCCGACGAAGCCGGACGGGGGCTCGGGGGTCGTCCCCCTCGGCCTGAACCGGTCCGATACGCCCGCATCATAGACTCCGATCATGCGCCGATCGAGCAGCACCGTGGTCGTCGTGGCGGGGGAGCGGGCCGGGGAAGTGGTCGCCGGGCTGGGCGGGCTCCACAACGTCCGTGCCCTCGTCCGCGGCGACGTCCCGCCCGCCGAGTTCGCCGCGCTGGTGGGCCGCGCCGGCGGCACCTACGTGGTGCACGACGACGACCCGCTCGCCGCCGTCCGGGACGCCTGGACCGCGTTCTTCGACGGGGCGTCCGCGCCCGGCCCGCTGGAGGTCGCCGTCGAGGAGGCCCTCGCCGCGCTGCGCTCCGGCACGGCGCAGCTCCCCGACTACTACGTCGTCCTCGATCCCGAGGAGATGCCCGAGACCGCGCGGCACTGGTGGCTCGGCGTCCTTTCCGGCGCCGCGCCGGCCCGCGTCGTCCCGGCGCCCTCCTCGCCGTCGCGGGTCGCCGCGGAGCTGGGCCGGCTGTCGCCCGGCCGCTGGTGGCCGGACGACGTGGCGTCCTGGCTGCGGGAGCTGCCCCGCACCGTCCCCGACCGCGCCGGGCTCCCCGCGGGCTAGCCGGGCAAAGCGGGTCACCCGTGGCCGGTCACTCGCCGCCGGTCAGCTCGGGGACGCGGTGCCGGTAGCGCTCGATGAGCGCGGTGTTCCGCTCGTCGCCGCCCGGCACGTTCGCGCTCGTCCACCGGGGCGGCTCCGCGCCGCGCGCGGCGGCGAGGTCGTCCAGGTCGGCGAGGATCCGCGACCAGGCGTAGGCGGCGAGGATCGTGGAGACCGCGGCGGTCCGCGGCGCGCCCGGCGGGTGCAGGACGTCGCCGGGCGGCACCCGGGTGTCCACCACGATCGCGGCGTGGTCGGCGAGCGTCGTCGCGGCCCGGGCCGCGGCGCCGCTCGCGGCGCGGGCCGAGGTCACCGCGACCACCGGGACGTCCCGGGCCGCGCACTCCGCGGCGATCTCCACCGGGTACGGGTTGCGGCCGCTGGTGGAGAACACCACCGCGACGTCCGGCGGGGCGGGCGCGGCCTCCTTGACGACGGCGCGGCCGACGCCGGCGCGCCGCTCGGCGCGGGTGCTGCGCACGGCGTCGTCCAGCGGGAGCACGTCCGGCGCCCAGATCGGGCGGACCGCGGCGAGCCCGCCGGCCCGGTAGAACGTCTCGCACACCATCACCAGCGAGTGCCCGGCCCCGGCGACGTGCACGATCCCGCCCGCCTGGACCGCGTCGAGCAGCAGCGCGGCCGCCGCGCCGATCGCCTCGCCGGAGGCGGCGTCGAGGTCGTCGAGCAGGGCCCGCACCCGGCCGGGGAGCCGCTGCCGGGCGGCGTCAGGCATCGGGCACGGCCTCCTTGAGCGCGCCGGCCAGCTCCTCCCGGCCGGGCGCGGCGCGCAGCCGGTCGGCGAGCCCGCCCGACAGCGACCGGGCCAGCGCGGCGAGCGTGCCGACGTGCGCGTCCGGGTCCGGGGTGCAGAACGCGAGCAGGAGGTCGACCGGGTCGTTGTCGGGATGCCCGAACTCCACCGGCGCGGCCAGCCGGGTCACGCCGACGCCGACGGCCAGCCCGCCGTCCTCGGGACGGGCGTGGACGAGCGCGAGGCCCTTCGTCAGCACGATGTACGGGCCGTTCTCCTCGACCACCCGCTCGCACGCCGCCGGGTAGCCCTCGCCGGCGGCGCCCGTGGCGACCAGCGCGGACGCGGCCTCCCGGACGGCCTCCCGCCAGTCCCGCGCGGCGACGTCGTCGTTCGCGGCGATGCCGGTCACGGCAGCCACCCCTGCTCGGTCAGCCGCTCCTTCAGCTGCGCGGCCAGGCCGTCCTTGTCGAGGAAGTCGCTGATCGTGATGACGACCGGCGCGAGGTCGGCGATCTCGCCGGTGTGCATGCCCTGGCCGATCACCACGTCCGGGGACATGCCCCGCGCGGACGACACGTCGGTGTTCTCCACCCGGGCGTCCACGCCGAGCGAGCCCAGCGCGTCCTCGGCGGTCATCTTCAGCATCAGGCTGGAGCCCATGCCGACCCCGCATACCGCGAGGACCTCCAGCCGCCTGTCCAGTGCCATGTCGGTTCCCTCCGTTGTGCGTCGTTCAAGCCTTGGCGGGTGCCGCGCCGGCGGCCTCGGGCTCGCCCTCGGCGACGGCGCGGCGCTTGTCGGCGCGGCCGAGCAGGACCAGCGTCACCACCGTCGCGGCGAGCGCGATGACGGGCACCAGCCAGACCGTCCCCTTGCCGATGACCGGGTCGGCCGCCTTCAGCAGCCAGCCGATCGCGTACCAGTCGGGGTCGGCGAGGGTGGACAGCTCCGGCGCCGTCCGCTCGTACAGCCCCCAGGTGAAGCCCTGTCCGACCGCGAGGATCAGGCCGGAGACCACGCCGCCGAGGACGGCGCCGCGCCAGCCCGCCACCACGTTGCCGAACAGCCCGGCCGCGCCGCCGACGAAGAACAGCATGATCATGGGCGGGGCGAGGGTGAACCAGCCGGCCGCCGCGGAGACCGCGAGGCAGGCCAGGAACACCACCGTGGACGTCACGAACCCGAGCATGACCGCGGTCGGCGCGACGGGGAAGACGGTCGGCGCGTCCAGCGCGGGCCGGGTGCCGGGGATGACCCGGTCGCTGAAGCCCTTGAACGCCGGGACGATCTCGCCGAGGAACATCCGGACCCCGTACAGCAGGATCGCGATGCCGCCCGCGAACCGCAGCCCGACCAGCAGTCCCCACACCCACGGGGACAGCTTGTCGTCCATCTCGGCGGCGGCCTTGGCCACCACGCCGTGGTCGGCGAACGCGACCCCGAGCAGCATGATCACCGAGATGATGAGCGCGGTGCTGATGTTGACGTCCTTGAAGAACGACAGCTGCCGGGGCAGCGTGAGCTTCTCGGTGTCGTGCTTCTCGCGGCTGCCGAGCGGCCGGGCGGCGTAGCCGGTGACGAGGCAGGCCAGCGAGCTGGTGTGCGCGTACCCGAACCGGTCGTCGGGCATCACGCGGCGCATGAGCGGCCGCATCCACAGCGGCTGCAGCGTCCAGTACGCGGCGACGAACCCGGCGCCGCACAGCACCAGCGTGAGCTGGTTCGCGCCGGGCGCGATCGTCACGAGCGACGCCACCGTGACCGTGCTGATCCAGAACATCAGGTGGCCGGTCAGGTACAGGTACCGCGCGGCGGGGAAGAGCCGCACGATCAGCACGTGCACGAGGAACGCCACCGTGATCACCAGCGCGATCGTCCCGCCCTGCTTGGACAGGAAGTCGGTGAGCGAGTGGTCGGCGTGCGGCGGCGTCGTGCCCATCGCGCTCGCCAGCACCGTCTGGAAGCTGGCGAGCCCGCCGGTGAACACGTCGACGCCGATGAACAGGATCACCACGCCGATCGTGGCGCGCAGCGCGCCCGCGACGACGTCCTCCGCCCGCTTGCGCTGCAGGATCAGCCCGGCGAGCGTGATGAGCCCGATCAGGATCGGGACCTGGCCGAAGACGTTGTTCGCCAGGAACGTGAGGATGTCCTTGATGACGCCCATGGTGAAGTCGCCTCACTTCTCAGGGGTGGTTCGTGCGCTGCGGCCCCCGCCAGCGCTGGTGGACGGTCGTGCCCCGGGCGCGCGCCGGACGCGTGCCGGGGGAGCGGTCAGTGGGACGGCGGGCGGAGGTCGAGTTCGAGGCGGTACCGGTCGCCGCGGTAGAGCGACCGGACGTACTCCAGCGGCCGGCCGTCCTCGTCCCGCGTCACCCGCTCGAACAGGAACGCCGGCGTGTGCACCGGGACGTCCAGCTCGGCGGCCTCCTCCGGGGTGGTGACGGTCGGCTCGATCGTCTCGGTGCCGGACGCGATCACGATGCCGGCGCCGCGCAGCAGGTCGTAGAACGACCGGCCCTCCAGGACGTCCCTGCGCAGCCCGGGCATGAGCGCCCGGGGCAGGTAGAGCGTCTCGATGGCCATCGCGGCGCCGTCCGCCAGCCGCAGCCGCCGAATGGTAAAGACCTCTTCGGTCGGCGGAAGGGCCAGCCGCCTGCCGATCCGCGCCCCCGCGGTCTCCGTGCGGAACGACAGCACGCGGCCGCCCGGCTTCATCCCCCGGCGGATCATGTCCTCGGTGAAGGAGGTCATGGTGAGCGGCACCGCGATCCGCGGTTCGGCCACGTAGGTGCCGCTTCCGTGCCGCCGTTCGAGCAGCCCTTCGGCGACGAGGCCGTCCACGGCCTGCCGTAACGTCGGCCGGGAGACGCCGAGCTCGTCGACCAGCCGGCGTTCGGACGGCAGCGCGTCACCGGGCTCCAGGCCCTCGAGCATGGCGAGCAGCTCGCGGCGGACCGCCTGCCGCTTCGTGTTCCCGTTACGGCCCTCACCGCCAGTCCGCACGCCTTCACCCCTCTATGGAGCCGATCCCGTCGCCGCACACGCTACGTCCCGTTATGGCGACTGGTCAATACCACTTTGTCGATGTTTGCCATGGTGGCGGGCGCGTCCCCGGCCTACCGTCACCGAAGATCGTCCTGGAACCGGCCGAGCACCGCGCCCCGCGGCGCGGCGAGGGAGGCGGCGATATGAAGAGGCGGGTTCGCGCGGGCCTGGCGCTCACGGTTCCGCTCGTCCTGTCCGCGACGGCGGGCACGGCGGGCGCGGCGGAGGCCGGGACGGGCGGCGGGCCGCCGGGCGCTCGGCCCGGCTGGCGGCTCGTCGCGGCCGAGCCGTTCGACCGGCGCCTGGACGACGCGCGCGTGCCGTGGCGGCCCGACGACGACGGCTCCGCGAGCCCCTACGACGTCGACATGTACGACAACGACGGCGCGTACTTCGACACGGTCGGCGGCCCGGCGTTCCGGACGCAGCTCGCCACGGTCCGGACGTACCGCAAGTCCTTCGCGTTCGGCCGGCGCGGGTGGCTCACCGCCGAACTCGCCGCGCGGGACGCCGACGGGGACGGCAGGCCCGACCGCCCGCCGACCCTCACCTCGCGGCGCGGCGCCGCCGACCTCGACGAGCCCGACCACCGCGGCGGCGTCGTCATCCGCTCGACGCGGGACCTGCCCGCGGAGTACCGCGTCGAGATGACGCTGCGCGGCCTGGACTTCGGCGGCGAGCGCGACGGCTCCTGGGACTACCCCGACGGCCGGATCAACGGCTACGCGCCGGGCGGCTGCAAGACCGTCTTCCCGTGGGCGTCCGGCGGCGACTTCTCCAGGCCCGAATGCGCGTGGGCGGACGCGCGCACCGACTCCAACGGCTTCTACTACATGTCGATCATGGATTACCGGCGGGTGGCGCCGCACGACAACATCTTCGTCCACGGTCACCGGAAAGTGGCCATGGACGGCTACAACAGGTACAAGTACACGGGTACGGGCCTGAAGTACTGCAACCCGGCGACGAAGCGGTACGAGCCCTATTCCGCCGGGACCGGAAACGGCGTGAACGCCATTTTCATGACCGACGACCGCAGGTATCCCGCCATGCCCGGGACCGAGTACCTGATGCAGAGCGAATGCGGTCTCGCCAAGGGCGGCGCGATCGTCTCGACGGTCGACCTGCGGCCGGAACTGCTGCCCGAGAACCCGTACACGTTCGCGATCGAACGCCGGGGCGGTGCGTACACGATGGAGATGTCGGGAGTGTTCGCCCACGTGGGCCGGGCGACGTACCGGTACACGCGCGCGTTCGTGCAGGACGGCGAGCCGATCTGGCACTACAACCAGAAGCCCGGCGAGTACGACGGCCGCTACGACGCCGACTGGACCTGGAAGGGCCCCGGAGGCACCCTCGTCGACCGCCATACATGGCCGGCCGGGTCGGCCTATCCCGACCGGTTCATGATCGGCGACCCGCACATGAACTTCTACGAGGGCGGCGCCCGCGTCGACGACATCCGCCTCTACGTCCCTCGGTGACGCCGTGCCCGCAGGGCGTCGAGGGGGCGATCCTGCGCCCGGGGTCCGTCACCTGCTCGTGACTATTCCGTGACCGTCCGATTACCGAGCGTAGTAAGGGGGAATGTCGTCGCTCAGTGGAAATGCCCGCTGAGGAGGGGAAATGACAGATCCGGCCGGCGGCCCTTCGACCGCGCGTGGCGTCCTCCTTGACTCGTTCAAGGGCGCCACCGACGACGCCAAGCTCACCCAGGCGCTGTCCTACGTCTCCCAGCAGACCTGCAAGCCCGCGATCGTGCTAGGGCAGCGCTCGATGGAGTTCAAGCGGCCCCGCCAGGTCTTCGACGGGCTCGCCTTCACGGGCCTGATCAGCGGCAACGAGTTCCACTACAACCAGCGCGTGAAGATCAGCGTGCCGGGTTCCGGATGGCTGACCCTGCCGAAGGGGCGGACGCGCGGGATCTACGTCGGCAACCTGAGTTTCGAGGGCGACTCGGGAACCGCCTTCTTCGCCGACCAGGCCGGCGGCGGGTCGGTGCTCTGGGCCTCGCATTTCGAGAACCTCGCGTTCAACCTTTTCAAGCACGTCATGTGGGGTGCGCACACCGCGGTCACCTTCTCGGGCTTCTGGGACGTCAACAACAGCTACGACACGCCGTTCAAGCTCTGGGGCTCGGACAACAGCTACTGGACGGACGGAATGCTGATCGACTCCCCGAGGATGGGCCCCGGCGACCGCTACCACGTGTGGCTGCCGAACGTCAGCAAGACCGTCGTCGGCCCGGTGTTCGCCACGGCCAGGGCCAACGTGTGCGCGCTCCGCCTCGACGGCGGCCGCGGCGTGGTCCTGAACGGCGCCCGGTTCGACGCGCAGGCGCAGGCGGGCCATCCCACCTCGGGCAGCCAGCTCCTCATCACCGGCGGCAGGTTCGTGCGGGTCCGCGACTGCTGGTTCTACGGCGGCATGGCCGACCCGGGCGCGGCCGGCCATTCCCAGCCCGCGCACGACAGGGGCATCGTGACCGTCACCGGCGGGGCGGGCATCGTCCTCGACGGGCTCATGTTCAGCGACGGCGACGGCGTCCAGCCCGACGCCACCAGGCCCGGCACCCCCCACGTCCACATCGGCGGCGGGAGCGGGATCCGGATCCGCGACATCCAGGCGAGCGGCGCGCCGGTCGTCCGGCGCGCGTCCTCGGTGCCCGCCTCGGCCGTCGTCACCGACCCCGACGTGCCGGTGTCCGTCGGCTGACCTGCGGCACCGCCCGTTCCCCCGTCCCGCGGGGCCGCCGCGGCCCCTGGGGGTGGGCGATCATTCGCCCGCCGTTCGGCTGCGCGCCCCGTCGACGCCATTCGCGATCTCTAAGTTCCTGCGGCGGCGTCTAAGTGGGGAACTGGCATGCGCAGAAGCAGGGTCGTCCGGGCTCGCGGCATCACGAAGTCGTTCGGCGAGGTGGTGGCGCTCGACGACGTCGATCTGGAGGTCGACCGCGGGCAGGTGCACGGCCTGGTCGGCCCGAACGGCGCGGGCAAGACGACGCTGCTCGGCCTGCTGCTCGGCCTGGCCGTCCCGGACCGCGGCCGCCTCGAGATCCTGGGGACGCCGGTCGGCCGGACGCTCGCCGTCCCCGACGGCGTCGCGGGCTTCGTGGACGGGCCCGGGCTCTACCCCTCGCTCACCGCGCGGCAGAACCTCGCCGCCCTGGCGCGGCTGCGCGGGCACGGCCCCGCCGCCGGCGTCGGCGCCGCGCTGGAGCGGGTGGGGCTGACCGACGTCGCGGACGACCGGGTCCGCGGCTTCTCGCTGGGGATGCGGCAGCGGCTCGGCCTGGCCGCCGCGCTGCTCACCCGGCCGCGGCTGCTCGTCATCGACGAGCCCGCCAACGGCCTGGACCCGGCGGGCAAGCGGCACGTCCACCGGGTCATCACCGAGCTCGCCGCCGACGGCGCCGCGATCGTCATGTCCAGCCACCGGATGGACGACCTCGCCGCGCTGTGCCCGGAGGTCACCATCCTCTCGACCGGGCGGGTCGTGTTCTCCGGCCCGGTGAAGAAGCTCGCAGCCGAGGTCGGCGACCTCGACCACCGGTTGCTGACCTCCGATCCGCCGGCCGCCCGCGAGGTGGCGGAGCGGACGCCCGGCCTGCGGGTCGTGCGGGACCCGCAGGCCGGGCCGGACGCCGACGTGCTCGTCGTCCGCGGGCCGGTGCAGGCCCTCGACGACCTGGTGGTGCGGCTGGTGGAGGCCGGCGTCGCGGTGCGCGGGCTCGCGCCCGTGGTCCCGCCGCTGGAGGCCGCCTTCCTGGCCCTGACCGGGACCGGGACCGTTCCCGGCGAGACCGAGGAGGACCCCCGATGACCGCGACCACCACCACGGCCGCCCCCGCCGCGGACGAGGCCCGTCCGGCGCCGCTGCCGCGCGGCTACCGCTTCGAGCTGGTCAAGCTGCTGTCGCAGTGGCGGATCCGGCTGGTCCTCGCGGCGTGCTGGATCGCCCCCGCCGTGTTCGTGGCCGCGGTGAGCCTGCAGAGCTCGCTCCCGGCCGACACGGTCTTCGGCCGCTGGATGCACGCGTCCGGCTGGGCGGGGTCGCTGGTGGTGCTGGGCTTCTCGTGCAGCTGGGTGCTCCCGCTGCTGACGTCCCTGACCGCCGGCGACGTGTTCGCCGCCGAGGACCGGCTCGGCACCTGGCGCCACCTGCTGGTCGCGGTCCGCTCCCCGCGCCGGATCTTCGCGGCGAAGGCGCTCGCGAGCCTCACCGTGATCCTGGCGATGACGGCCGGGCTGGCCGCCTCCGGCATCGCCGGCGGGCTCGCCGCGGCCGGCGCCCACCCGCTCGCGGGCCTCGACGGCCACATGCTGTCGTCCGGCGACGCGGCCGCGACGGTGCTGCTCGCCTGGTGCTGCGTGCTCGCGCCGACGCTGGCGTTCGCGGCGGTCGGCCTGCTCGGCTCGGTGGCCCTCGGCCGCTCGCCGATGGGCCTGCTGATGCCCGCGCTCCTCGCGCTCGGACTCCAGCTCGCGCAGATGCTGCCGCTGCCGGTGGCCGTGCGGACGGCCCTGCCGGGCGAGGCGTTCCTCGCCTGGCGCGGCCTGTTCACCGAGCCCGCGCAGACCCGCCCGCTGCTCATCGGCGTCGCGGTCGCCCTGGTCTGGGCGGTCGCCGCCACCGCGCTGGCCTACCGGCTGTTCCTGCGCCGCGACTTCACCGACCTCGCCTACGACGGGTCGGGGCGGCGCGTCGCCGTCGGCGGCGTGCTGCCGCTGGCCGCCCTCGCCGTCGTCACGGTGGCGGTGGTCTCGTGGACGACTCCGGCGAAGGGGTCGGGGATCGAGCGGACGAAGCTCGAGGACTCCCTCGCCACCTCGTACGCGCACCTCTACCGGCTGCAGACCCGCGAACTCCACCGCCCCGCCGTCACCGAGGCCCAGCTGCGGACCACCGCGTCCTGCGACAAGGGCGGCGACCGCGTCGCCGACGAGGGGCCGGGCAACGACTGGCGGTGCGTCGTGACGTGGCACCTGCCCGGCGTGGCCTCCGCCGGCACCGCCATCTACCAGCTCGACGTCACCGCCGACGGGCGGTACGTCGCCGACGGCGACGGTCCGAAGGAGGTGAACGGCTACTTCCAGGTGCGCACCTCGAGCGGGGATGCGCCCAACCCCCTGTGGCAGTTCGACGGCGACGTCGACCTGCTCGCCAGCCCCGCCAGTGCTCAGAAGGGTTAGCTCATGCACGTCAGAAGGCAACGCCGGAACCCCGCGGAGAACCGCTCCGGGGTGTTCCGCCGGCTCGGCGGCCGCCGGGTCCGGATCGTCGCGGCCGGTACCGCCGCGCTGGCCATCACGGCCGGCGGCGGCGTCGCCTACGCGTCGACGCACGCGTTCGGCACCCACAAGGTCGGCGACACGACCGGCCTCGGCACGCTGCTCGCCAGCGACCAGTTCGACAAGCCCCTTGGCGAACGCCTTCTCGTCGACAACGGGAAGCTGCTGTCGTCCACCGTCAGCCCGGACGGCCGCCATCTCGCGGCCCTGACCACGGACCGTTCCATCGCCCTGACGATCGTCGACCTGAAGGACTACAAGGTCCTCCAGCAGGCCGGCACCTCGGCGGCCGCGAACCTGAAGATCGGCAACAACAACGTGGGGCAGGAGGGCCCGACGTACTCGCCGGACGGCAAGACCCTCTGGATGCCGCAGATCAACGGGTTCAGCCGCTTCCCGGTGAACGCCGACGGCACCGTGGGCGCCCCGACGTTCATCACGATCCCGAACGACGGGTCGAAGCACCCGCTGCCGGCCCAGGCGGTGTTCTCCGCCGACGGCGCCACCCTCTACACCGCCGTCAACGGCCAGAACCGCGTCGTGGCCATGGACCCGGCCACGGGTGCGATCACGCGCAGCTGGAGCGTTGGGAACGCTCCACGCGACCTGGCCCTGGTCGGCGGCAAGCTCTATGTCAGCAACGAGGGCGGGCGCCCCGCGAAGGACGGCGACCAGACCCTCAACTCCTACGGCACCCAGGTCCCCGCCGATCCGAAGACGGGCGCCGTCACCACCGGGACGGTGAGCGTCATCGACGTGGGCGACACCGGCGCCTCGGTGAAGTCCATCGACGTCGGCCTGCACCCGACCGCCCTGCACGCCGCCAAGGGCGTGCTGTTCGTCGCCAACACCGGCAGCGACACCGTCTCCGTGGTCGACACGTCCAAGGACGCCGTCGTCCAGACCATCACCACGCAGCCGTGGCCGGGCGCCAAGGTCGGTTACGAGCCCGACGGCATCACCCTCACCGGCGACGGCCGCCTCCTGGTCACCCTCGGCCGCGCCAACGCGCTGGCCGTCTACCGGTACAAGGGACCCAAGGCGCCGGTCGGCTACGTGGGCATGC
Organism: Actinomadura sp. RB99; assembly: GCF_014706005.1. Classification (NCBI taxonomy): domain Bacteria; kingdom Bacillati; phylum Actinomycetota; class Actinomycetes; order Streptosporangiales; family Thermomonosporaceae; genus Actinomadura; species Actinomadura sp. RB99. Next base: position 20,324 of record NZ_JABMCA010000091.1, on the reverse strand, counting down.
TGCCGACGGACTACTTCCCCGAGAACGTCACGACCGTCGGCGGGCAGGTGGTCGTCACCAGCCTGCGCGGCATCGGCGAGCGCGGCCCCGGGCGCACCATCGACAAGGGCGCCGGCACGACGCCGGCCACCGGCCACAACACCCACGACTCGACCGGCACGCTGCTGCGGTTCACGCTGCCGGACGACCGGCTCATCGGCGCCTACACGGCCAGGGTGTTCCAGCAGAACGGCTGGGACGCCGCCTCGCTCGCCGGGCTGCGCACCGGCGGCCGCGCGCGGCCCGTGCCGGTCCCGGTCCGCCTCGGCGACCCGTCGACCATCAAGCACGTCTTCCTGCTCGTCAAGGAGAACCGCTCCTACGACCAGGTCTTCGGCGACGACAAGCGCGGCAACGGCGACCCGGCGCTCGCGCAGTTCGGCGAGAACGCCACCCCGAACCAGCACGCGCTCGCCCGCCAGTTCGGGCTGTACGACAACACCTACGACGTCGGCACCAACTCCGCCGAGGGCCACAACTGGCTCATGCAGTCCGACAACCCGGAGTACACCGAGTCGGGCGCCGGCGAGTACACCCGCAGCTACGACACCGAGGACGACGCGCTCGGCCACCAGCGCTCCGGCACCCTGTGGAGCGGCGTTCAGGCGGCAGGGGGCAGCGTCAAGAACTACGGCGAGTTCCTGCAGTTCGAGACCAAGCCGTCCGGCGCGACGTGGCAGCAGTTCTACTGCGACGCCAGGACCATGGCGGACACCGGCCAGAACACGGCCATCAAGACCGACTCGTCCTCCCCGATCCCGTCGCTGAACGACGTGACGGCGCACGACTACCCGAAGTTCGACACCGACATCCCGGACATCTACCGGTACGAGATCTGGAAGCGGCACTTCGACGCGGAGGGTCCGGGCAGCCTCAACATGTTCTGGCTGTCCAGCGACCACACCGGCGGCGCGCCGAACCCGATCGCGCAGGTCGCCGACAACGACCTCGCGGTGGGCCGGATCGTCGACCACATCTCGCACAGCAAGTACTGGAAGGACAGCGCGATCTTCGTCATCGAGGACGACACCCAGGACGGTGTCGACCACGTCGACGGGGCGCGCGGCCCGGTGCAGGTCATCAGCCCCTACGCCAACCACGGCAAGGTCGACAGCCACTACTACTCGCAGATCACCGTGGTTCGCACCATCGAGCAGATCCTCGGGGTGCGCCCGATGAACCAGAAGGACAGCGCGGCCACCCCGATGTACACCGCGTTCACCGGGCGGCCCGACTACACGCCGTTCACCGCCGTGCAGAACCGCGTCCCGCTGACCTACGGGCTCAAGACGCCGCCGGCCTGCGGTGAAGACCCCGTCCCGACCACCAGGGCGTCGCTCGCCCCCGCCCAGTCGCCGACCCCGGCGGTGCCGGCGGGGGAGAAGGGCGTCGCGAGCCTGTGGGACGCCTGGAACCGGCAGCAGCACCAGAACGACCAGAACCCGCAGCCCGACCGCGCCAACCCCGACCAGATGGACCACTACACGTGGTACCTGACCCACGGGTTCACCAAGCCGTACCCGGGTGAGAAGAAGATTCTCACCCCGGCGGAGGTGCCCGGCCGCTACCTGCCGTCGCCGGACGCCGACGGCTGATCCGGACCGGCACGGTCCACCGCGTGCGGCCCGCCGGGGATCCATCCCGGCGGGCCGCCGCACGTCCAAGCCGGCGCCCGCCGGGGCGGCCCCCGGGCGTCAGGCGGTCGCCGCGCCCGAGCGGTACTCCTGCGGGCTCATCCCGTGCTCCCGCTTGAACGCGGTGCTGAGCGCGAACGCGGTCCCGTAGCCGACCCGGCGCGCCACGGCGTCGAGGGTGGCGTCGCTCTCGCGCAGCAGGTCGGCGGCCTGCGCCAGCCGGACGCCGGTGAGGTACGCCATCGGCGGCTCGCCGACCAGCCTGCCGAAGCGCTGCGCGAGCGCCGCCCGCGACGCGCCGACCCTCGCGGCCAGGTCCGCGACCGTCCACGGGTGCGCGAGGTCGTCGTGCAGCAGCCGCAGCGCGGGCCCCACGACCGGGTCGCCGTGCGCCCGGTACCAGCCGGGCTGCTCGGCCTCCGGCCGGGAGAACCACGCGCGCAGCGTCTGGATCAGCAGCAGGTCCAGCAGCCGGTCGAGCACGACCTCCTGGCCGGGCTCGTCCTTGACGATCTCCTCGTCGAGCAGCCCCACCAGCGGCGACCGCCAGGTGTCGCCGCGCACGACCGCCAGCGGCGGCAGCGCGGCCAGCAGCCGCTGCGTGACCGCGCCGCGCGTCTCGTAGGTGCCGACGAGCATCACCGCCCTGCCGTCCGGGTCGGTGCCCCAGGCGCGCACGCCGAGGTCCATCGCCTCCGACAGGCTCGTCCCGTCCGGGGTGGTGCAGCGCTGGCCCGGGTGGATGACGATCTGCGGTTCGGTGGACGGGTCGTCCGCGACGACGTACGGGTCCGGACCGCGGCAGATGACCAGGTCGCCGGGGCGGAGGTGCACGGGCGCGCCCTCGTCCGGGAGCACCCAGGCCTCGTCGCGGACCATGGCCACCAGCGTCAGCGGCGCCTCGTCCTGGATCCGCATCGACCACGGCGGGTTCAGCGTCGAGCGGATCATGAACGCTCCGTGCGCGCGGGGGCCGTCGAGAAGGTCGGTCAGGGCGTCCATGCCGCTCAGCGTAAAGGCTCTGGACGCTCGCGCATGGAGCCGAGCGTCTCAACGATGTCGGACGGGCGCGCCCGGCGGTTGACTCCAGGACATGACGAACACCAGCGGGAACATCAGCGAGAACACCAGCGGGAACATCGGCGGGAACGCCCTGGAGACCGGGCTCGTCCTCGTGCTCGGCGGGACCGGGAAGACCGGGCGGCGGGTCGTCGAGCGGCTGGAGTCCCTGGACGTCCCGGTCCGGATGGGCTCGCGGTCAGCGGTCCCCGGCTTCGACTGGACGGACGGGACGACCTGGGCGCCGGTCCTGCGGGACGTCGAGTCGGTCTACCTGTCCTACTACCCGGACCTCGCCGCGCCCGGCGCGCCCGAGGCGATCGGTGCCTTCACCGCCGCGGCGGCGGCCGCCGGGGTGCGCCGGGTCGTGCTGCTGTCCGGGCGCGGCGAGGAGGAGGCGCGGGCGTGCGAGCGCGTCGTCCGCGACTGCGGCCTGGAGTGGACGATCGTGCGGGCCGCGTGGTTCGCGCAGAACTTCAGCGAGGACTACCTGCTCGACCCGGTTCGGGCCGGCGAGGTCGTCCTGCCGGCCGGCGACGTGCCCGAGCCGTTCGCCGACGCCGACGACATCGCGGACGTGGCCGTCGCCGCCCTCACCAGCGCCGGGCACGCCGGAGAGGTCTACGAGGTCACCGGGCCGCGCGCGCTGACCTTCGCCGACGCGGTCGCCGAGATCGGCCGCGCCGCCGGACGCGAGATCGCCTACGTGCGGGTCGGCGCGGACGACTACGCGGCGGCGCTCAAGGAGCACGGCCTCCCCGGCGAGGTCGCCGGCCTGCTGACGTACCTGTTCACCACCGTGCTGGACGGCCGCAACGCCGAACCCGCCGACGGCGTCCGCCGCGCCCTCGGCCGCGAGGCCCGCGACTTCGCCGACTACGCCCGCGAGACCGCCGCCACCGGCATCTGGAACGCCTGAACCCGCCCCGTCCGCCGCGTCGAGCGGCTGACCTGGAGGAAGCACGGCCGGGCACGGCGATCCCCGCCCCGGCCGCGGCCCGCGCCCGCCCGCCGGGCGCGGGCCGCGCCCGGTTTGCGCTTACGATCACGGCATGAGCGGTGTGTACGCGATCAGCGACCTGCACGTCGGGTTCCCCGAGAACCGCGCCTTCGTCGAGGCGCTGGAGCCCGCGGCGCCGGGCGACTGGCTGATCGTGGCGGGCGACGTCGCGGAGCGGTTCGCCGACGTCGAGTGGGCGCTCGGCGTGCTGGCCGGGCGGTGGGACCGCGTGCTGTGGGTCCCCGGCAACCACGAGCTCTGGACGGTCAAGGACGACCCGGTGGCCCTGCGCGGCGAGGCCCGCTACCGGCGGCTCGTCGACATGTGCCGCGGGCTCGGCGTGCTCACGCCCGAGGACCCGTACCCGGTCTGGGACGGCGCGGACGGCCCGGTCACGGTCGCCCCGCTCTTCCTGCTGTACGACTACACGTTCCGGCCGGACGGCGCGTCCACCAAGGAGGAGGCGCTGAAGATCGCGCACGACTCCGGCGTCGTCTGCACCGACGAGGTCTACCTGCACCCGGACCCGCACCTCACCCGGGACGCCTGGTGCGACGCCCGGATCGCCTACACCGAGGAGCGGCTCGCGGCCCTCGCGCCCGGCACCCGGACCGTGCTGGTCAACCACTGGCCGCTCGTCCGCGAACCCACCCGCGTGCTCTGGTACCCGGAGTTCGCGCAGTGGTGCGGCACCGAGCGCACGGAGTCATGGCACTCCAGGTTCGGCGCCGTCGCCGTCGTGTACGGCCACCTGCACATCCCCCGGACGATCTGGACGGACGGCGTGCCGCACATCGAGGTGTCGGTCGGCTACCCGCGCGAATGGCGCGCGAAGGGCGGCGGGCCGGAGGGGCCGCGCCGCGTCCTCCCCGTCCCCGCCGAGAACTGACGCCTCAGCCGGACGGGTCCGGCGCGCCGCCCGACCCGTCGTGCGCGGCGCCGCTCTCGCCGTGCGCGGCGCTGGGGACGATGCCGGACGCGGCGAGGGAAAGCAGCCGCCGGGCGGCGCCGGGTTCCCGCTCGCCGGCCATCGCGATCCCGCCCGCGAGCTTCAGCACGTCCAGGAACGCGGCCCCGGCGGGCGCCTCGCCGTACTCCTGCGCGCGCGCGAACAGCGCAGCGCCCGCGTCCCGCATGGCGCGGCACGACCGGAACGCCTCGCAGCGCTCGCCGCGCAAGGAGACCAGGACGGACGGGGCCGTCCCCTGGAACACCGACACGGCGGCGACGAAGTCGTCCAGCCACGCGAGGAGCGCCCGCCCCGGCTCCGGCGACTCCAGCAGCTCGCGGCCCCGCTCCGCGAGCGCGTCGTAGGCGTCGGCGAGCAGCGCCTCCAGGAGGTCCTGCCGGGTGGGGAAGTGGCGGTAGAGCGTCCCGACGCCGACGCCCGCCAGGCGGGCGACGCCCTCCAGGGAGGCGCCCGCGCCGTCGCGCAGGAACATCTCGCGCGCAGCGGCGAGCAGCCGGGCGCGGTTGCGGCGGACGTCCGCGCGCGGCGCACGGGTGCGCGGCGTGTCGTCGCTGGTCACCTGGGTCCCCGGTCCTTCCTGACGCGTGCGCGACCGCGGCGTGCAGGGGGACGGTCCGCGGTGTTGGAACGTTCCCTGAAGTCTAGTCGCAGCGCGCCGCGCCACCCCGGGCAGGCGGCCGTGTCCGCCCGGCCGGTGTCCCGCGAGGGGGGATCCGAGCGGCCGGAGCCCGCCGCGGCACGCGGTTCGCGGCGGGCTCCGGTGAGGGAAGGGGGCCGCCCTCACCGAGGGCGCCGGTGACCGGTCTCCCGGCCCGGTCCCCGGTCAGGAACCGCCGGGCGCCAGCGGCAGGTACACGCGCCCGCCTCCGGCGCGGAACTCCCCGGCCTTCTCCCGCATCCCGGCGGCGAGCGCCTCCTCCTCGGCCAGTCCGTGCTCGCCGGCGTACCGGCGGACGTCCCGGGTGATCTTCATCGAGCAGAAGTGCGGCCCGCACATCGAGCAGAAGTGCGCGGTCTTCGCCGGCGCCGCCGGGAGCGTCGCGTCATGGAACGCCCGCGCGGTGTCCGGGTCCAGCGACAGGTCGAACTGGTCCTCCCAGCGGAAGTCGAACCGCGCGTCCGACAGCGCGTCGTCCCACGCCTGCGCGCCCGGATGCCCCTTGGCCAGGTCGGCGGCGTGCGCCGCGATCTTGTAGGCGATCACGCCGGCCTTGACGTCGTCGCGGTCCGGCAGCCCGAGGTGCTCCTTCGGCGTGACGTAGCAGAGCATCGCGGTGCCGTGCCAGCCGATCATCGCGGCGCCGATCGCCGAGGTGATGTGGTCGTAGCCCGGCGCGATGTCGGTGGTCAGCGGCCCCAGCGTGTAGAACGGCGCGCCGTCGCACCACTCCTGCTGCAGGTCCACGTTCTCCTTGATCTTGTGCATCGGGACGTGGCCCGGGCCCTCGTTCATCACCTGGTTGTCGAACTCGGCGGCGATCCGGGTGAGCTCGCCCTGCGTGCGCAGCTCCGCGAACTGCGCCTCGTCGTTGGCGTCCGCGATGCAGCCGGGCCGCAGCCCGTCGCCGAGCGACCAGGTGACGTCGTAGGCCGCGAAGATCTCGCACAGCTCGCGGAAGCGGGTGTAGAGGAAGTTCTCCTCGTGGTGCGCCAGGCACCACGCCGCCATGATCGACCCGCCGCGCGAGACGATGCCGGTCTTCCGCCGCGCCGTCAGCGGCACGTACCGCAGCAGCACGCCCGCGTGCACGGTCATGTAGTCGACGCCCTGCTCGGCCTGCTCGATCACGGTGTCGCGGAAGACGTCCCAGGTCAGCTCCGCCGGGTCGCCGCCGACCTTCTCCACCGCCTGGTACAGCGGGACGGTCCCGACCGGCACCGGCGAGTTGCGCAGGATCCACTCGCGGGTGGTGTGGATGTCCCGGCCCGTCGACAGGTCCATGATCGTGTCGGCGCCCCAGCGGGTCGCCCACGTCATCTTCTCGACCTCGTCCTCGATCGAGGACGCCACCGCCGAGTTGCCGATGTTGGCGTTCACCTTCACCAGGAAGCTCCGGCCGATGACCATCGGCTCGATCTCCGGGTGGTTGACGTTGGCGGGCAGCACCGCCCGGCCCGCCGCCAGCTCGTCGCGGACGAACTCCGGCGCCACGCCCTCGCGCAGCGCCGCGAACTCCATCTCGGCGGTGATCTCCCCGCGCCGCGCGTAGGCGCGCTGGGTCACCGCGCCGCCGCTCGCCCGGCGCGGCCTGCGGGGGAGCGGCCCGTCGGCCGCGGGCGCGGAGCGGCGCCCGTCGTCCTCGGGGCGCGCCGCCCGCCCGTCGTACGGCTCGGTGTCGCCGCGCTCGGCGATCCACGCCTCCCGCAGCGCGGGCAGCCCCTTGCGGACGTCGGTCTCGTGGTCGGGGTCGGTGTACGGCCCGGACGTGTCGTACAGGACGACGACGTCGCCGTTGGTCAGCGGGACCTCCCGCATGGGAACGCGCACCCCCGGGCGGGAACCCTGGAGGTAGGTCTTGCGGGCAGCTGGAACCACGGATTCGGTCATGACGACTCGATCTCTCCCTACGCCGGCATTACCCGGTCAGGTTCATGCGGTCAGCGGCCGTCCCAGCCGCTATCTCAGCCCGGTTCGCCGGGCCCCCGCGATCTGTCGTGCTCGACGGTAACCCGGCGCACCCCCGTTGCGGCAACCACCGCCGCCGGGGTAGAACGCGCCCGCGCGACGGGGCTGGGAGGATCAGGGCATGGAGAACATCCGCGATGACTTCGCCCTCACACCCGTCGGCCACGTGTCGTCCCCCCTCAGCGACCGCGCCGAGGCGCCCAAGCAGGGGACGGAGGGCGCCCCCGACGCGTGGCTGGTCTTCGAGCCGTCGTACCAGGCGGCCCTGGAGGGGCTCGGCGACGGCGACCGGATCATCGTGCTCACCTGGCTGCACCTGGCTCCGCGGGACGTGCTGCGGACCCGGCCGCGCGACGACCCGCGCAACCCCGAGACCGGCGTGTTCGCCACCCGCTCCCCGGCCCGCCCGAACCCGATCGGCCTGCACCCCGTGGAGATCCTCCAGGTCACCGGGCGGCGCGTGCGCGTCCGCGGCCTGGAGGCGCTCGACGGCACGCCGGTGCTGGACGTCAAGCCCGTTCTCGCGGGGGGTACCGGCCTTTGACCGGCCCGTGCTCCGCGGTGGTCCAGACCACCGCCTAAAGTGGAGAGGCATGATCACCGTCTGAGGAAGGACCCGGCATGCCCGTTTCCCCCCGGCCGCAGAACGCGACCGGCACGCACACCGTGCTGGACAAGGCCTACGAGCGCGTCCTCGTCCGCGACCCGGGGGAGCCGGAGTTCCACCAGGCCGTCCACGAGGTGCTGGAGTCGCTCGGACCGGCCGTCGCCGCCCGCCCCGAGCTCGCCGGCCAGGGGGTGCTGGAGCGGCTCGTCGAGCCCGAGCGGCAGATCGTCTTCCGGGTGCCGTGGACCGACGACTCCGGCGCGGTGCATGTCAACCGCGGCTTCCGGGTGGAGTTCAACAGCGCGCTCGGCCCGTACAAGGGCGGCCTGCGCTTCCACCCGTCGGTGAACCTCGGCATCGTGAAGTTCCTCGGCTTCGAGCAGATCTTCAAGAACGCGCTGACCGGTCTCGGCATCGGCGGCGGCAAGGGCGGCAGCGACTTCGACCCGCGCGGCCGCTCGGACGCCGAGGTGATGCGGTTCTGCCAGTCGTTCATGACCGAGCTGCACCGCCACATCGGCGACGACACCGACGTCCCGGCCGGGGACATCGGCGTCGGCGGCCGGGAGATCGGCTTCCTGTTCGGCCAGTACCGGCGGATCAGCAACCGCTGGGAGGCGGGCGTCCTCACCGGGAAGGGCCAGCCCTGGGGCGGGTCGGCGTGCCGGACCGAGGCCACCGGCTACGGCAACGTGATGTTCACCGCCGAGATGCTCCGCAAGCGCGGCGAGGAGCTGGACGGCCAGACCGTCACCGTGTCCGGATCCGGCAACGTCGCGATCTACAGCATCGAGAAGGCGCAGCAGCTCGGCGCCAACGTGATCACGGTGTCCGACTCGGGCGGCTACGTGGTGGACGAGAAGGGCATCGACCTCGAACTGCTCAAGCAGATCAAGGAGGTCGAGCGGGGCCGGGTCGCCGACTACGCCGAGCGGCGCGGCGCGTCCGCCCGGTTCGTCCGGGGCGGCAGCGTCTGGGACGTCCCGGCCGACATCGCGCTGCCGTCGGCGACGCAGAACGAGCTGGACGCCCAGGCCGCGCGGGTGCTGGTCCGCAACGGCGTGAAGGCCGTCTCCGAGGGCGCCAACATGCCCACCACGCCCGAGGCGGTCCACGTGCTGCAGGAGGCGGGCGTCGCGTTCGGCCCGGGCAAGGCCGCCAACGCCGGCGGCGTCGCCGTCAGCGCCCTGGAGATGCGGCAGAACGCGGGACGCGAGATGTGGACGTTCCCGAAGGCCGAGGCGGAGCTGGCGGAGATCATGACGCGGATCCACAACACCTGCGACGAGACCTCCGAGCGCTACGGCGCGCCCGGGAACTACGTGGTGGGCGCCAACATCGCGGGGTTTGAGCGCGTCGCCGAGGCGATGCTCGCCCAGGGCCTCATCTGACCTCGGCCCCGGGGCGCCGCCCGGGCGGCGCCGCGCCCGGGACCGGCGGGAACGCGGCCCCGGGGTGCGGCACGCCGCGGGGCGGGTGCGCGCCGGCCGCGGAGTCGGGGAGGATGGGCACGTGGTGACGATGCCCCGGCCCGACACGGCGACCCGAGACGCCCTGCTGACGACGCTGCTGGCCGCCGCGGCCGTCGCCGCCGCGCTCGCGTGGCCGGGGACGCGGCCGCTGGACGCCTGGGGCGTCCTCCTGCTGGCCGGCGCCCACGTGCCGCTCGCGGTGATCCGGCGCCGCCCGGCGCTCGCGCTCGTCGTGCTGGTCGTCCTGACGCTGCCGTACCACCTGCTGCAGTACCAGCATCACGCGCTGATCCCGGCCGAGGTGATCGCGCTGTTCGCCTACGCGGTGTTCGGGCGCCGGGTCCGCGCCGTCCTGACGGTGGCCGGCCTGCTGCTGTTCGTCTGCGTGATCACGATGGCGCTGCGGGCGGGCGGCGGCTCCGTCCGCGAGCAGATCGCGGTGATCGAGGCCGTGGTGTCGGTGGTGATCGCCGTGCAGGTCTGGCGGTCGCACCGCGCCCGGCTCGCCACGATCACCGAGCGGGCCGAGCGCGCCGAGCGCACCCGCGAGGAGGAGGCGCGCCGCCGGGTCGCCGAGGAGCGCCTGCGGATCGCCCGCGACCTGCACGACCTGCTCGCGCACAGCATCACCGTCATCGGCGTGCAGGCGGGCGCCGCCGCCCACCTCGTCGCCGGCGACCGGCCGCTCGACCGCGCGGAGCTGGCCGAGGCGCTCGGATCGATCGCCGCGACCTGCCGGGAGGCCCGCACCGAGCTGCGCGGCACCCTGCAGGTCCTGCGCGGCACCGATGTCGGCGGGCCCGCCGAGCTGCCCGGCCCGGACGCGATCCCCGGCCTCGTGGACGCGGCCCGGGCCGCCGGCCTGGAGGTGACGCTGAGCGCCGACGGCGCCGCCGGCGCGCCGCCGGAGATCGGCGTCGCCGCGTACCGGATCGTCCAGGAGGCCCTGACCAACGTCGTCAAGCACGCCGGCGCGCGCCGCGTCGCGGTGACCCTCGCGCGCGAGGAGCGGGGGCTCGTCGTGCGCGTCGCCGACGACGGCCGGGGCCCCTCCGGCGCCGAGCCGGAGGGGTTCGGGATCCTCGGCATGATCGAGCGGGCGCGCAGCGTCGGCGGGACGCTGGACGCCGGCCCCGGCGAGGACGGCGGCTTCGCGGTCACCGCCGTCTTCCCGGCCGCCCTCCGGGACGGCACGCCCCCGGACGTGCCGTCCGGGGAGGCGCCGGTCACCCCCCGCTGATCGTCCGGGCGTGCAGCAGGAGCAGGCCCGCCAGGGTCGAGCCGGACCCGATCTCGCCGCGCGCGGCGAGCTCCGGGACCGACGAGAGCGGCACCCACTCGATCCGCTCCGCCTCCACGTCGGTCGGCTCGCCGATCCGCTCGGCGCCGTCCGCCCGGAAGATGTGGTGGATCCCGTCGTGCAGCCCCGGCGACGGGCGCACCGCCACGACGTGCTCCAGCGGCCCGGCCCGGTACCCGGTCTCCTCGACCAGCTCGCGCGCCGCCGCCTCCGCCGGGTCCTCGCCGTCCTCGACCCGGCCGCCCGGGACCTCCCAGCCCCAGGCGCCGGTGATGAACCGGTGCCGCCAGATCAGCAGCACCCGGCCCGCGCCGTCGACCGCCGCCACGCCCGCGGCGGGCCGCACCCGCACGAGATGGTGGTCGAAGCGCCGCCCGTCCGGCAGTTCCACGTCGGCCAGCCGCACGTCCATCCAGGGGCTGTCGTAGATCGATCTCTCGCCGTGCACCGTCCATCGCATGGCCGGACGCTATCGGGGGCTTTCAAAGCCTTACCGGTAGGGTCAGGATCAAGGGGGACGGCGCGACCGCCGGGGGGCCGACCCAGGCCCCAGGGTCATCGCCCGGAGGGCGCTGTCAGGGAGGGGAGCGCAAGCGGTGAGCACTGAGGCCGGCAGGGCGCCGGAGGCGGCGCGGGACCGGATCTTCACGGTGCCGAACATGCTCAGCATGGCGCGGCTCGTCGGAGTCCCGTTCTTCCTGTGGCTGGTGCTGGTCGAGCAGGACTGGTGGGCGCTCGGGCTGCTGGTGTTCGCCGGCCTGTCGGACTGGCTGGACGGCAAGCTCGCGCGGGCGCTGAACCAGACCAGCAAGCTCGGCATGCTCCTGGATCCGGCCGCCGACCGGCTGTACATCTTCGCGACGCTCGTCGGCCTGACGATCCGCGACATCATCCCGCTGTGGCTGCTGGCCGCGCTGGTCGCGCGCGAGCTGGCGATCACCCCGATCGCGCCGATCGTGCGGCGGCTCGGGTACGGCGGGACGCTTCCCGTGCACTTCATCGGCAAGACGGGCACATTGTGCCTGCTGTACGCCTTCCCGCTGCTGCTGCTGGGCGACCATGACGGGGCGGCGGGCACCGCGGCGAAGGTGATCGGGTGGTCCTTCGCCATCTGGGGGACGGCGCTGTACTGGTGGGCGGCCGTCCTGTACTGGGCGCAGACGCGGCAACTGGTGCTGGCCGGCCGCGGCGCGCCACCCGACGGCGCGCCCGGTCCGGGCGCGCGGCCCCCGGCCGGCGAGCAGAAGGGAGCTGAGACCCCCCGATGAAGGCCGTCGTGATGGCGGGTGGCGAGGGGACGCGGCTGCGTCCGATGACCGCCAACCAGCCCAAGCCGCTGCTGCCGCTCGTCAACCGGCCGATCATGGAGCACGTGCTGCGGCTGCTGAAGAAGCACGGGTTCAGCGAGACCGTCGTCACGGTGCAGTTCCTGGCGGCGCTGATCCGCAACTACTTCGGCGACGGCGAGGAGCTCGGCATGTCGCTGAGCTACGCGACCGAGGAGGTGCCGCTCGGCACCGCGGGCAGCGTGAAGAACGCCGAGGCGGCGCTGCGCGACGACCGGTTCCTGGTGATCTCCGGCGACGCGCTGACCGACATCGACCTGACCGACATGGTGCGCTTCCACGAGCGCAACGGCGCCCTCGTCACCATCGGCCTCAAGCGGGTCCCGAACCCGCTGGAGTTCGGGATCATCATCGTGGACGACGAGGGACGCATCCAGCGGTTCCTGGAGAAGCCGACGTGGGGGCAGGTGTTCTCCGACACCGTCAACACCGGCATCTACGTGATGGAGCCCGGGGTGCTCGACCACGTCGCGGCGGGCGAGGTCGTCGACTGGTCCGGCGACGTGTTCCCCAAGCTGCTGGCGGAGGGCGCGCCGCTGTACGGGTACGTGGCGGACTGCTACTGGGAGGACGTCGGCACCCACGAGAGCTACCTGAAGGCGCAGGCCGACATGCTGTCCGGGCAGGTCGGCATCGAGCTGGACGGGTTCGAGATGTCGCCGGGCGTGTGGGTCGCCGAGGGCGCCGAGGTGGACGCGGAGGCCGTGCTGAAGGGCCCGCTCTATATCGGCGACTACGCGAAGGTCGAGGCCGGCGTCGAGCTGCGCGAGTACACCGTGCTCGGCAGCAACGTCGTGGTGAAGGAGGGCGCGTTCCTGCACCGCGCGATCGTCCACGACAACGTGTTCGTCGCGCCGTCGACGAACCTGCGCGGCTGCGTGGTCGGCAAGAACACCGACATCATGGCGGGCGCCCGCGTCGAGGAGGGCGCGATCGTCGGGGACGAGTGCGTCATCGAGGCGGAGGCGTACGTCTCCAGCGGCGTGAAGGTGTACCCGTTCAAGACGATCGAGGCGGGCGCGGTCGTCAACACCAGCGTGATCTGGGAGTCGCGCGGGCAGCGCAACCTGTTCGGGCCGCGCGGGGTGTCCGGGCTGGTCAACGTGGAGATCACGCCGGAGCTGGCGGTGCGGCTGGCCAGCGCGTACGCGACCACGCTGAAGAAGGGCACCACGGTCGTCACCGGCCGGGACGTCTCGCGCGCCGCCCGCACGCTCAAGCGCGCGGTGATCAGCGCGCTGACCGCCAGCGCGATCAACGTGCAGGACCTGGAGGCGACGCCGCTGACCGTCGCCCGGTTCGAGACCGGCCGCGAGGACTGCGCGGGCGGCATCTACATCCGCACCACGTACGGCGAGACCCAGGGCGTCGACATCATCTTCCTCGACCCGGACGGCGCGGACCTGTCGCAGGCCGCGCAGCGCAAGCTGGAGCGGGTGTTCGGGCGGCAGGAGTACCGGCGCGCGTTCCCCGGCGAGATCGCCGAGCTGACCTACCCGCCGCGGGTGGTGGAGACCTACACCCGCGACCTGCTGGACCGCATCGACATCAGCGGCGTCCGCGAGGCCGGGCTGAAGATCGTGCTGGACTGCGCGGGCGGCGTCGCGTCGCTGGTGCTGCCGAGCCTGCTCGGCCGCGTCGGGGTCGAGGTGCTGACCCGCAACAACGCGCTGGACGAGGCGAACCCGACCGAGACGCTGCCCGAGCGGATGCGCGACCTGGAGCGACTCGGCGCGCTGGTGTCGTCGTCGCGGGCCGCGTTCGGCGTCCGGTTCGACCCGGTCGGCGAGCGGATCTCGCTGGTGGACGAGAACGGCGAGCTGGTGGCCGACGACCGGGCCCTGCTGGTGATGCTGGACCTGGTCGCGGCGGAGCGGCGCGGCGGGCGGGTCGCGCTGCCGGTGACCACCACCCGGGTGGCCGAGCAGGTCTGCCGGTTCCACGGCGTCCAGGTGGAGTGGACCTCGACCTCGCAGGACGTGCTGACCAAGGCCGCCGCGCGCCCCGACGTGATCTTCGCGGGGGACGGCCGGGGCGGGTTCCTGATGCCGGAGTTCAGCGGCACCGTGGACGGGATCGCGGCGTTCGTCCGGCTGGTCGGGCTCGTCGCGCGGACGCGGCTGACGCTGTCGCAGATCGACCGGCGCATCCCCGTCGCGCACCTGCTGCGCCGGTCCGTCCCGACGCCGTGGGCGGCGAAGGGAAGCGTCATGCGGCACGTCGTGGAAGCCGCCGGGAGCCGCACCCTCGACACCACCGATGGGGTCCGCGTGGTGGGGGACGACGGCGGCTGGGTGCTCGTGCTGCCCGACCCGGCGGAGGCCGTCACGCACCTGTGGGCCGAGGGCCCGGACGCCGACGCCGCGCAGGAGCTACTGGAGGAGTGGGCCGTCGTGGTGGAACGCGCTGGCTCGTGACGCGGTGGTCCCGGTGCGAGGGGCGCGGGAGCCTCAGCAGCGCTCGCGGGGCTTGAGGCCCCTCGCGTCGGGCTCCCGGTCGCCGTAGGCCTCCTCCAGGAACGAGACGAGCCGCTCGACGTCGCCGACGTTGGAGACCAGGCCGAGCGAGGCGCGGACGGCGCCGCCGCTCGGCAGGTGGAGCAGGTCGAGGTACTCGTCGAGCGTGCGCATGCCGCCGCGCAGCGTCCGCCGGTCGCGCAGGGCCCGCTCGGAGATGCGGAAGGCGCCCTCCCCGGCGCCCGGGTTGCAGAAGCAGCCGGTGCGGACGGAGATCCCGGCGGCGGCGGTGTCGCGCGCGATGATCCGCTCGTCCACGATCCGGCCCCGCGGGTCCAGGACGTTGAACGCGACGGTGCCGCCGCGCCGGTCCGTGCCGGTGGGGCCGTACACGCGGACCATGGCGGAGCCCGCGCCGTGCCGCAGCCCGGTCAGGCGGTGCAGCAGCCACGAGGTGAGGCGGGCGACCCGGCGGTGGACCAGGTCGATGCCGATGTCCTCGATCCACCGGATGCCGAACTCCACGTCCGGGATCGACAGGAAGTTCAGGGTGCCGTCCTCGAACGCCGTCTCGTCGGGGGCCGGGACGTGCCAGCCGCCGAGCGCGCTGACCGCCTGGATCGTGCCGCCCGCGAACCACGGGCGGCGCAGCCGGGCGAGCGCCGCGCGCCGCGCGACCAGGGCGCCGACGCCGGTCGGGTAGCCGAACACCTTGTACCAGCTCACCGGGACGAAGTCGGGCCGCGTCCGGCTGAGGTCCAAGCGGTTCGCGGGGACGAACGCGGCCGCGTCAAGGAGGACGTCGTACCCGTGCGCGTGCGCGAGGTCGACCCACTCAAGGGGGTGCTGGACGCCTGTGAAGTTGCTCTGCGCCGGGTAGACGAGGAGCCCGCGGCGGCGGGCGAGGGCGGTGCGCACGTCGTCGTCGGGGACGCGCAGCTCGGCCCCGCGGACGGGCACGTTGACCACCTGCGCGCCGCGCGCGCGGGCGAACTCGCGGATGCCGTTGACCGAGTTGTGGTTGTCGCCGGTGAGGACGAGCCGGGAGCCGCGCCCGAACGGGTAGGCCTCGCCGACGAGCCGGCACGCGCCGGTCGCGTTCGGCGTGAAGATCACCTCGTACTCGTCGGGCGAGGCGTTGAAGAAGCCGAGGATCGCCGCGCGGGTCCGCTCGACGAGCTCGGTGGACGCGCTGGACGTCGGGTTCTCCGAGTGCGGGTTGCCGTAGCAGCGCCCGGTGAGCCGCCGGGCGTGCGCGCGGATCTGCGCGTCGGCCGCCACGCCCGCCCCCGTGTAGTCCAGGTAGGTCTGGCCGTTCGCGTCGAGATGGCCGTACTCGGCGGCCCTGAGATCGTCCAGCCGGCTCGTCGAGGCGTACTCGGCGTCGGTGCCGGGCGTCGCCCCCGCCGCCCAGGAATCGGTTGAAGCGGACATCATGCTCCCCCGCGTACAAAGCCGCATCCTCCTCTAAGAACGGTCCAAAATCGGAGAACGGCGTGCAAGAGGGAGTGCTGACCTTTTCAGGACTTGATGGCCGTGTTTGGCGGTTTTCGGGCGCGAGGGGACGGGCCGTCCGCGGACGGCCGCGTACGGCGGGCGAGGACGGCGGCCGTCCCCGCCAGGAAGAGCGCCGAGAACCCGGCGAGGATCGCCCAGTCGGCGGCCACGGCCCGGGAGAACGTGCCGCCGTAGGAGGCCAGCAGCGGCGGCCCCAGCGGCGACCGGCCCGACGCCCACAGCCGGTCGACGCGCAGGCTGTGCCCGAGCCCCTCGAACGCCCAACGGTTCGACATCGCGTAACTCAGCCACCGGCCCGGCGCCGCCATCACCGGGACGGGCAGGATGGCGCCGACGAACAGCACCTGCGGGAAGCACAGCATCGGCAGGGCCATCGTCGCCTGCGCCGGGTCGGTCACCGCCGCCGACACCAGCAGCCCGAGCGCCAGCGCCGCCACCGAGCACAGGAGCAGCGTGGCGAACAGCTCCCCGTACGTCCGCCAGCCCGTCGCCGGCAGCCGGTCGAGCCCGCGCAGCACCCCGAGCATCAGCGCGTCCACCGCCGCCAGCAGCGGCAGCAGGACGGCCGCCTTCGCCAGCACGTACGGCCCGATCCGCAGCCCGGTCAGCCGCTCCCGCCGCAGCACCGGCAGCTCGGTGCAGATCTGCAGCAGCCCGTAGGTCAGCCCGAAGAAGAACCCGCCGAACGCGATCCAGAAGAGGATCATCACGGTCGCGCCCGGGCTCGGCGACTCCGGCGCGAACGCGCCCGGGCGGAACAGCACCGCGAACATCGCCAGCACCATGAGCGGCGACCCCGCCAGCACGGCGAGCGTCAGCCGGTTCCCCGCCAGCAGGTCCAGGTTGCGTCGGGTCAGCAGCGCCCACTGGCGCAGCGCGCCGACGCCGGGACCAGGCGCCGTCCCCTCGCCGCCGGGACGCCGGAACCGGGCGCCCCAGTCGCCCTCCGCCGCGCCCGCGAGCCGCAGGTAGATCTCGTCGACCGAGGTGGCCCCGAACTCCTCCAGCGCCTCCTCCGGCGGGCCGTAGAACGCCAGCCGCCCGTCCGGCGCCAGCACCGCCACCCGGTCGCACACCGCGACGTCCGGCGGGTGGTGCGTCGTCATGACGACGGTCGTCCCCGCGTCGGCGAGGCCGCGCAGCAGCCGCATCAGGTCGGCGGCCGTGGCCGGGTCGAGGCCCGACGTCGGCTCGTCGAGGAAGAACACCCGCGGCCGGGTGAGCAGCTCGACCGCGATGCTGGCGCGCTTGCGCTCGCCGCCGCTCAGCCGGCCGACGCGCTGCCCGGCCCGCTCGGTGAGGGCCAGCGCGTCCAGCACGTCGTCCACGGCCTTCTCGGCCTCCTCCGGCGGCGTGCCGGCGGGCAGGCGGAGGCCCGCCGCGTACCGGAGGGTGCGGCGCAGCGGCAGCTCCTTGTGCACGATGTCGTCCTGCGGCACGTACCCCAGCGATCCGCCGCCGGCCTCGTGGCGCACCTCGCCCTCGGCGGGCGGCCGGACCCCGGCGATCGCGTCCAGCAGCGTCGTCTTGCCGGCACCGCTGCCACCGATGATCGCCACGAGCTCGCCGGCGCCGATCGTCAGCGACACGTCCCGTAGCGTGCGGCGCCCGCCGTCCACCCGCTGCCCGACCCCGCGCACCTCGATCACGTCACGCCCCCTCCCTCTGGAGGGCGCGGCCGCCCCCACAAGAACATGAACGACGCCGGGCGCGGAGTCCAGAGGCGGAACCCCGCCCGCCCCCGGCCGCCCGTCAGCCCACGGGGGCGTCGTCGGGCGTGCCGCCCGCGATCTCCGCCAGCACGTCCAGGGCCCTGGCGAGGACGTCCTCCGGCGGCGACGCCAGGCCGAACCGCACCGCCCGCGGCGCGGCGGCGCCGCCGACCACGAACGCGGCGGCGGGCGTGACGGCGATGCCGCGCCGGGCCGCCGCGGCCACGAACGTCTCCGCCCGCCACGGCGCGGGCAGCTCCCACCAGCAGAAGTACGAGCCGGGGTCGGACCGGATCGCGGCGCCCGCGAGCCGGTCCGCCGCGATCCGCTGCCGGGACGCGGCGTCCGCCCGCTTCGCCTTCACGATCGCCTCCACCGTCCCGTCGGCGACCCACCCGGACGCCGCCTCCAGCGCGAACCCGGCGGGCCCCCACGCACCCGAGCGCAGAGCGGCGGCGACCCGGCCCGCCAGCCGCCGCGGGACGGCGGCGAACCCCACGCTCAGCCCCGGCGCCAGCCGCTTGGAGAGGCTGTCGACCGGGATCGCGTGGTCCGGCGCGAACGACGCCAGCGGCGGCGGGCCGTCCTCGCGCAGGAACGCCCAGATCCGGTCCTCGATCGCGCACAGCCCGAGCCGCCCGAGGAGGGCGCCCAGCTCGGCGCGCCGGCCCTCCGGCATCGTCGTCCCGTACGGGTTGTGCAGCGTGGGCTGGAGGTAGACGCCGCCGAGCGGAGCGGCGTGGTGCGCCTCGGCGAGCGCGCCCGGCA
This sequence comes from Actinomadura sp. RB99, assembly GCF_014706005.1. Taxonomy (NCBI): domain Bacteria; kingdom Bacillati; phylum Actinomycetota; class Actinomycetes; order Streptosporangiales; family Thermomonosporaceae; genus Actinomadura; species Actinomadura sp. RB99. The sequence goes on along the minus strand of NZ_JABMCA010000091.1, from coordinate 1,817 downwards.
CCATCCCGTGCCCGTCCACCGGCACCGCGACCGGCGTGACGCCGAGCCGCGCCGCGATCCCCTTGATCACCGGATAGGTGAGCGCCTCGACGGCGAGCCGCCCGCCCGGCGGCACGAGCGCGGCCACGGCCGCGGCGATCGCCTGCCGGCCGTTCCCGGCGAACAGCACATCCTCCGGCGCCGGGGCCCAGCCGTCCGCCGCGAGCAGCGCCGCCGCGGCCTCGCGCGCCGCCGGGGTGCCCGCCACGCCGACGGGCGCGAGCGCCGCGTCCAGCACGTCCGGACGCGCCAGGCGGTCCAGCCCGGCGGCCAGCAGGGGCGCCTGCTCCGGCACGACCGGGTAGTTCAGCTCCAGGTCGATGCGGGCGTCCGCCGGCTCGGTCAGGGCGGGGGCCGCCCGCCGCTCCGCCGCGAGCACGAACGTGCCCCGCCCGACCTCGCCGACGACCAGGCCGCGGCGGCCCAACTCGCGGTAGACGCGCGCGGCCGTCGAGGCGGCGATGCCGCGGCGGCGCGCGAACGCGCGCTGCGGGGGCAGCCGGTCGCCCGGCCGCAGCCGCCCGGCGGCGATGTCGGCGGCGACCGCGTCGGCCACCCGCCGGTAGTCGTCCATACGGCTCCCAGGATTGCACCGAGTTCAATCCCATCATTGCACCGAACAAATCGGACGTCTAGCATCGGTGCAATGATCTCCCCAGCGGCCCTGGCGGCCATCGCCCTCGTCGCGCTCGGGCTCGTCCTCACCCCCGGGCCGAACATGATCTACCTGGTGTCGCGGTCGGTGACGCAGGGCCGGCGCGCCGGGCTCGTCTCCCTCGGCGGCGTCGCCCTCGGCTTCGTCCTCTACGTCGTGGCCGCCACCGCCGGGATCACGACCGTCTTCCGGCTCGTCCCGCCCGTGTACACGGCGCTGAAGCTGGCGGGCGCCGGGTACCTGCTCTGGCTGGCCTGGCAGGCCGTCCGGCCCGGCGGGACCGCCGTGTTCGCCCCCAGGGAGCTGCCCGCCGACCCGCCGCGTCGGCTGTTCGCCATGGGCCTGGTGACCAACCTGCTCAACCCCAAGATCGCCATCCTGTACGTGTCGCTGCTGCCGCAGTTCGTCGACCCCTCCCGCGGCCACGTCGCCGTGCAGAGCCTGCTGCTCGGGCTCACCCAGATCACCGTCGCGATCACCGTGAACGCCCTCATCGTGCTCGGCGCCGGGAGCATCGCCGCGTTCCTCACCCGCCGCCCCGCCTGGCAGCGCGTCCAGCGCTACCTGATGGGCTCGGTGCTGGCCGGCCTCGCCGTCCACATCGGCCTCGACCGAACCCGCGCCGCCGTCGCCTAGCGCCGCGCCGGAGCGCGGCGGACCCGGCCCGATTTGGCGGGCCTTGCCATCATGGTGCGGTGATCGCGCGACGGCGGGGACGGGACGAGGCGGAGCGGGCGGACGGATGGCGCCGCCCCGACGCCTCCATGTCCCTGCTGTCGGACCTGTTCTCCGGCAAGCTCCTCGACCCCGGCTACGCCGAGGCGGCGTCTCGGCGCGCGGCGTCCGGCGGGACCCGCCCGCGCGGCGGGCGGCTGCGGGGCGGCGGCGTCCTCGCCGTGCTGACGGCCGCGGGCGTCCTCATCGCCGTGGCCGGCGTCCAGGTGCGCCGCAGCGAGCCCGTGGCCGCCAAGGAGCGCGCCCGCCTCATCGACCAGATCCACGCCCGCACCGGCGAGACCGACGCCCTCCAGCGCCGCCTCGACGGGCTGCGCGCCGACACCGGCCGGGAGCGGGCGGGCGCCCTGGAGCGCAGCGCCGCCGGCCGCCGCGTCCGCCGCGACCT
>NZ_JABMCA010000090.1:0-34506 GCF_014706005.1 Actinomadura sp. RB99 | reverse complement strand
TGCCCGGCCGCCTCGCCCGGCCGCCTCGCCCGGCCCCCTCGCCCGGCCCCCTCGCCCGGCCCCCTCGCCCGGCCCCCTCGCCCGGCCCCCTCACTCCGCCCTCATCGCTCCATCGCTCCATCGCCAAGAACACCCATCACAAAGGCCGAGCACCACGTCCGAGAACCAACCCAGGTGCCTCTCGAGAAGCCGTTAGCACGTTGACCCCGCACCCCGCACCCCGCACCCCGCACCGCGAGGAGAACAAGCTCAAGGCCGAACGACGTCCGACACTGACTGCGAAGATGCAGGATGCCGATTTTTAGGAGTCAGGACGGGACGCGTCTCGCCTACAGCGTGATGGCCAAAGAAGCTGACCGCTCAGGCGGCGCAGGCGGGGAACCGCTGCTGTGCGTTCCGGGTGGGCCGATGCGGGCCTCCGCCTATCTCGGGGATCTCGGCGGGCTGGCCGGACGGCGCAGGCTTGTCATGTTGGATCTGCGCGGCACCGGCGGTTCGGACAGGCCAGCGGACACGACGACGTACCGGTGTGATCGGCAGGTCGACGATGTGGAGGCCCTGCGGCGGCATCTGGGGCTGGAGCGCGTTGACCTGCTCGCGCATTCGGCGGGTGGCGACCTCGCGATTCTGTATGCGGTGGCACATCCGCAGCGGGTGCGCTCGTTGGTCCTAATCGCGGGGCGGGCGCGCGCCTTGGGGGTCGACTTCACGGTGGAGCATCGCCGGGAGGCGGCGGCGTTGCGGAAGGGCGAGCCTTGGTTCGCGGCGGGGCGTGACGCGTTCGAGGCGGTATGGGCGGGGAGTGCGTCGGAGGCCGACTGGGAGGCGGTGGTGCCGTTCTTCTATGGGCGTTGGGACGCGGCGGCGCGCGCGCATGCGGCGCGGGAGGTCGCGGAGACGAACGAGGAGGCGGCGGAGCTGTACGCGTCTCCGGAGGCGTTCGCGCCGGAGGCGGCGCGGGAGGTCGTCGCGGGGCTGGAGGCGCGGGTCCTGGTCCTGGCCGGTGAGCTGGACGGCGGGCCGTCGCCCCGGGTCGCGGAGGAGATCGCGGGGATGTTCCCGCGGGGGACGGCGGTCGTGCAGCCGGGGGCCGGGCATTTCCCCTGGCTCGACGACCCCCGGTGGTTCGCCGAGGCCGTGGCGGGGTTCCTGGAGCGGCGACCCGGCGGGGATTGACCTGGAGTGGGCTCCAGGTGGGATCCTGGTGTGCGTGAGCTCCTATTCTCCGGCCGAGACCGCCGAGAAAAGCGGTTTCAGCATCGACACGTTGCGTTACTACGAGAAGATCGGGCTGCTCGAGGGGATCGCGCGGAACGCCTCGGGGCGGCGCGTGTTCAGCGACAGCGACCTGCAGTGGCTCGGGATGCTGCGGTGCCTGCGCGAGACGGGGATGCCGATCGCGGAGATGCTCCGGTACTCCGAGCTCGCGCGGGGCGGCGCGGAGACCGTGCGCGAGCGGCTGGAGCTGCTGCAGGCGCACGACCGCCGCGTGGAGGAGCAGATCGCCCGGCTGCGGGAGCAGCAGGAGCACGTCAAGTTCAAGATCGGCTTCTATCGGGGCGCGGTCTGCGAGGGCTCCCCGGCCTGAGCCAGCAGGCGGGCGGCGCGCGTCCAGGTCCCGGCGGGGTCGAAGCCGTCCGCGGTCCAGGTGTGGGCGCGGACGGTCCCGCGGTCCCGGAAGCGGCGCATGATGGCGACGTGCGGGGGCCAGGCGACGAAGCGGTGCAGGTCCTCGGCGGACTCCCAGACGGAGACGGAGCCGCTGCGCAGTTCCAGCGGCTTCGTCCACAGCCAGAGGCCGACGGCGCCCTGGAGGCCGGGCCAGGCCCGGCGCAGGGTCAGGCCGGCCCGGTAGACCTTCGGGAGGTCGGAGGCGTGGGCGCAGGTGAAGTCGGTGACGCTCACCAGCACCGGTCCGCGGCCGCCTGCGGGGCCCGGCCGCCAGCTCTTCATCGGGTCCACGAGGGGGAGCGGCCGAGGAGGGCGAGGAGGCGGTCCCGGGGGGACGCGCCGTCCGCGGACGGGACGACGGGCGCGAAGGACGTCCCCGGGCCCCGGTCGTCGGCGCCGGTCGGGACGATCGCGGCGACCTGGAGGGACGCGGTGACCAGGTCGTCGCCGGGTTCCCAGGGCGCGCCGATCGTCGCGGCGACGTCCCAGGCGTGGACGACGAGGTCGACGAAGTGGAAGCTGATCGCGAGCGAGGCGGGGAAGGGGCCGCCGTCGCGGATCTCGGGGAGGACGAGCCCGGCGTCGAGGGCCGTCCCGGCGAACGCCTCGGTGACGAGGTCGAGGGAGGCCGCGGCGGCGGCGTAGGGGTCGTCGCCGAGGTCGCCGCCGTGCCAGTTGGACAGGCGGGCGCCGTCGCCGCGCACGGCGGCCGCGAAGCCCTGGTCCTGGCTGACCTGGTGGCGGAGCAGGCCGTGCAGGGTCCAGTCGGGGCACGGCGTCGGCAGGGCGAGCGCGTCGGGTTTCACCTGGGCGACGGCCGCGAGGTAGAGGTCGGCGGCCTGGCGGTCCAGGGGCCGGAAGTCGGTGGTGAGGAGTTCGGTCAGCGGGTCCATACGGCCACCGTAGGAACGGCGAGTGGCTCAGGTACAGGGCCAAAAACGCGGAAAACGACTGAGCCGGTCTAGGGTCGGACGCGTGGACCTGCACGTGAGCCTCGTCGGGCGGAAGGATCTGGCGGGCCAGATCTACCGGCAGTTGCGGGCCGCGATCCTGGACGGGCGGCTGCGCGCGGGGGAGGCGGCGCCGCCGACGCGGGAGCTGGCGCGCCGGCTGGCGATCTCGCGGAACACGGTGGCGGTCGCCTACGACCGGCTCGCGGCGGAGGGGTTCCTGGAGAGCCGGGTGGGGGCGGGGACGTTCGTCCGGGACGCCGGTTTCCAGGAGCGGGAGCGTCCGGTGGCGTCGCCGCTGCGGCCCCGCCGGGTCTGGGACGAGGTGGGCGTGTGGCCGCACCGGATGCCCGGCATCACCTGGGACTTCCGGGCCGGGCTGCCGGACGTGCGGCTGTTCCCGTACGAGTCGTGGCGGCGGATCATGGCGGGGCGGCTCCGGCCGTCCGCGCTCGGCGATCCGGCGGCGGCCGGGGACCCGGCGGGGCTGGCGGAGCTGCGGGAGGCGATCGCCCGGCACGCCGGGGTGTCGCGGTCGGTGCGGGCGTCGGCGGCGGACGTGGTGGTGACGTCGGGGATCCAGCAGGCGCTGGACCTGGTGGTCCGGGTGCTGCTGGAGCCGGGGGACGTGGTGGCGGTCGAGGACCCCGGGTATCCGCCGGTGCGGATGCTGCTGCACGCGGCGGGGATGCGGGTGCGGGGCGTCCCGGTGGACGCGGAGGGCCTGCGGGTGGACGCGCTGCCGGACGACGCGCGGGCCGTCTACGTGACGCCGTCGCACCAGTTCCCGCTGGGGATGCCGATGTCGCTGCCGCGCCGCCGCGCGCTGCTGGAGTGGGCGCGGCGCCGGGACGTGGTGATCGTCGAGGACGACTACGACACCGAGTACCGGTACGGCGGGCGGCCGATCGAGCCGCTGCAGAGCCTGGACGACGGGGGCCGCGTGCTCTACATGGGCACCTTCTCCAAGATCATGCGTCCGGTGCTGCGGATCGGGTTCCTCGTCGCGCCGCCGTCGCTGCACCGCGCGTTCCGGATGGCGCGGTACGTGTCGTCGTGGCACGCGGAGCTGCCGACGCAGGCGGCGCTCGCCCGGTTCATCGACGAGGGCCTGCTGGCGCGGCACATCCGCAGGTCGCGGCGGGAGTACCAGGCCCGGCACGAGCGGGTCGCGGAGCTGCTCGGGACGCTGTTCGCGGGACGGCTGGAGGTGGTGCCGTCGGCGGCGGGCCTGCATCTGAGCGCGACGCTGCCGGACGGGGCGGACGACGCCGCCGTCGTCCGCGAGGCGCTGGCGGAGGGCGTCGGGCTGTTCGCGCTGTCGGAGTTCGCCGTCGACGGGCCGGCGGTGCCGGGGCTGGTGTTCGGCTACGGCGCCGTCACGCTGCCGGAGATCGGCGAGGGCCTGCGCCGGCTGCGGCGCATCCTCGGCTAGCTGGAGCGCGCCGCGGCCGCTGTGACCCGCTTCACCCAATAGTCCACTAAATCCGTATGGAAAACCGATTTAGAGGCTGTTAGCCTCCTCTCTCACCAGCGGAGATTTTGTCCGGAGTCTCGACAGAACGGGGAGCGGCATGGCGTCCGGTGCGGAGCCCGGGGTCCTCGGACTGGTCCGGCGCGGGCACGAGGAGCGGATCCTCGCGCTGCTGCGCGCCCGCGGCCCGCTGAGCCGGGCCGAGATCGCCCGGCTGTCGGGGCTGTCCCGGTCGACGCTGTCGGACATCGTCGGCGCGCTCCAGGAGCGCGGCGCCGTGGTCACCACCACGGCGGCGGCCACCGGGCGGCGCGCCCCGGGGCGTCCGGCCGAGCTCATCACGCTGAACCCCGCCGCCGGCCGGACGCTCGGGATGGACTTCGGGCACCGCCGCGTGCACGTGGCCGTCGCGGACGCCGCGCAGCAGGTGGCTGCCACCGGGACGCGCTCGTACGCCCGGTCGACTCCGTGGGCGCGGCGGGTCCGGATCGCCTGCGCCCTGGTCGAGTCGTTCCGGGTCGACCTCGGGCCCCTGACGGGCGTCGGCGTCGGCGTGACCGGGCCCGTGCCGCGGGGGCGCGACGGGCGTCCGGGCGGCGCGGCGCGGGAGGTCGCGGAGGCGGTCGGCGAGCACTTCGGGGTGCCGGTCGCCGCCGACAACAACACCCGGCTGGCGGCGCTGGCGGAGGCCGTGCGGGGTGCCGGGGCGGGCTCGTCCGACCTGGTCTACGTGCGGCTCTCGGACGGCGTCGGCGGCGGCATCGTGGCGGACGGGCGGCTGCTGCGCGGCGCCGACGGCACGGCCGGGGAGGTGGGGCACGTGCCGGTGGACGCTGCGGGGCCGCCGTGCGGGTGCGGGGGCCGCGGCTGCCTGGAGACCTACGCGTCGATCCCCGCCGTCCTGGACGCGAGCGGCAGCGACGACCTGCCCGGCGCGCTCGCCGCGCTGGAGGCGGGGGACGCCGCGGCGCGGGCGGCGTTCGAGCGGGCCGGGCGGGCGCTCGGCCTCGTCCTCGCCGGGGTCTGCAACACCGTGGCCCCCGAGCGGGTCGTGGTGGGCGGCGAGCTGGCGGCCGCCGGCGGAGCGCTGCTCGGCCCGGCGGAGGAGGCGCTGCGGCGGCACGCGCTGCCGGTGGTCCGCGGCGACCTGCGGCTGAGCCCGGCGGCACTCGGCCCCGGGGCGGGCGCGCTCGGCGCGATCGCCCTGGTGGCCCATGACTCCCCGCTCCTGGCGGGCTATCCGTTTCTGATGGCAGGAGGGACCCCCGTATGAGTTTCGACCCCGAGGCGGGCGTCACGGTGTTCGAGCCCGAGCGGGCCGAGCCCGGCTACTGGGTGGGCTGTCCCGGCGTCCTGCGCGACGAGGGCCGCCACCTGCTGACGTACCGGCGCCGGCGGCCGCGCGGCGCCGCCGGCGCGGAGCGCGGCTGGCGCTGCGCGATCGCGGTGAGCGACGACGGGCTGGCGTTCGAGGACGTCTGGGCCGTGGAGAAGGGCGAGCTGGGCACGCCCTCGATGGAGCGCTTCAGCCTGTACCGGCGGCTGGACGGCGTGTACCAGCTGTACCTGAGCTACGTGGACCCGGCCGACGGCCGGTGGCGGATCGACGTGGCCGAGGCGGCGGCGCCCGACGGGTTCGACGTGGCGGCGCGGCGCCCGGTGTTCACCGCGGCGGCCACCGGCACGGAGGGCGTCAAGGACCCGCGGGTCGTGCGCACCGCGGACGGGCGCCTGGTGATGCTGGTCAGCGCCGCGCGGGCCGCGCTCTCGGACGAGGACCGCGAGCGCGCCCACGCCACCGCCGACATCCACAACACGGGCCTGTCGGACTCGGTGTCGGCGCTCGCCGAGAGCGCCGACGACGGGACGACGTGGAAGTGGCGCGGGACCGTCTTCGCGCCGGGAACCGGCTGGGACCGCTGGGCCGCCCGCCTCAACAGCGTCGTGGAGACCGGCGGCGGATACCTCGGCTTCTACGACGGCGAGGCCGACCACACCCGCAACTACGAGGAGAAGACCGGGCTCGCCTGGTCGTCCGACCTGCTCGGCTGGAAGCGGCTGACGCCGGACGGGCCGGCGGTCGCGTCCGCGTCCGGGACGGGATCGGTGCGGTACGTGGACGCGGTCCCGCAGGGCGGCGGCCGCGTGCGCCTCTACTACGAGATGACCCGGGCGGACGGCGCCCACGAGCTGCGCACCCTGGAGCTCTCGTCCGAGGAGGTGGGGCGTTGGGCACCGTGACCGCACCGGCACCGCAGCCGGTGCGCGAGGCCCGGCGCCGGAGGGTGCCGTCCCGCGCGCGCGGACTCGGCCTCAACCTCATCGCGCTGCTGCTCGGCATCGGGCTCTGGGCGCTCCTCGCGGGCCTCGGCGTCCAGGGGCTGCCCGGCCCGGTCCGGGTGGCGCACCGCGCGGCCGAGCTGCTCGGCGACGGGACGCTGGAGGGCGACGCGCTGGCCAGCCTGCGCCGGGTGCTCCTCGGGTTCGCGCTGGGGACGGCCCTGGCGGTCCCGGCCGGCTTCCTGATGGGCTGGTACGGCGTCGCGCGCGGGCTGCTGGAGCCGTGGGTGCAGTTCTTCCGGACGATCCCGCCGCTGGCGATCATCCCGCTGGCCATCGTCGTGCTCGGCATCGGCGAGACGCCGAAGATCCTGGTGATCGCGCTGGGCGCGTTCCTGTCGTGCGTAATCTCTACTTTTCAGGGCGTGATTGGGGTGGACCCAACGCTGGTCAACGCGGCACGGGTGCTGGGCGCCGGGGACCGGGTCATCTTCACCCGCGTCGTCGTCCCGGCCTCGACGCCGTTCATCGTCGTCGGGATGCGGATCGGGCTCGGCTCGGCGTGGGCCACCCTGGTGGCGGCCGAGCTGATCGCCGCGCAGCAGGGGCTCGGCTTCCGGATGCAGCAGGCCCAGGTCTACTACGACCTCCCCACGATCTTCGTCGGGCTGATCACGATCGGCGTGCTCGGCCTGCTCATGGACCGGCTGCTGCTGCTCGCGGAGCGGCGGCTCGGCGGCTGGCAGGACCGCCGGTGAACGGGACGCGCCCGGAGGGCGCCCGAACGGGAAAGGCGGCCCCGCCGGACGCCGCCAAGATCGAGTTCCGCGCGGTGGGGAAGGTCTACCCGGCCGCCGGCGGCGGGACCGACGTCACCGCGCTCGGCGGGGTGGACCTCGGCATCGCCGACGAGGAGTTCGTCACCGTCGTCGGCCCGTCCGGCTGCGGCAAGAGCACGCTGCTCGGCGTCGCCGCCGGGCTCGTCCCGCCGACCTCCGGCGAGGTGCTGGTCGACGGCCGCCCGGTCACCGGACCGGGCCCGGAACGCGGCGTGATCTTCCAGCAGTACGCGCTGTTCCCCTGGCTGACCGTGCGGGGGAACGTCGAGTTCGGGCTGAAGGTCGCCGGGGTGCCGCGGCGGGAGCGCCGGGCGCGGGCCGAGCACTTCATCGACCTCGTCGGGCTCGGCGACTTCGCCGACGCCCATCCGCGAACGCTGTCGGGCGGCATGCGGCAGCGCTGCGCGCTCGCCCGCGCCTACGCCGCCGAGCCGCGGATTCTGCTGATGGACGAGCCGTTCGGCGCCCTCGACGCGCTGACCCGCGTCCGCATGCAGGACCGGCTCCTCGACATCTGGGGCCGGGAGCGCCGCACGGTCCTGTTCATCACCCACGACGTGGACGAGGCCGTCTACCTCGGCGGCCGGGTCGTCGTCATGGCCTCGCCGGGCCGCGTCCAGGAGGTCGTGGACGTCGGCCTGCCGCGCCCCCGCACCGAGGAGGTGCGGCTGTCCCCGGAGTTCGCGGAGATCCGCAACCGCATCTGGCATGCGGTCTACCACCAGGAAGGGAACACCACGTGAGGATGCGCACCGCGCTGGCGGGACTCGCCGCGGCCGTGCTGGCCCTGTCGTCGGCCGGCTGCGGCGGCGACGCGAAGGCCGGGTCCGGCGGGTCGGAGAAGGTCCGGTTCGGCTACATCGCCGACTTCAACGGCTCCAGCCTGCTCGCGATCGCCGAGAAGCAGGGGCTGTGGAAGAAGCAGGGCCTCAAGCCCGAGACGAAGGTGTTCACCAACGGCCCGCTGCAGATCCAGGCGCTCGGCGCCGGGGACCTGGACGCCGGCTACATCGGCCCCGGGGCGTTCTGGCTGCCCGCGTCCGGCAAGGCGAAGATCATCGCGATCAACGGGCTCGGGTTCGCCGACCACGTGATCGCCCAGCCGGGCCGCGGGATCCGCACGGTCGCCGACCTGAAGGGCAAGAAGGTCGGGGTGCCGGAGGGCACGTCCGGCGACATGATCCTGTCGCTCGCGCTGAAGCGGGCCGGGCTGACCGCCAAGGACGTGAAGAAGGTCGCGATGGACCCGACGACGATCGTGTCCGCGTTCGCCTCCGGCCAGATCGACGCGGCCGGCATCTGGTACCCCCTGATCGACACGATCAAGCAGCGCAAGCCGGACCTGGTCGACCTCGCCGGCGACCGCGACTTCTACCCGGCGATGAGCTTCCCCAACGCGTTCGTCAGCGCCCCCGACCTGCCGAGCCGCAAGCCCGAGCTGGTCACCAAGCTGGACCGGGTGCTCCAGGAGGCCGCCGACTACCGCGCCGCGCACCTGGACGAGACGGTCAAGCTGACCGCGGCGTTCATGAAGCTGCCGGTCGACAAGGTCAAGGCGGACGCCGCGAACGGCGAGTACCCGGCGACCGCCGACCTCGTCGCGAAGACGCAGGACGGGACCGTCGCCAAGTGGCTGGACGGGCTGTCCGCGCTGTTCGCCGAGTCCGGGAAGCTGAAGTCCGTGCCGAAGGCCGACACCTACTACGCGGGCGACCTGTACGCGAAGGCGGCCGGCAAGTGACCGGAGCGGACGCGCCCCGCAACATCCTGTTCCTGATGACCGACCAGCACCGGGTCGACACGCTCGGCTGCTACGCGGCGGACGGCTCGGTGAGCACCCCGCACCTGGACGCCCTGGCGGCGGCGGGCACGCGCTTCGACCGGTCCTACACGCCGACCGCGATCTGCGCGCCCGCCCGGGCCAGCCTGCTCACCGGGTACGCGCCGTTCCGGCACAGGCTGCTCGCCAACCGGGAGCGCAACGTCGGCTACCTGGACGAGCTGGCCGACGGCCAGTTCACCTTCGCCGAGCCGCTCGCCAAGGCCGGATACAACCTCGGCCTCATCGGCAAATGGCACGTCGGCGCCGAGCGGAGCGCGGGCCACTACGGCTTCGACGGCCCGCACCTGCCCGGCTGGCACAACCCGGTGGACCACCCCGACTACCTCGCCTACCTGGAGGAACGCGGGCTCCCCCCGTTCGCGATCACGAACCCGATCCGGGGGACGCTGCCGAACCGCAGGCCCGGCAACCTGCTCGCGGCGCGGCTGAGCCAGCCGCTGGAGGCGACGTTCGAGCACTACCTCGCCACTCGCGCGATCGAGCACCTGGAGCGGTACGCCGAGGACTACAGGACGGGCCGCCGCCCGTTCTTCCTCGCGACCCACTTCTTCGGACCGCACCTGCCGTACCTGCTCCCGGACGAGTACTACGACCGCTACGACCCGGCGGACGTCGAGCTGCCCGCGTCGGTGGCCGAGACGTTCGAGGGCAAGCCCGCCGTGCAGCGCCGGTACAGCGAGCTGTGGACCTACGACACGCTGCCGGAGGAGGTGTCCCGCGAGCTGATAGCCGTCTACCGGGGCTACGTGGCGATGATCGACCACGAGATCGGCCGCATCCTGGCCGCCCTCGCCGACCTCGGTCTCGACGGCTCGACGGCCGTCCTGTTCACCGCCGACCACGGCGAGTTCACCGGCGCGCACCGGCTGCACGACAAGGGCCCGGCCATGTACGAGGACATCTACCGCACGCCCGGCATCGTCCGGGTCCCCGGCGCACCGGAGGGACGCGTCAGCGGCGAGTTCGTCGGGCTCATGGACCTGACCGCCACCATCCTCGACCTCGCCGGGCAGGACACGTCCCCGGCGGTCGACGGGCGCAGCGTCCTGCCGCTGGTCGAGGGGCGCGACGTCCCGTGGCGGCGGGAGTGCGTCGCCGAGTTCCACGGCCACCACTTCCCCTACCCGCAGCGGATGATCCACGACGGCCGGTACAAGCTCGTGGTCAACCCGGAGTCCCGCGACGAGCTGTACGACCTGGACGCCGACCCGCACGAGCTGCTCAACCGCGTCGACCACCCCGAGCTCGCGGACGTCCGGCGCCGCCTCACGCGCCGGCTCTACGAGCTGCTGGTGGAGCGCGGCGACAACTTCCACCACTGGATGAGCGTGATGTCCGACACCGGGCCGCTCGACCACGACCCGACGCTCTCGGCGTTCGAGCGCGGCGCCGGCGTGTACGGAAAGGAGACCTGAGGACCGCGGCCCGCCCCGGCGGGGGGACGTCCGTCAGCGCTGGACGGGCGTGACGCGGCGGCCGTCCGCGCCGAACAGCAGCATCCGGTCGAGGTTCACCGTCAGCGCCACGTGGTCGCCGCGGTTCGGGCGCTGGCCCGGGTTCGCGCGGAAGATCAGGTCGGAGCGGCGGTGGTGGCCCTCGTGCTCCTCGGCCCGGCCGGGCTCGCCGGACGGGCGGCCGAGCATCTCCCGCAGCCGGTCGCGCAGGCCCGGCTGCGCGGCCGCGGGCGCCGGCGCGGGACGGGGCCGCCCGAACTCGTTCGCGTCCACGGTCGGGATGCCGGCCTGCGCGTAGGCGAGCCACTCGTGGCCGTGGAACTCCAGCGAATGGACCCGCCCGGACAGCACCGTCCCCTGCCGGGCGGGCGAGCCCGGCGCGATCGGGATCAGCGTGTCGGGCCGGATCCCGACGATCACCATCCGGCCGTGATGGCTGATCAGCGAGGACGCGCGCGGGTCGTCCCACGGGATCGTCAGCCGCTGCGGGCCGAGGTCGAGCAGCAGCCCCTCGCCCTCCACCGCCCACAGCGTCGCCTGCAGCAGGTTGATCGGCGGGGAGCTGAGGAACGCCGCGACGAACACCGTCGCCGGGTCCTCGTAGATCTGCTCGGGGGTGCCGACGTCCTCCAGGACGCCGTCGCGCAGCACCGCCATCCGGTCGGCCATCGTCATGGCCTCGATCTGGTCGTGCGTGACGTAGACGGTGGTGGTGCGGCTGGACCGCACCAGCGCGGCGATCTCCACCCGCAGCTCGGTGCGCAGCCCGGCGTCCAGGCTGGACAGCGGCTCGTCCATCAGGAACAGCGACGGCTCGCGGATCAGCGCCCGGCCGATCGCGGCGCGCTGCCGCTGGCCGCCCGACAGCGTGCCCGGCAGCCGGTCGATCATCGTGTTGAGGCCGAGCGCGCGCGCCAGCTCGACGACCTTCGCGGACGCCTCCGCGCGGTCGTCGCCCGACACCTCCAGCGGGAACATCATGTTCCCCTTGACGGTGCGGTGCGGGTAGAGCGCGCCCTCCTGGAACACCATCGCCACGTTCCGGTCGCGCGGCGGCAGGTCGTTGGCGACCGACCCGTTCAGCCACAGGTCGCCGGAGGTGATCTCCTCCAGCCCGGCGATCATCCGCAGGATGGTGGACTTCCCGCACCCGGACGGCCCGAGCAGTACGAACAGCTCGCCGTCGTTGATCCGCAGCCGGACCTTGCGGACGGCGACCTGCCCGCCTGGATAGACCTTCTCGACGCCGTCCAGCACAACATCCGTCATCGGTCCGCCTGGGGGGTGGGGCAAGAACTCGGTGCGCCATCTCATCGCGTCACAATCCGTTTGTCCATAGCTGGCGCAGGGTTACCAGCCGTTAACAAGGCCGGGTCCGGCCACGTCTCCGACCCGCGATACCTGTCGAGTTGTGATGCCTTGGATGTCGCCGGGGCGCCGTAGACTCCTTCGCTGTGGCAGGCCGTATTCGCAATGAGGACATCGCGCTCGTACGCGAGCGGTCGTCCATCGCCGACGTCATCGGCGAGTACCTGCAGCTGCGCAGTGCGGGCGGCGGCAACCTCAAGGGCCTGTGCCCCTTCCACGACGAGAAGTCGCCGTCGTTCAACGTGACCCCCTCGCGCGGGCTGTACTTCTGCTTCGGCTGCGAGGCGGGCGGCGACGTCATCAAGTTCGTCCAGGAGATCGAGCACCTGTCGTTCTCCGAGGCGGTCGAGCGGCTCGCCGCGCAGGTCGGCATCCAGCTCCGCTACGAGGACGGTGGCGGGCGCGGCCCCCGCCAGGACACCGGGCAGCGCGCGCGCCTGCTGGAGGCGCACAAGGCGGCGGCCGAGTTCTATGCCGAGCAGCTCGCCTCGCCCGAGGGCGCGATCGGCCGCACGTTCCTGTCCGAGCGCGGCTTCGAGGCCGCCGACGCGGCGCACTTCGGCGTCGGGTTCGCGCCGCGCGAGTGGGAGGGCCTCGTCCGGCACCTGCGCGGGCGCGGGTTCGCCGACCGCGACATCGTCGCCGGCGGCCTGGCCAAGGAGGGGCGGCGCGGCCCCATGGACCGGTTCCGCGGCCGGCTGATGTGGCCGATCCGCGACCTGTCCGGCGACGTCATCGGGTTCGGCGCGCGCCGCCTCTACGAGGACGACGACGGGCCGAAGTACCTGAACACCCCCGAGTCGCCGCTGTTCCACAAGAGCTCGGTGCTGTACGGGGCGGACCTGGCGAAGAAGGAGATCGCGCGGCGGCGGCAGGCCGTGGTGGTCGAGGGCTACACCGACGTGATGGCCTGCCACCTGTCCGGGGTGCAGACGGCGATCGCCACCTGCGGGACGGCGTTCGGCGACGACCACATCAAGATCCTCCGCCGGCTCCTCATGGACCAGGACGAGTTCCGCGGCGAGGTGATCTTCACCTTCGACGGCGACTCGGCCGGCCAGAAGGCGGCGCTGCGCGCGTTCGCCGACGAGCAGAAGTTCGTCACGCAGACGTTCGTGGCCGTCCAGCCCGACGGCCTGGACCCGTGCGACCTGCGGATCCGGCACGGCGACGCGGCGGTGCGCGACCTGGTGGCGTCGCGGCTGCCGCTGTTCGAGTTCGCGGTGCGCAGCGCGATCCAGCAGCACGACCTGGACACCGCGGAGGGGCGGCTGGCCGCGCTGGACGCGGCGGCGCCCGTCGTCGCGGCCATCAAGGACCGGGCGCTGCGGCAGATGTACGCGGTGAGCCTGGACCGGTGGCTCGGGATCATGGACGAGCAGTTCGTGCTGCGCCGGGTCCGCGAGCTGGCGAACCGGCGGCACGCGCAGGCGCGCAACGGCCGCGGCAACGGGCGCGGCGCCGGCCCGCAGAACGGCGACGGGAACGGCAACGGCAACGGCGGGAACGGGAACGGCGGCGGGAACGGGAACGGGGCCGTGCCGCGGCGGCCGGCCTACGACCCGAACGACCCGGAGGTGCAGCGCGAGCGCGAGCTGCTGAAGCTGGCGGTGCAGCGTCCGGCGATGCTCGGGCCGGTGTTCGACGAGGTCCCGGAGGGTGCGTTCATCGCGCCGCCGCACGCCGCGGTGCGCGCGGTGATCGCGCAGGCGGGCGGCGTGACCGCGGCGGGCAACGCCTCGGAGTGGGCGCTGATGCTGCTGGAGAGGGCGCCGAACGACCAGGTCAAGGACCTGATCACGATGCTCGGAGTCGAGCCGGTACGGTCCGCACAGGAATCGGACGACCGCTATGCCGTGGAACTGCTGGCCCGAATACAGGAACGCCAGCTCACCCGCATGATCGCCGACGTCAAATCTAAACTCCAGCGGCTGAATCCGGTCGAGGACCCCGAACAGTACAACCGGCTCTTCGGCGATCTTGTCGCGCTTGAGCAGCAGAGACGGGTGTTGCGGGAGCGAGGGCTTGGATCCCAGTAGCCGGTATTACCGCGAAATGGGTCCTGTGATCTAGGCCGCATCTGTCGCAGACTGTCTCCGTGGGCCCTTCGGTGCTGCCAAGCGAGGCGCCATCGGTTGATCAGGTGGCGGACCTCGTCGCACGCGGCAGAGAGCGCGGCGGTGTGACCGTCGAAGACGTCGCTGCCGCTCTCGATCGCTCGGACTTGCCGGACGACTCCCTGGAGCGGGTCGTCCGGATGCTCGCAGAGCAGGGGGTAGAGGTCCTCGAATCTCAGCAGGAGACCGAGGACGTCGCGCGAGCGGATGAGGGAGACCTCGGCAAGCGGGCGCCGACGAGCGACCTGGTCCGGATCTATCTGAGAGAGATCGGTCGCGTACCGCTTCTCACGGCAGAAGATGAAGTAGAACTGGCGAAATCGATCGAGGCGGGGCTGTTCGCCGAGGAGAAGATGGCGCGCACGGCCGTCCTCTCCCACGCCGAGCGGATCGACCTCGAACTGCTCTCCCGCGACGGCGTCCGGGCGAAGCAACGGCTGATCGAGGCCAACCTGCGGCTGGTGGTCTCGATCGCGAAACGGTACGTGGGCCGGGGAATGCTGTTCCTCGACCTCATCCAGGAGGGAAATCTCGGACTCATCCGTGCGGTCGAGAAGTTCGACTACACGAAGGGGTTCAAGTTCTCCACCTACGCCACCTGGTGGATCCGGCAGGCGATCACCCGCGCGATCGCCGACCAGGCCAGGACCATCCGGATCCCGGTGCACATGGTGGAGACGATCAACAAACTGGTCCGCGTGCAGCGGCAGATGCACCAGGACCTCGGCCGCGAACCCACCCCCGAGGAGATCGGCCTGGAGATGGGGCTGCCGCCCGTCCGGGTCGTGGAGATCCAGCGGATCGCGCAGGAGCCGGTCTCGCTGCAGTCGCCGATCGGCGAGGAGGACTCCGACCTCGGCGACTTCATCGAGGACGCGGACGCGGTCGTGCCGATCGAGGCCGCCGCGTTCATCCTGCTGCAGGACCAGCTCGAGGACATCCTCGGCACGCTGTCGGAACGGGAGCAGCGCATCATCCAGCTGCGCTTCGGCCTGACCGACGGGCATCCGCGCACGCTGGAGGAGGTCGGCCGGGAGTTCGGCGTGACCAGGGAGCGGATCCGGCAGATCGAGTCCAAGACCCTGGCCAAGCTCCGGCACCCGTCCCGCGCGCAGATGCTGCGGGAGTACCTCGAGTAGCGGCGATCCGACCGCCCGGACCGGGGGATCGGGCGGGGGAGAGCGACAGGGGGCGACCACCCTCCGGGCCCGAGCGGTCCGGAGGGCGGTCGCTCGCCCTGCGCGCCGATCGCTCGCCGTGCGCGGCGCGTCCCGTGGATCCGGTGCTTGACGTCGCATTTCGGGCGGATGGTGGATTACCGTAATGGCCATGCTGATCGTGACGACTGATGGCGTGGCCGGGTACGAGATCCGCAGCGTGCTCGGCGAGGTCCTGGGGACGGCCGTCCAGACCGATCAGGCCGGGATGCAGCAGCCCGGGCACGCGGGGAGCAGCGCGACGTTCCGGGTGACGGGCGACCGCCCGGCGCTCGGGCTCGCGGCCGCGCGCCGCGAGGCGGTGGACCGGCTCGGCGAGGAGGCGCGCCGCAAGGGCGCGAACACCGTGGTGGGGATGCGGTTCGACACCGCGGCGCTGCCCGGCGGGGGCCACGAGGTGTGCGCGTACGGGACGGCCGTGTGGGCGGAGCCCGCCGTGCGCGAGCCGGCGCCGCACCACCAGGCGTCGCAGCACCTCCAGCACTCGCAGCAGGGGCACCTGCCGCCGTACGGCGACCCGCAGTCGGGCCCGCCGATGGCCGCGCGGAACCTGACGATGGGCATCAACGACCGCCCGCGCTGACCGCCCGGACCGTGGGATGCCTCACTGTCGCGGGGGCGACTTGACGTAGTGAGGGCAGGCTTGGCTAATTTAGGTGAGCCTAACCATTGCATCCTGGAGTCCGCCCATGCGTCCTGTCTCCGTGCTCGCCCTCAGCGGCGTGGCCGCCGTGTCGATGTCCCTGCTCTCGGCGTGCGGCGGTGACGGGAAGGCGGACGCCGCCGGAGCCGTGCCGGTGACGGCGTCCAAGGACAAGTGCGAGGTCGGCAAGACCGAGCTGCCCGCCGGCAAGAACTCCTTCAAGGTGACCAACAAGGGCTCCGAGGTCAACGAGTTCGAGGTGCTCAGGCAGGACGGCAGCATCCTCGCCGAGCGGGAGAACATCGGCCCCGGCACCAGCGTGAACTTCGTGGTGAACCTGCCGGAGGGCAAGTACAAGCTGCTGTGCAGCGCCGGGCAGACCGGCAAGGGCCCCTCGCAGGAGGTCACGGTCACCGGCCAGGGCGGCGGCGCCGACCCGCGGCTCACCAAGGCCGCCACCGACTACAAGGCGTACGTCATCGCCCAGCTGGACGACACCATCGCCCAGACCAAGCCGTTCGTGGCGGCGGTGAAGGCCGGCGACGTCGAGAAGGCGAAGAAGCTGTACGCGCCGTCCCGCGTCGGCTGGGAGTCGATCGAGTCCGTCGCGGAGAAGTTCAGCGACATCGACGGCAAGGTCGACACCCGCGAGGCCGACCTCAAGCCGGACGAGAAGCAGGACTGGTCCGGCTGGCACCTGCTGGAGAAGGCGCTGTTCAAGGACGGCTCCGTCAAGGGCAAGGAGAAGTACGGCGACCGGCTCCTCGCGGACCTGGAGACGCTGAAGGGCCGGCTGCCGGGCCTCACCCTCGACCCGGTGAACGACATGGCCGCGGGCGCGAAGGGCCTGCTGGACGAGGTCGCCACCGGCAAGGTCACCGGTGAGGAGGAGACCTACAGCCACACCGACCTCGTCGACTTCAAGGCGAACGTGGACGGCGCGAAGAAGGCCTACGAGCTGCTCAAGCCGGTCGTCCAGGAGAAGGACGCGCAGCTCGCCAAGGACCTCGACGAGAACTTCGACGCCGTCTACGCGCTGCTGAAGAAGCACGAGGAGGGCGACGGCTACGTCTCCTACGACAAGGTCGGCAAGGACGACCGGAAGAAGCTCGCCGACGCGGTGAACGCGCTGGGCGAGCCGCTGTCCAAGCTCGCGGAGGTCGTGGCGAAATGACGCAGTCCCGTCCGTCGGACCCCGGGTCCGCCTCGCCGGACGCGCCGCGCGCCGGGATGTCCCGGCGCCGGATGCTCGGCTTCTCCGGCGCCAGCCTGCTGGTCGGCGCCGCCGCGGGGGCCGGCCTGGACCGGGTCGCCTCCGCCGACACCGGCGGCTCCGGCACGGCGGCCGCCGTCCCGTTCTACGGCGCGCACCAGGCGGGCATCGCCACCGCCGTCCAGGACCGGCTGCACTTCGCCGCGTTCGACGTCACCACCGGCGACCGCGGCAAGCTCGTCCAGATGCTGAAGGACTGGACGAAGGCCGCGGCCGACATGACCGCGGGGCGGGCCATCGGCGAGGGCGCGATCCCGAAGGTCGGGGTGGCGCCGCCGGACGACACCGGCGAGGCCCTCGGGCTGCCCCCATCCCGGCTGACGCTGACGATCGGGTTCGGCCCGACGCTGTTCGAGAAGGACGGCGAGGACCGGTTCGGGATCAAGGCGAGGCGCCCGGCCGCGCTGGTGGACCTGCCGCGCTTCTCCGGCGAGAACCTCGACCCGGACCGCAGCGGCGGCGACATCTGCGTCCAGGCGTGCGCGGACGACCCGCAGGTGGCGGTGCACGCCATCCGCAACCTGGCGCGGATCGGGATGGGCGTCGTCGGCGTCCGCTGGTCGCAGCTCGGGTTCGGCAAGACGTCCTCGACGACCCCCGACGCGCAGACGCCGCGGAACCTGTTCGGCTTCAAGGACGGCACGGACAACATCGGCACCAACGACACGGAGCTGCTCGACAAGCACGTCTGGGCGGGCAAGGGCGACGGCTCGGACTGGATGGCGGGCGGCTCGTACCTGGTGGCGCGCCGCATCCGGATGCACATCGAGACCTGGGACCGGACGTCCCTGCGCGAGCAGGAGGACGTCTTCGGCCGGAGCAAGTCCGAGGGCGCGCCGGTGGGGGAGAAGAAGGAGCGCGACAAGCCCGTCCTGGCGCGGATGAAGCCGGACGCGCACGTCCGGCTGGCGCATCCGGACTCCAACGGCGGCGCGCGGATCCTGCGGCGCGGCTACTCCTTCACCGACGGCTCGGACGGCCTGGGGCGCCTGGAGGCGGGCCTGTTCTTCATCGCGTTCCAGCGCGACCCGCGCACCGGCTTCATCAAGATCCAGGAGTCGCTGGCGTCCGACGCGATGAACGAGTACGTCCAGCACGTCGGATCGGGCATCTTCGCGTGCCCGCCCGGCGTGAAGGAGGGCGGCCACTGGGGCGAGACCCTGTTCGCCTGACGGTTCGCCTAGGGCCCGCTGATGCAGCCACGAGACCCGCTGAGGGCGCCCACGGCTCGCGTGACAGCCCGCCGTGGGCGGCTCTCAGGAGCCGCCTCCGGCGCGCTCCGAGCGGATGCGCGTCACCACGTCGCCGGCGGCCGTCTTGATCGACTCCAGCTCCTGGAGATAGGCCCAGTAGTCCGGGTGCGCGCCGGTGAGCCGCTTCGGCGCGTGCTCCAGCCGTTCCACCAGGGCGTCCAGCGCGCGCGCATGGTGCGGTGCGGCGCCACCGGGCTGCGCCATGGCGAGCCGCTGCGCGTCCCGCACCGCGAACCGGGCGCTCTCGACCGGCTTCTCGGGGTCGGCGGCGACCGCCTCCAGCTCCGTCACCCGCCCGGTGACCTGCCCGGCGCGCCGGTCGGCCCCGTTCAGCTCGGTCCGCGCCGCGGTCAGCGCCTGCTGCGCCCGCTTCCACTCGGTCGCGCGGGAGAAGGCCATCGCCTCGTCCAGCCGCTCGCGCGCCCGCTCGACGCCCGCCTCGATCGCCTCCGGCGCGCCCCGCAGGTCCTGCCAGCAGGCCTGCGAGTAGGCGCGCAGCAGCACCTTCATCGCCTCCCGGACGGGCCCGACGCGGTTCGCGACGACGTCCACGCGGGTGCGGACGGAGGCGAGCGAGTTGCGCACCTTCTCCGCCGTCCTCGGCAGCTCCTCGGCCGCCAGGCGAGCGCTCTCGGCGATCACCCGCACCTCGTCGGCCTTGCGCATCGCCCCGTCCAGCCCGAGCCCGCCGAGCCCCTGGGAGCTCAGCAGCGCGAGGGCCTCCTTCGCCCGCGCCAGCTCCGCCTCGGGGTCGGAGGCGTCCATCCCGGACGCCCGGGCCGCCTGCACGGCGGCCTCGGCGGCGGCGACGGCGTCCCGGGCGGCGGTGAGGCGCGGCGGAAGCTGGTCGAGGGCCGCCTCCAGCCGCGCCATCCGCGGCGCGAGCCGCTCGGCGAACCCGTTCAGGTTCCGGGTGATCTGCTGCAGCCGCTCGGTGGACGCCATGAACGCGCGGCGGGCCGCGTCGTACTCGGCGGGCGACCGCTCCCGGTCGTCGAGATCGTGCGCGTCCAGGACGGAGATGTAGGCCACGGAGGCGGCGTCGGCGGCCTCCGAGAGACCGGCGAACTCCCGCCGGACGGGCGCGGCGGCGCCCGCGTCCAGATCCTCGAACACGGTGACGCGCCCGTCGAGGAACTTCTGCGCCTGGTCCATGTCGTAGAAGGCGGTGGCGGCCGCCTCGCGCGCCTGGATCGCCGCGTCGGCGGCCTGACCGCCCCTGCCGCGCCGCCGCTGGTCGCCCGGTCCCCGCAACGCGGCCTCCCTTCGTCCTCATGCCCAGTCTCGCGCAGTCCAGGAGTTCTCGCGTAATGCGTCCACAACGGATGGAACGGATAGCATCGCTGCTGCGTCGATATAGCGAGACGCCTGCCCGGCGTCCGGTACGTCATGCGATCTTGGAGGAACGCCGTGGGAGTCAGTCTGAGCAAGGGCGGCAACGTCTCGCTCACGAAACAGGCCCCCGGCCTGTCGGCCGTGACGGTGGGCCTCGGCTGGGACCTGCGCACCACGACGGGCACCGACTTCGACCTCGACGCGTCGGCGCTGGTGCTGGACGCCTCCGGCAAGATCCTCACCGACCAGCACTTCGTCTTCTTCAACAACCTGCGGACCCCGGACGGCGGCGTCGAGCACACCGGTGACAACACCACCGGCGCCGGCGAGGGCGACGACGAGCAGATCAACGTGAACTTCGGCGCGCTGCCCGCGGAGGCCGAGCGGGTCGCGTTCGCCGTGTCGATCTACGACGCCGACAGCCGCGGCCAGAACTTCGGCCAGGTCCGCAACGCCTACATCCGGGTCCTCAACCAGGGCGACCGGTCCGAGATGGCCCGCTACGACCTGACCGAGGACGCGTCCATGGAGACCGCGATGGTCTTCGGCGAGCTGTACCGCAACGGGGCCGACTGGAAGTTCCGCGCGGTCGGGCAGGGCTACGCGTCCGGCCTCGCGGGCATCGCGATGGACTTCGGCGTCAACATCTGAACGACCTCTACCCCCGGGAAGGGAGTGGCCCGAACATGGGAGTCTCACTCGCCAAGGGCGGCAACGTCTCGCTGACGAAGGCCGCGCCCAATCTGACCGCCGTCACCGTCGGCCTCGGCTGGGACGTGCGCGCCACCACCGGCGCCGACTTCGACCTGGACGCCTCCGCGCTGATGCTCGGCCCGTCCGGCAAGGTGATCTCCGACCAGCACTTCGTGTTCTTCAACAACCTGAAGAGCCCGGACGGCTCGGTCGAGCACACCGGCGACAACCTGACCGGCGAGGGCGAGGGCGACGACGAGTCGATCAACGTCGACCTGACCGCCGTGCCGCAGGACTGCGACCGGATCGTGTTCCCGGTGTCGATCTACGACGCCGACAACCGGCAGCAGAACTTCGGGCAGGTCCGCAACGCCTTCATCCGGATCGTCAACCGGACCGACGGCAGCGAGCTCGCCCGCTTCGACCTGACCGAGGACGCCTCCACCGAGACCGCCATGGTCTTCGGCGAGCTGTACCGGCACGGCGCCGAATGGAAGTTCCGGGCCGTCGGCCAGGGCTACGCCTCCGGCCTGGCCGGCATCGCCATGGACTTCGGCGTCAACGTCGGCTGACGGCCGCCGCCCCGCAGGACGGCCGGCCGGGCCGGCCGTCCACTCTCAGAGAAATACGCGCATGATTCTTCGCACCTTCGGATGGGCCTTCGGCATCACGGTCCTCGGCCTGCTGGTCGCCGCTCTCTACGACGGCGGGACCGGGCTGGCCCTGGTCGCCGTCCTCGCAGTGCTGGAAATCTCACTGTCGTTCGACAACGCCGTGGTCAACGCCAAGGTGCTGGACCGGATGAGCCCGTTCTGGCAGAAGATCTTCCTGACCGTCGGCATCGCGATCGCGGTGTTCGGCATGCGGCTGGTCTTCCCGCTGCTGATCGTCGGCATCACCGCCAAGCTGAACCCCGTCGAGGCGTTCGACCTGGCGCTGAACGACCCGCACAAGTACCACCACCTGATGAACGACGCGTATCCGATGATCGCGGCGTTCGGCGGGATGTTCCTTCTGATGCTGTTCCTGGACTTCGTGTTCGAGGAGCGGGCCGACAAGTGGCTGCCCTGGCTGGAGGCGCCGCTGCAGCGGATCGGCAAGCTGGACCAGCTCTCGGTGGTCGTCGCGGGCGGGGCGCTGGCGTTCACCGCAGGGCTGTTCGCCGACGAGCCCGGCCAGGTCATGATCGCCGGCGTGCTGGGCATGGTCACCTACATCCTGGTGAACGGGCTCGGCGAGCTGTTCTCCGAGGCGACCGAGGAGGACGACGAGGACGAGGACGGGGACGCCGAGCCCGCCGCGGAGCGGGCGCCGGCCCGGTCCGGGCCGAGCTCGCTGGCGCTGGCCACCGGCAAGGCCGGGTTCTTCCTGTTCCTCTACCTGGAGGTGCTGGACGCCTCGTTCAGCTTCGACGGCGTCATCGGCGCGTTCGCCATCAGCACCGACCCGATCATCATCGCGCTGGGCCTCGGCATCGGCGCCATGTACATCCGGTCGCTGACGGTGTTCCTGGTCCGCAAGGGCACCCTGCACGAGTACATCTACCTGGAGCACGGCGCCCACTGGGCGATCGGCGCGCTCGCGGTGTGCATGCTGGTCAGCATCGGCCGGCACGTCCCCGAGTGGCTCACCGGCGGGATCGGCGCGGGCCTGATCATCGCCGCGTTCATCAGCTCCGTGGTGCGGAACCGGGGCGGCGACGGCGCGTCCGCCGCGGCGGGCGGCGACAAGCCGCTGCACTCCAGCAAGGTCTGATCCGGCCCGCCCGGCCGGGGTCCGACGGGGCGGTGCACCCGCGCACGGTGCACCGTCCGCACCCATACCGTCCGACACCCTGACCGTCCGACACCCTGACCCGTTCACTCCCGGACCGCCCGTACCCTTACGCATCCGCACCCGTACCGTCCGTGCACCCGCACCGGTACCGCCTACACCCGTACCGCCTACACCCCGCGACGACCGCTCATCATCACCAAAGGAGCCGACGATGACGATTTCGCTGCAGAAGGGGCAGAAGGTCTCGCTGGCCAAGCCCGGCGGCGGCACCCTCACCCGGGTCAGGATGGGCCTGGGCTGGGACGCCGTCGCGAAGAAGGGGCTGTTCGGCAAGGGCAAGGCCCAGTCGATCGACCTGGACGCGTCCTGCCTGCTGTTCGACGCGAGCGGCAACCTCGCCGACGCGGTGTGGTTCCGGCAGCTGCGCAGCAAGGACGGGTCCGTCCAGCACACCGGCGACAACCTGACCGGCGCGGGCGAGGGCGACGACGAGGTCGTCAACGTCGACCTGCAGAGCGTCCCGGCCAACGTCACGCAGCTGGTGTTCACGGTGAACTCCTTCACCGGGCAGGACTTCTCGCAGATCGAGAACGCGTTCTGCCGGCTGGTGGACGAGACGACCGGGCAGGAGATCGCGCGGTACGACCTGAGCGGGGCAGGGCAGCACAACGCGCAGATCATGGCGAAGGTGTCGCGGGACGGCGACGGCTGGTCGATGACCGCGATCGGCGCGACCGCGTCGGGCCGCACCTTCCAGCACCTGCTGCCGGCCGTGTCGGTTCATCTGTGATCCGGAAGGCATCTGTGACGTGGGAGGCACCTGTGACGGCGGTGCACCGATGACCGCGGTGCCGCGATGACGCGATGCCCGTGCTGACGCGAGGCCGGCATGCGGCACTTTGATCACATCGACGCCGCCTACCGGAAGCACCTGTTCTACCGGCATCCCCGCCCGTTCGGCCGGCACGACGACCCGGCGGTGCTGGCGGTGGCGCTCGGCGCGACCCTGTACTGCCCCGCCACGCGCCCCGATCTCGCGGGCGACATCGAGAAGGCGGCGCGGCGCGGCGTGATGAGCATGGTCGTGTGCCTGGAGGACGCGATCGGCGACGACGAGGTCCCGGAGGCGGAGGCCAACCTGGTCGCGCAGCTCCGGGACCTGCACGCCCGGCGCGCGGACGACCGGGACGGCCGCGGGGAGCGGGACGGCGGCCGGTCCGTCGACGGCGTGCCGCTGCTGTTCGTGCGGGTCCGCGATCCCCGGCAGATCGGCGACATCGCCGCCCGGCTGGGGCCCGCGGCGGAGCTGGTCAGCGGGTTCGTACTGCCGAAGTTCACGGCGCCGTCCGGTGGAGCGTTCCTCGACGCGCTGGAGGACACGGCGGCCCGCACCGGGCTGCCGCTGCTGGCGATGCCGGTGCTCGAGAGCCCGGAGGCGGTGCACAGCGAGAGCCGCACCGAGGTGCTGCACGACGTGGCGCGGCTGCTGGCCAAGCACCGCGACCGGGTCCTCGCGGTGCGGATCGGCGCCACCGACATGTCGGCGGCGTACGGGCTGCGCCGCCCGCCCGACCTGACGATCTACGACATCCGGCCGGTCGCCGCGGCGATCACCGACATCGTCAACGTGCTCGGCCGCGCGGACGGCAGCGGCTTCGTGGTGACCGGCCCGGTCTGGGAGTACTTCTCGGCGGGGGAGCGGATGTTCAAGCCGCAGCTGCGGCAGTCGCCGTTCGAGGCGCTGCGGGCCGCGCCGCTGCGGCAGCGCCTCATCACCTCCGACCTGGACGGGCTGATCCGCGAAGTGCATCTGGACAAGGCCAACGGCCTGACGGGCAAGACGGTCATCCACCCGACCCACGTGGCGGCCGTGCACGCCCTGTCGGTCGTGACGCACGAGGAGTACTGCGACGCCGCCGACATCCTGGGCTACGCGGGCGGCGGCGCGATGGCCAGTTCGTACGCGAACAAGATGAATGAGGCGAAACCGCATCGCGCCTGGGCGGAACGGCTGATGCTGCGCGCGCGCGTGTTCGGCGTCGCCGCGCGGGACGTGACGTTCGTCGAGCTCCTGGAAGCGGCGGACCGCCGATGACGGAGCGACTTGAGGAGGCGGTGAGGGGCGTCGGCGCTGTGCGGTCCGGGGAACCGGTGTGGCCGGGGGTGTGGGTGACGTCGCGGCTCGGCGTGCGGCTGGTCGACGGCGACCGTCCGGTGGGGGCCGGGCTGGCGTCGATGGTGGGGCTCGCCGTCCGCCGTAACCCGAGGCGCGCGCATCTGCTGGTCTCGGCGGTGCTCGGCAAGCACGTCCCGACCGATCCCCGGCTGGTGTACGGATCGGGGCTGCTGCTGGGCGAGCTCGTGCGCGCGCGCCTGCGCGACGAAGCGACGTCCGTTCCGTCCGGTCCGCTCAAGGACGCCTTGGCGGGCGCGCCGGGCGCCGCGGCGGCGTTGCGCGACGCGTTGCGGGAACCGCGCCCGCCTGTGGACGCCATAGTCCTCGGCTATGCGGAGACCGCGACCGCCCTGGGGCATTCGGTGGCCGACGCCCTGGGCGGCGCCTACTACCTGCACTCCACGCGCCGTCCGGTGCCGGGCTTCGCCGCGTACGGCGGGTTCGAGGAGGAGCACAGCCACGCGACGAGCCATCTGCTGCTGCCGTCCGACCCGGTGGCGCTCGACCGGGATGTCCCGCTCGTGCTGGTGGACGACGAGCTTTCCACAGGCCAGACGGTCCTGAACACGATCTCCACGCTGCACGCGCTGCGTCCACGGAGGCACTACGTCCTGGCGGCGCTGGTCGACCTGCGCGGCGCGTCCGACCGCGCGCGCGTGGACGAGCTCGCCGCGCGGCTGGGCACGCGTATCGACGCCGTCTCCCTGGCCGCAGGACGGGTGGAACTGCCGGACGACGTCCTAGAGAGGGGCACGCGGATCGTCTCCGAGCTGTCCGCCGACTCCACGCCGGCCGGTGGGGCTGCGGCGTCGGGTGGGGGCGCGGCGTCGGGTGGGGGCGCGGCGCTCGGTGTCGCGCGCGTGCGGCTCGACTGGCCGCACGGCGTGCCCGACGGCGGCCGCCACGGGTTCCTGCCCGACCATCGCACGGCGCTGGAGAAGGACCTCCCGCGCCTGGCCGACGCCGTGGCCGCGGAACTCGGGGACGGCGCGTCCCGCGTGCTCGTGCTCGGGTTCGAGGAGCTGATGTACGCGCCGCTGCGGCTGGCGGAGGCGCTCGCCGACGCGTCCCCGGGCCTGGACGTCCGGTACTCCACGACGACCCGCTCGCCCGTCCTGGCCGTGGACGACCCGGGGTACGCGATCCGCACCCGGCTCGCGTTCCCGGCGCACGACGACCCGGCGGACGGCCCGGGGGAGCGGTACGCCTACAACGTCGCTCCCGCCACGGGCAGCCCGCCGTTCGACCGCATCGTGTTCGTGGTGGACGACGTAGGCGACACCCAGGCGCTCGCCAGTGGGCTGGTGGCGCGCCTGCGCGCGCTCGCGCCGGTGGTGGTCGTGACCGTGCCGTCCCATAGGGGTGACAAGTGAGGCCGCTGTACGGGCCGGACTTCGGCAGCTACCGGGCCGAGGACGTCGCGTGGCTGCTGAAGGACCTGTCGGGCGCGCGGCTAGAGGCGCCCACGGAGGACCGCGAGGCCGCGATCCAGGCGGGCCGCGCCCACTACGCCGAGTCGCTGCCCGTCGAGTACCAGCCGGGTCCCGAGTACCGGCGGCTGTTCGAGGAGGCGCTGGAGGCGTCCGCGGAACGGCTCGCCTACGCGACCGGACTTGTCGCCGAGCAGATCATCGCCGAGCGCGGCCCGGACGCCGTCGTGGTGTCGCTCGCGCGCGCGGGCACCCCCATCGGGATCCTGGTGCGGCGCTGGGCACGGTTCGCGCACGGGCTGGACCTGCCGCACTACGCGATCAGCATCGTCCGGGGCCGGGGCATCGACACCGTCGCGCTGCGGTACCTCGCCGCGCAGCACGACCCGTCCGCGGTCATGTTCGTGGACGGCTGGACGGGCAAGGGCGCCATCACGCGCGAGCTGACCGCCGCGCTCGCCGGGACCGGGTTCCCCGCCGACCTCGCCGTCCTCGCCGATCCCGGCCGCTGCACCCCGCTGTACGGCACCCGCGACGACTTCCTGATCCCGTCCGCGTGCCTGAACTCGACCGTGTCCGGGCTGGTCAGCCGGACCGTCCTGAACGCCGAGCTGATCGGCCCCGGCGACTTCCACGGCGCTAAGTTCTACGCCGAGCTGGCCGCCGACGACGTGTCCGCGCTGTTCCTCGACACCGTCTGCGCGCGCTTCGCGGACGTGGCGGAGCGGGTCGCGAAGGACGCGCCGGACCTGCGGGCGTCCGACCGCGAACCCGACTGGTCGGGATGGGAGGCGGTCCGCGGCGTCGCCGCCGAGCACGGCATCGACGACCTCAACCTGGTCAAGCCGGGCATCGGGGAGACGACGCGGGTGCTGCTGCGCCGCGTCCCATGGAAGGTCCTCGCGCGCGCGGACGCGGGCCCCGAACTGGCGCACATCAGGCTCCTGGCAAGCGAACGCGGCGTACCCGTCGTGGACGTCGAGCCGGACGCGTTCCCCTACGCGTGCATGGGGCTCATCCACCCGCGCTTCGGCAAGGGGACCGTCCAGTGACCGTGCTGGTGTGCTCGGACCTGGACCGTACGCTCATCTACTCGCAGGCCGCGTTCGCGCTGGACGGCCCGGACGAGGCCATGCCGCGCCTGGTCTGCGTCGAGTTCTACCAGGGCGCTCCCCTCTCCTACATGACGGAGGCGGCCGCCCGCACACTGGAGACCCTCGCCGCGTCCGCCGTGTTCGTCCCCACAACGACGCGGACACCCGAGCAGTACCGGCGCGTCCACCTGCTGGAGAAACCACCCGCGTACGCGATCTGCGCGAACGGCGGCCACCTCCTCGTGGACGGCGAGGACGACCCGTCATGGTCGGCGTCCGTGCGGGCCCGCATCGCGGACGGATGCGCGCCGCTCGCCGAGATCCAGGACCGCCTCGTCCGGACCGGCGGGGAGTTCGTGCTGAAACGGCGTACCGCGTCCGACCTGTTCGCCTACACGGTCGTCGACCGCGCGGCCCTCCCGCCCGGCTGGGTCGACGACCTCGCCGGCTGGTGCGCCGAACGCGGCTGGCGGACGTCCCTGCAGGGCCGCAAGGTCTACTGCCTGCCCGCCTGCCTCACCAAGGCCGCCGCGGCGGCCGAGGTCGCCCGCCGCACCGGCGCGTCCGCGATGCTCGCCGCCGGCGACTCGCTGCTGGACGCCGAACTCCTCGAAGCCGCCCGCGCGTCGATCCGCCCCGCGCACGGCGAACTCCACGACGCCGGCTGGACCTCCCCGGCCACGGCCGTCACCGCGTCCCGCGGCGTCGCCGCCGGCCAGGAGATCACGGACTGGCTGCTGCACCGGGTGGAAAATCACCGCTGACCGGACCCGGCCGTCGACAAACGACGCCGCCCGGGGGCTCGCCGGGGCCGCGATCGCGGGTCACAATCACACTAGGACCCCGCTCCCGCCGTCGCGAGGAGGTACCCCTGAGCGCATGAGCTCCCGTCTCACCGGCGACGAGACCGCCCTGTGGAAGGCCGCGGCCCGCGTCCTCGACGCGAACTGGACCGGGACCGCGACCGCCGCGTCGCCCGGCCTCTACCCCCACCAGTGGAGCTGGGACTCCGCCTTCATCAGCCTCGGCCTGGCCCGGCACCGCCCCGAGCGCGCCGAGACCGAGCTGCTGTCGCTCTTCCGCGGCCAGTGGGCCGACGGCATGCTCCCGCACATCGTGTTCAACACGACCCTCGCCCGGCACGCCTTCTTCCCCGGCCCCGAGCTGTGGCGCAGCACCGAGCAGCGCGCGGCGCCCCGCGGCGTCCAGACCTCCGGGCTCACCCAGCCGCCCGTGCACGCCCTCGTCGCCCTCCGCCTGCACGAATGCGCCCCCGACGGGGAGAGCAGCCGCGGCTTCCTCACCCGCCTCTACCCGATGCTCGCCGCGCAGCACCGCTACCTCACCACCGCCCGCGACCTCGGCTCCAGCGGCCTCATCGCCATCTGCCACCCCTGGGAGTCCGGCCTCGACAACAGCCCCGCCTGGGACCGTCCCCTCGGCGCCCTCCAGCTCCCGCCCAGCGCCTACGCGCCCGCCCACCGCTCCCGCGCCCTGCCCACCGGCGAGGACTACGACCGCTACGTCCGGCTCGTCGCCCTCATGCGCGAGGCCGGCTACCGGCCCGACTACCTGCGCGAATCCCACCCGTTCGCGGTCGAGGACCCGCTCGTCAACGCCACCTTCCTCGCCTCCGCGCACGCCCTCGCCGAGGTCGCCCGCATCGTCGGCGCCGACCCCGCCCCGCACCTGGAGGCCGCGCAGCGCGTCCACGCCGCCCTCCTCGACCGCCTCTGGGACGCCGACACCGGCTGCTTCCGCGCCCGCGACCTGCGCGACGACCGGCTCCTGCCCGTCATCACCGCCGGCTCCTTCGGCCCCCTCCTCGACCCCGAGCTGCCCGCCGCGCACGTCCGCAACCTCGTCGACCTGCTGCTGTCCGCCCGGTTCGCGGGCGCCGCCGGATACCCCGTCCCCACCTGCGACATCCAGGCGCCCGCCTTCGACCGCGGCGGCTACTGGCGCGGCCCCACCTGGGTCAGCACGAACTGGCTGATCTGGTACGGCGCCCTCGCCCACGGCCTCCCCGTCGTCGCCGACCTGCTGTACGGCTCCACGATGCGGCTCGTCCGCCAGTCCGGGTTCCGCGAGTTCTTCGACCCCTTCGACGGCACCGGACGCGGCAGCCACGACTACTCCTGGTCCGCCGCTCTCGTCCTCGACCTGCTCGGGGCCCGCCGCGCCCCGCAGGCCGCCTGATCGCCTACCGTGGGGGCATGCGCCTACTCCGGGGCCACCTGCCCTCCGCGGTCCGCGACGCGCTCACGATCGAACGCGGCGAGCGCGTCCTCGCGTCCGCCCCCACCCGCGGCGGCTCCCACGTGGTCGCCACCACCGCCGCCCTGCACGTCCCGGCCCCGTCCGGCGGCTTCGTCCGCATCCCGTGGGAGCGCGTCGACCAGGCCACCTGGAAGGACGGCTGGCTGCACGTCGAGGAGACCTCCGGCGGCGCGGAGCACCACGTCCGCCTCACCGAGCCCGGCTCCGTCCCCGAGACCGTCCGGGAACGCGTCACCGCCACCATCGCGGTGACCCACCAAGCGCACCTCCCCGGGGGCGGGAAGGTGCGCATAGCGGGCCGGCGCCCCGCCACCGGCGGGGACGTGCGCTGGACGTTCGTCTTCGACGCGGGCCTCGACCCCGACGACCCGGGCCTGCGCGCCCAGGCCGAGCAGGTCCTCGAGGCCCTGCGCCGCCAGACGGGCCTCTAGCCCGGATAGACCTTCGGCTCGTCCTCGGCCTGGTGCCGGCCGGACTTCTGCTGCGGCACCTTCTCCTTCGCGGTCGAGGCCATCTCGCCGGCCTTCTCCCGCGCCGCACCGGCGAACTCGCCGCCCTTGGCGCGCAGCATGCCCGCGGCCTCCTGCACGTTGGGGTTCTCCGACACCTGCCGCGAGAGGCGCTTGATCTGCTCGTAGCGTTCCCGTCCGGCCTTCGTCCCGAGGACGTAGCCGATCGCGGCGCCTGCCATGAACATCATGCGCGACTTCATGTTCAACTCCCTTTGGGGGCCGATCGTCCACACTCCATACCCGAGAACGCCGCCCCCACCCGCGACGCGTGCGCGAACAGCCCCGCACATGCGCTAACCTAGACGCGCTGGCAGGGGCCGAGGCCCCGCCGGACGCACGATCCCGCGTAGCTCAATCGGCAGAGCAGCCGGCTGTTAACCGGCAGGTTATTGGTTCGAGTCCAATCGCGGGAGCTTCCCTATGGGTGCATAATCGCAGGTCAGGGCCCGGTTCGGATCAACGAACCGGGCCCTGATGCTTTGTGCCTGACCTACTGCCTGACTACCGATCGCTGATCATGCCCGGGAAGATGCGATCCATCTCCGTGGCCCCGTCCTCCAGGACCGGCCGAAGCTCGTGCCGGTAGACGGTTTCCGTCACGCGGGTGCTGCCGCAACTCCCGCGGTCTCCAGGCGTCCGGCTTCAGGCCGGCGCGGGCCGCCACCCTCCGGAAGCCTCGTAGGACGCTCATGTGGTCCCGCTCGCCGCCGTCCGCGGCCGGGAAGACGTAGCGGTCACGGGGAGCGGGAAGGCGCCGCCAGCGTCCATTCAGCAACGAGAGCACGATGTAGGCGTTCATGTCGCCTTACCGCTCGCTTCGGCGGCTTCCAGCAGCGCCACGGCCTGGTTGAACGACAGCGATTTCGAGCGGCGCCCGCCCTTCCCGCGAGGGACCTCGCAGAGCAGGACGACGTCCCTCTTGACCTTGTCGCGGGCCTGAGCTCGCGCTACGGCCCTCCTGAGGATCGAATGCATGTCCCGCAGCATCTTGGTGCTGTGGGTCCGCCACATCCTGCGCCTGCCCAAACACTGGCCTTGGACCAGCATCATCACCCACGCACTTGCCTGCCTTGCGGCACTGCCCAACCCCGGATGACCAGCACCAACACGGCCCGGCAACCCAGGAAGGAGACCACAAGGGCCCGTGGAACCCCGCCCACCCGGAGCGACATCCGGGCCACCGCCCTGATCAGCCGGCAGGAAACACACGCTGGTCAGGCCGCTACGCGGCCTGACCAGCAACACGCAAGATCGAGGCTAACGAGAGACGCGCCGAGGTGGGACAGACTGCCGAGGAGGCCGTCCGCGCCGACTACGTGGAGGTCAACGCACGGTGAACTCCTCGCCGGGGCGGCCTGGCCGTACAGAACGGAGCCGCGCTCACGCCCCGTCTTTGGGCCATAAAGGCGGGGGTTTTCTGCTTTTCAGAGGTCGGGGTCGCGCATCCGGCTGTATTGGAACCGACAACTGCTGCATATAGGGGGATTCGTGGCTTACTCCTGAAATCTGACGGTTTCGGCGCAGAATCCACGAGACCATATATATGCCCACAAAGAAAGTCGCCGAGAACAGGGCGACGATGACCGGGAAAAGTTGATCGTATGGCTTCTCGGCATGTGGGTCGCATGCGCACGAAAGGTGTGGGTCTCGGATGTCGTATACGATCTGGATCTGGTCCCCGACATGCAGGTGCGATGCGTCGGGATTCGGTGGGTCTGCGAGGTCCGAGCTAGAGTAGATCGTTCCCGAGACTGTGAAAGTGTAGTACACCGTGTTGTGATCGTTGGGAGCCGTACGCGTTACGGTTGCCCTTGCGTGGACCCCCCTTTTATCGAGCACGGCGTAGAGGTGGTGGTTACTGTGGTCGACAGTGGATATAACCACATAGAAAAACGCACCAACAATGAGCCATATAGATCCGAAGGCGATCGCCACCTTCAGACGGCCGAATACCGACCCGGGGGCAGAGGGTGCAACCCGAGCAGGTGGTCCAATCGGGACCTGCGGAGACGTCACATCTGGATCGTACCTAGATCGTCTGTCGCGTCGTATCGGGGGTGATGAGGAACACGGCCGAGCACGCCGAGGTGGACGGCTCCGGACTTGCGCGGGACCGCCGGCTTGGATGTCGGCGGCCGCGTCTCCGTATGCCTCGCCGATCAGCAAGTGGACGGCGTCGGGCTGGTCCTTGAGCTTGCCAATCTCGGCCTGGGCGCGCGCTTGGTCTAGCTCGGCGTGGAGCCGGTCGTATGCAAGTCGGCTGGGAGTATCGGCGCCGCGGAGCGTGGCCATGATGCGGGTCACGTGCATCTGGGCGTCCTCGCGTACGATCCCGCCATTGACCTGGACCATGTCCCTGAAGGCTTCGTCGGCGGCCTCCCTGCGAACGGTCGGCTCGGCGTTGCGGTGCCGGGTCGCGGCCGCGCTCTGCGACGAGCTGCTGAGCGACCGCCGCGGCGAAGCGGCGGAACTGGCCCTCAATGTGGCGGGCGTCTCCACGAGGGACCGGCCGCCGTCGGGGCCGAGCGCCTTCTTGCGGCCCGCCCAGAGCATTTCGGCGAAGCGGTCCACGCTCGGCGCCGAGCCGACGGCCAGCCGCTCTGGACCTTCGCGTACACCGCGGCGACGGCCGGGCGGACGTGTTCGACGAGGACGCCGTCGCCCGCAGCCGGCTTCATTGGCACGCCCTGGAGAGCGGCGCCCTTCGCCTTCAGCGCGTCGGCGGCGACCTGGACGAGGCCGTCGGCGGCTGCCCGTACAGCGGCTGCAACTCGGCCGGGTAGTGAGCGTGTTCGGCGACCCCGTCCTCCAGGCGGCCTTTCTTCGCGATGGCGCGGACGGCGGCGGCGACGCGCGATGGCGGAGGCGCGACTTCGAGCAGCAGGTGGGTGACGGGCTCGATGCCCGCCCTCGGGCCGCGGGTATCCGGCCTTCCCTCCTCCAGCGCCCACGAAAGACCAAGGCTAGCGAGGTGTGCTTTTCCGTTGGCGATTGCAGAAAATTATGTACCCGCCGATAATACTTCTGCCCAGCTCGGTATCTTTTTATGGCTTTCGGAAGTTCTTCGCGATAGACGTGTCTCAATGGGCCTTTTTCGGCAGCGGTGCTGTGCCTGCTGATCACATGATGGTCGCGGTCGGTGTGGCTGCCCCGGAACGTCAAGGAACCCCTGGTAGGACGGTTGATCTCTCACCATCCCTCGTCCGCACCAGGGGCTCCGCATGCTTTTGTATCGTGCTTCGCTGCCGTTGTCATGCCAGACCCTGACTGACGCCACCGGCGTCGTCGGTCGGCACCGCAAGGAGATCGGCAGCAAGCGCCGGGCGCTGCCACCCGGCCTGCAGGCGTTGATGACCCTGGTCCACCTGTGCAAAGCGAGACCTTTGCCGAACTGGGTGCGGGCTTCACCGTCTCCACCAGCACTGCGTGGCGCTATGTCAATGAGACCGCCGACGCGCTGGCCGCCCGGTCACCCAAACTCGGTGCCGCCCTGGCCGAAGCGGTCAGGGACGGACTGCCGTACCTGGTCCTGGACGGCACTTTGATCGCGATCGACCGGGTCACCGCCGACCGGCCGTACTACTCGGGCAAGCACCGCTGCCACGGCATGAACCTCCAGGTGATCGCCGCTCCAGACGGTGCTCTGCTGTGGGTGTCGGGACCGCTGCGCGGCTCGGTCCACGACCTGGCGGCCGCCCGGATCCGGGGCGCCGTCCGGGCACTGGCGGCCACCGGACTGGTGGTGCTCGCCGACAAGGCGTATCAGGGCGCCGGCGCGTACGTCCTCACGCCCTACAAGGGACGCGACAAGCCCGAAGCGCAGGAGGCGAACCGTGCACACGCCAAGCTGCACACGCCAAGCCGCGCGGGCCAGGCGAACGAGCGAACGCCCAGCTCAAGTCATGGCGAATCCTGCGGAAGCTGCGCTGCCGCCCCTATCGTGCCGGTCGTATCGCCAAGGCCATCCACACCCTGCAACTCCGCGATGACCACAACACGCTGAAAAAGGCTCAATGTACTCCGCATCCCAATCCGTCAATTCATCGTTGTAGTTCGCGTACCCCGAATTGTGGAAGCCAGTGCTAGAAGTGCCGCAACTGGAATGCAGGCCATGTTGGCTCTTGTTAGATCGATATTACCTCATGTGAATATGCTAACCAGAATAGCGGCGGGAAGTATGGCGGCCGTTATCGTCCAGATCGATAGGAAAACGAAGCGCGCCGGCCTTGCCCTGTGAATCGCCTGCTTTATTTCGACTGCCTTTCGGTTGTTTCTAGAAGTTTCTCTGCGGCGTCGTCTTCGCGAACGTTCGGGACCGTAGACAACTTGACTCCTGTGATTGTCGAAAAGCTTGGTGGATCAACGGTATGATGGTGTGTGGCCGCGACGAGGGGAGTCCAGTCAGTTGGCCCATGGTGGCCCGCGGTCAAGAGATCAGGGCTGGCCCGCGCGGGGGGCGAGCCCCTCTCCGCCGTCTCTGGGCGGAAATAAGAAAAGCCCTGGTAATCATGAAGATGACCAGGGCTCTCTGGTGCTTACGTGGCATCTTGCTGCCTATGCTCGGCTGGCTTCCGTGTTCGCTCCCGGGCGAGCTGCATGCCTGACGAACTGCTTGACGACCGGTGCGACTTGGCACGGACCTCTGCGGGCTCCCAGGAACGGCTTGACGTCGGGGCGAACGACGCCGCCGCATGCTGAGGCGCGACCCTAGTGTTTCGCTCGAATAGTTTCTTTTCGTTTGATTTTGGCGATGATCTCGTCGGCGTCTTTGGTCCAGGAGAATGGTTCGCAGCGGTCGTTCCAGCCGTCGATGAAGGTGCCGATCGTG